>CAZAHA010000023.1:0-20658 GCA_964484915.1 uncultured Leptospirales bacterium
CGTCACGCCGTATTTCACCGCGCGGGGCCCCCCGGCGTTCTGTGAAACATTGCCGCCGATGGTGCATTCGTTCAGCGACGCCGGATCCGGCGGATAAAAGAGACCTGCTTCCTTTGCCTGTTTTTGGAGTTCTCCGGTGATGACGTGCGGTTCTATTGTGGCCGTCATGTTCTTTGCATCGATCTCAAGGATGCGGTTCATCTGCTCCATCGAGAGGACGAGCCCGCCGTCCAGGGGCGATGCCGCTCCCGTTACTCCGGTTCCGGCGGCCCGGGGGTAGACGGGAAACGACAGGTCGTTGCATGTCGAGAGTATGAGCGAGACCTCTTCCGTGCTGACGGGCATCGCAACAAGGCCCGCCCGGCCGGAGAATCCCTTGGCCCGGTCGCTGTCGTAGAGCCGGATACGTTCACCATCGGTGATGACCCTCTCCGGCGGAAGTATCTGTCCGAGGAAGGATATGAGCGACTCGCGCGGATTCATCGTCAGTGTTTGAACGAGCGCTGTCCGGTATACACCATCGTGACTCTCGGATCGGCCTCGTTGCATGCAATGATCGATTCGAAGTCCCGAAGAGACCCTCCGGGCTGGATGACCGAAGTGATTCCCTGGCGGATGCCGACGTCTATGCTGTCTCTGAACGGGAAGAAAGCATCCGAGACCATACAGCTTCCCGAAAGGCCGCCGCGGGCCTGCTTCGTTTCCTCCTGTATCGCGTCGATTACCGTACGGTTTTCGTCGCCGTTTTCAACTTCGCTCTCGATCTGTTTGTACGGCCGCCCGTACTTCTCAAACGCGATTCTGTCCGCGTACTTGGTATATGCCTTGTAGACCGCGATCTCGGCAACGCCGACACGGTCCTGTTCACCGGTACCGATGCCGACTGTTGCGCCGTTCTTGACATAGATCACCGAATTTGATGTGACACCCTGCTCAACCGACCAGCCGAAGATCATGTCGCGGTATTCATCCTCTGTGGGCTCCCGTTCGACAACATATGTCTCGCCCCTGTATTCGGCACGGGCAAGCGCGAGGTCGGCGGGTGACGTGATGGTGTTGAGGGAGCTCTGTTGAACGATCAGGCCGCCGTCCATCAGCGACTTGAAGTCCACGAAGCGGCTGTTCCTGTATGCTGAGAGCTCAGCCATCGCCGCGATCCGTACGATTCGCAGGTTTTTCCGCTGCTTCAGGATGTCGATAGCGCCGTCGGCGAAGTCCGGCGCAGCGACCACCTCGAAGTAGCTCCGTGATATATACTCGGCGGTTTCCCTGCTGAGTGTGGTATTGATGCCGATACATCCGCCGAACGCTGCGATGCGGTCGCACATGAGCGCGTTATAAAAGGCCGCGGAGTCTGTCTCCGCCTGGGCGACCCCGCTCGGGTTGTTATGCTTGACGATGACGCATGAGGGCATGTCGTCCAGATATTTCAGTATGTTCAGACAGCTGTCAATGTCTGTCAGGTTGATCTTGCCGGGGTGTTTGCCAAACTGCAGCATGTTCTCTTCGGCGATTCCGGATACGAGCGCCCGTCCCGGTTGTATGAACTCGCATTTGCCGAGGACGAGGTTGCCGTTGACGAGTTCGTACATCGCGGCTTCCTGGCCGGGGTTCTCTCCGTACCGGAGCCCCTTGTTTACCATCTCGCCGCCCTGGTCCATCGTCCAGGTGCGTTTTCTGTACACCAGCGTCTGCGGGCCGAACGATATTGTAATGTTCTCCGGGAAGGAATCTTCCATGACTGTGGTATATGATTTTTTCAGGTCTTTCATTATTAATCCTTGAAATCTGGCATTTTGTAAACGGTGTGTTAAAAAAGGGGTGTGTCAATTATTTTTAATTGCTGCTGCGTCACCGCTCGAATCACATTATCCGGGAACAAAACGATGAGTATACGGAAAGCTTTCTATGGTCTGGCTGTACTGACCGCACTCCTTTGCGGCGTGTTTGCGGGATATCATGCCGGCAAACGCCATCAGGAGACAGTATATACCGAACGGGAAGAAGCAAGCATCGAAGAGTTTGCGTCATTTTCGGGTCTTGTTTATGAAATTGAAAGGACCGTCACGTCCAGTATTCCCGTATATAACGACTTTCGCACGGCCCAAACCGAACGGACGCTGCGGATGTTTCTCTATCCGTACCATAAGGAGGTCGCGCTCAGGTACGGTGTCCCTGTCGGGGATGATGACTCCATACAGCTGCTCTTGGCGGACGGGAAACTTGTTGAAGTGCCGCCGACGGAAAGTTACTATTATTACGGCGTTCCGGGCCAATACCGCTTCCTGACCCCGGAGGCCAAAAGCGCTCTCGGGCTGGTCGCGGAGCGGTTTCAAATGAAACTGGCAGCGTACGGGATAACCGGCGTCGTCGTCAAGTTTGCGGTATCGTCCGCTCTCCGCCCGAACGACTATCAGGAAGCGTTGATGATAAAAAACAGAAATGCCGTCGGTGAGTCTACCCACAGTTACGGCGTCAGTTTTGACATATTCTTCGACGATTTCTATGTCTCCATTCCGGGAGACCGCTGGCCGCTTACCGCAGCCTATATAGGTGCAATACGTCCGAGGATCGGTTTTGTCCTTGGAGACGCGCTCCGCCGGCAGTTCCGGACGGTACTTGCGGAGACGGTGCTTGAACTGCAGAGTGAAGGATTACTCTATGTGATCCATGAATACCACCAGAAGGTGTATCATATAACCTTTACACCCCGGTATGCGGCGTCGTTACGGAATGGAGATTAGTGGTCCTATAATTTATATGAAAATGACCGATTCTTTATCTGAATTTAACATTTGGTTATTACATGGATATCGAAAAGCATTACTTCTGCAAGGACAGACACGATGGATACCCAAGCCAGGAAAAACCGTAAGGAAAAGACTCAAAACGTCGTGTTCCAGCTTAAAGTCGACCGGCTTCACGGGGAGATCATCGGCAAGATATGCAGCAGCCTTTTCTATACGTTTGACGATACGCTCGTTGATGATATCGCCGACGCGCTTCTCCATGAGAAGGAGATACCCGCCCTTGCAGTGGTTGACCGGGACATGAATATCAAGGGACTCGTCGTCCGGGCAAAACTGTTTGACACGCTCTCCAAACCGTGCGGACGCGACCTGTACAAGAACAAGCCGATCCGTGACATTATAGAGGATGTCGAGTCTGTCAGATACAATAAGAACATCTTCGTGGTTGCCGAGGATCTTGACAGCATCATTAACAATCAGGAGATACGCTACTTCGTTCTTCGCGATGATGAAGACAGGTTCCGCGGAATCTTCTCAACGCGGGACATTCTGGTCTATCTTTCGGACCTTACCATGAAGGACATCGCCCTTGCCAAGAAGCTTCAGCTTTCCATCGTGAAGAAGGACGCGCACTATTTTAGCGACCGTATGGAAATAATCGCCGGTACGAAGATGGCAAAGGGTGTCGGCGGCGATTTTTATTCAGCCAAGAAGTACTCTGACACTAACTGGATCGTGGCACTTTGCGACGTCTCCGGCAAGGGAATCTCGGCCTCGCTTATTTCGGTTACGCTCAGCGGGATGTTCAATATCTACGACTTTCGCCATGGGACGGCGCCGTTCATTACGGCGGTGAACGATTATATTCACAACTCGTTTGAGTCCGGCAAGTTTGTGACCGGTATCTTCGTGGACATAAACGAGGCAACCGGTGAAGCTGAAATTTTCGACATGGGGCATTCGTATACCTATATCTACGGGAATAAACGCGCGGAACGTGTCGATTCGCCGAAGGAAAACCTTCCGCTGGGACTTCTGCCCGCGATTGAACCAACCGGAAAGAAGGTCATGCTGAAGGCCGAAGAGCTTCTGATAATGGTGTCCGACGGAATCGAGGAGCAGACAAACGTCGAGGGTGAGGAATACTCGGTCTCCCGTTTCATGAACGTGCTGATAAAAAACATCAAAAAAGATCATTCGGACCTTCGTGACATCGTGTTCGACCATATCAAGGAGTTCCGGAAGGGACAGGCCGTTCAGGACGACATGACCTACGTGGTCATCAGGCGGAACGTGTAACCATACGGTACTCTCTCCTGTTACGCTTCTTCGCGCGTAATCTGCAGCAAGCCGAATCTACTACACTGCATTTTTTGTTGTTTTATTCTGCGCCGCCTGTTTTATGACAGCAGGGCGCAGCCTGATCCTGTACGCTTTCTTCCGAGACCTGTGTTACGGCGTCTGTTTCACATACCGGATTACTGATCGCCGCTGCCCGAACTACTATACAGGACGGTACCATGCCGATACTTGAAGTACATAATCTCGTAAAGAAATATCCCGGTGTTACCGCCGTCGACGGGATCGATCTCTCGATTGACGAAGGCATCTGCTTCGGCCTGCTTGGACCGAACGGCGCCGGAAAGACGACGACGATAGAGATAATCGAGGGCATTCTCTCTCCAACTGACGGAGAGGTCCTGTACCGTTCCCGTCCGCGGAACCGGCAGTACCGGGAGGAGATCGGTATACAGTTTCAGAACACCGAGCTGCCCCAGTTTCTGACCGTCAGGGAGACGCTGGAGCTCTTCCGGTCACTCTATTCGAACAAGGCAAAGATTGATTATCTGATAGACATTTGCAACCTCGAAGAAATACTGCACTTTGACAACCGCAAGATATCGGGCGGACAGCGGCAGCGGCTGCTTCTTGCCATAGCGCTTGCCAACGATCCCACACTCATTTTCCTTGACGAGCCGACTACCGGCCTTGATCCGCAGGCGCGGCGAAACCTCTGGGACATCGTTTCCGACATCAAGGAAATCGGCAAAACCGTTATCCTGACGACACATTACATGGAAGAGGCGCAGATCCTCTGCGACGAGATCGCGATCATGGACCACGGCAAGGTAATCGCGCTTGATAGTACCGATTCACTGCTTGGAAACGAGTCGCAGTGCGTATCCATCATCATCCGGACGATCGAGGACGAATCGGTACTGGACGGTTTTCCCTATCCATACTATATGGTGGAGAAGGCGGTCGAAATACAGACCGAGCACCCGACCGAATGCATGGAGGAGTTGCTGCGCCGGGGGATAGACCTGACGGGATTTACCGTACGGACGCAGAACCTGGAGGACCTTTTTCTGAAACTGACCGGCAAGGAGCTTCGAAGCTGATGTTGAAACGTATATGGACCATATTCATCGCGCGAAACAAGGAATTCTACCGCGACAAGGCCTCGCTTGGATGGAACATTCTCTTTCCCCTTTTCATCATAATCGGGTTCAGCTTCATGTTCGGCACGGAACCCGCCGCGATGTATAAGATCGGGATCGTGATGACGGACGAAGGGAACGGGGGAGATATTCTGGAAAACTTCAGACAGACGAGGTATACGGAGTTTATTGAATTTGAATCCAGCACGGAGGCCGTGGAAAAGCTTCTGCACCACAGGCTTGACCTCGTTCTGCTTCCCGATTCCGAGAGCTACTACGTCAGCCAGACGTCACCGTCCGGGTACGTGGCCGAGCGGCTTCTTCTATTCAGCCAGATTGACCAGCCGCAGACAGGGCTCCACCAGAAGATCGTACAGGGTCGGGAGATACCGTACGTCGAATGGCTCTTTCCGGGCGTCCTGGGCATGAATGTCATGTTTTCCATACTCTACGGCATCGGGTATGTCATCGTACGCTACCGGAAAAACAACGTGCTCAAGCGGCTGTCGGTTACTCCGCTCAGGTCGTATGAGTTTCTCACCGCACAGGTCTTCTCGCGGGTCATGATGATGATCATCACCTCGTCGTTTCTGTTTTTTTCCATCGTTCTGCTCTTTGGCTTCAAGGTGGAAGGAAGTTTTCTGGACATCATCGTCTTCTTTCTCTTCGGTTCGATGGCAATGGCGTCGATCGGCCTCATAATCGCTTCACGCGGGTCATCTGAAGAGATGGCCGACGGCGTTCTTAATCTGATATCGTGGCCCATGATGTTCCTTTCGGAGGTCTGGTTCTCCCTCGAGGGGACCAGCCAGTGGGTCAGGACGGTGTCGAGATTCATGCCGCTGACCTACTTCGTTGACGGCATCAGGAAAGTGATGAACGACGGATACACCCTCTATCAGTTGAAGGGACACATCTTGATCCTTTCCGCTATCACCGTCGTGTGTCTTATGATTGGTTCGCTGATGTTTTCATGGAAAAGCAAATAATGACGGTCTCTCATCGTAATGGCATGCCCGGCGGTCCCAAGAGGAGGGACGAATGCGATCCCGCGTACAGCCACATGGCGCCTCACTATGATTTTCTGCTGAACCATGTTGATTACCGGTACTGGTACAACTATATAAAGATGATCATGCAGGTTTACCACGGCATACCGCGCACCGTTCTCGAGATCGGCACCGGTACCGGCAGGTTCGGGTCATATTTTTCCCGTGACGGATATACGATCGTGGGACTTGATCTGTCCGTGGACATGCTGCAGACGGCCAGGCTCAGGGCGTACAACAACTTCAGCCTGGTCGCCGGCGACGCCCGCGCGCTGCCGTTTGGCAGGCCGTTTGACTTTATCTTCAGCGTTCACGATACCATGAACTATATCACGAATATGGCTGATCTCGAAAAGGTGTTCCGTTCTGTTTTGTCCGTTATGGACGCGGACTCGGTGTTTCTCTTTGACTTGACGACCGAATACAATGTACGGACAAATTTTGACGCAAAGGTGCACTCCTACGAACACAACGGGTGGAAGATAGACTGGGCAAACGAGTACGACAGCGGACGCCGAATAATCGAATCCGTGATAACCTTTACGAAGGGTGATATAGTCAAGGAGGAGATCCATACGCAGCGGATCTATACAACGGACGAGGTGCTCGGCATGCTGCAAGCGCTTGACTTCGTGCTGGTCGAACTGTATGCTGATTATACCTATGAGCGGCCGGGTCCCAAAACGATCATGAAAAACTTTGTGGTAAAGAAGCGGTAGCGTATGGGATATTTAATGACGCTGTTCGGTCTTGTTATCGCCGTCATACTGTTTATCTATACGATACAGATGCTCGACAGCGGCAGGCGGACAATCATGAAACTGCGCGATCCGGTATCGGTTCCCGAACCGGGGAGTGTCCATCACAGGTCTTCCGGTGACGGCGGCTCGCGGCGGAGTGCATACGGCACAGGCGCCGTGGATAAGCTGACAGATGAAGAGAAGGACCACCTGCCGAAACGGATCTGTCCGCTGTGCAGGAGCGAACTTACCAGGGACGAGCCGCTGTACGCCGGCAACACCCTTGCTGACGGAAGGAGGACCATACTGATCTACGGATGCCGGTACTGCTTTCGGACGGAAAAGAGCGCAGACAACAGCAACTCGTGATAAAGACAGTAAAAACCATGACAACGGAGACATGATGAAGGTAACCGTAAACGCGAGCATATCCATAACCAAAACGGACACGGTATTGGTCTTTGTAGACGAGACCTTCGAGTACAGACACCTTGCTTCCCGACTCTCGTTTCTGAGGACTGCAGGAGACGAACGCTTCTTCCGCGAACTGAAAAGTCCGGTCTACATACCCTCTACGGTGAACGCGGACGTTATCATTATACCGGTCAAGCAGAACGGGGATGCCGCCGCGGTATACCGCCGTGCCGCCGCCGAGGGTGTCCGAACGGCCCAGACACACAGGAAGACGAAGGTCCTTGTTATCGTTCCGGAGAAGGAGGGCGTCGGTCATGAGAAGTGCGCCGTCTGGATCACGGAAGGGCTGATGCTGGGCGGATATATCTTCGACCGGTACAGACAGTCGGACGAGGGGAAAAAGGTCCCTGTAGATGAGGCGATTCTGGTAAACATTCATGCACGTCATGAAAAGACCGTGTCGGATGCCGCCCTCCTGTGCACCTCCGTCAACCGCTGCCGCGACATGGTAAACGACATTACTGATAACACAAACCCGGACACGATAGAGCGCGCGGCAAAACAGACGGCAAAACTGAAAAACGTGTCGTGCAGCGTATTATCGGAAGCGAAGCTCAAGTCCAAGAAGATGAACCTGATACTCGCGGTTGGACGCGGGTCCGTCTACAGGCCCCGTATGGTGGTGCTCTCGTATAAGGGAAACCCGTCATCACGGAAGTGGAGCGCGCTGGTGGGGAAGGGCGTCACTTTCGATACCGGAGGACTCAACCTCAAGACATCGGCCGGCATAACAGATATGCGTTACGACATGGCGGGCGCCGCGGCTGTTTTGTATACGATTGAGGCGGCGGCCAGGCTGGGCATCCGGCAGAATGTATACGGCGTCCTTCCGCTTGTTGAGAACGCCGTCGATTCGGAAAGCTACCGTCCTGGAGACGTCTTCATTTCCTATGCCGGAAAGAGCGTTCAGGTGCTGAACACCGATGCGGAGGGCAGGCTGATTCTGGCGGACGCGCTTGCATATACCGAACGGCAGCTGAAACCTGCAAGAATCATAGACATCGCCACCCTTACCGGCGCGTGTCTGGTAACATTCGGATGGGAATACGCGGCCCTGCTCTCTACCTCCGATGATCTTGTAGAACAGATACAGTCCGCATCAGTCGAGACCGGAGAGAAGGTCTGGCGTCTGCCGTTTGATTCCGCCTATGATCAGCGTATAAAGGGCGATATCGCCGAGATTACAAACATAACGCCCGACAGAAAGGCCGGTACCATAATCGGTGGCACGTTCTTGAAGGAGTTTGTGGAACAGACCCCATGGGCGCACATCGACATCGCAAGTACAGGGTGGATGGACCAGCAAAACGGCCTGTACGGCAGATATGCGACCGGGTTCGGTGTAAGGCTTCTGGTCCGGTTCCTCGCATCCCTGAAGGATGAGTAGAAATGGTTACTGCTGACTGGTACTGTCCTTCATCCATCGGACACACTCATCCAGCATAAGCCTGATCTTCCCTGTCCGGCAATGATTGTGAGCATATTCCTCCTTTGTGAAAACCCGGTCTCTTACGGAAACGGCGTTCGCCGGCAGCTTCAATCGTGCGTCATGCATCTTGAAAGGGATGGGGGTGATTATTCCGTCCTGTAGCAGAGGACGTGTTGTGTTGTCCTCTCACAATCAAGGTTCTTTGCGTCGAGATTGAGCGTGTACTCGAAAGCATCAAGAGTGCAGACAGAAGATTATTATTGACACTATGCAACCGGTAGCACAGCATGCCATCATTCATTTGGAGGTTTACATGAAGTATTTTGATGATTCATTTATTTTTGGTGCGGCAACCGCGTCATATCAGATAGAAGGGGCGCATGACGCCGACGGAAGGACCCCCTCGATCTGGGACACTTTTTCGCATACGCCGGGAAAGGTCTCCAACGGTGATACGGGTGATGTGGCATGTGATCATTATAACAGATACCGGGAAGATGTCCGGATAATGAAGGAACTCGGCATTCAGTTTTACCGTTTCTCGGTTGCCTGGCCGCGCATCGTTCCCGCGGGCGGTACGGTCAACAGGAAAGGGCTGGATTTCTATCACCGTCTGACAGACGAACTCCTGGAAAACGGCATCACGCCCGCGATTACGGTGTATCACTGGGACCTTCCGCAGTGGATTGACGATACGGGCGGATGGTTAAACCGTGATACGGCGAAACGCTTTCTCGATTACTCGGACATCCTGTTCAGGGAGTTTAATGACAAGGTCGGCTTCTGGATAACGCATAATGAGCCGTACTGCGCGTCCTTTACCAGTTATCTGCACGGTGAACACGCGCCGGGGCATACCGACTATAGCGAGGCGGTAAGAGCTGCACACCATATTCTTCTGTCTCACGGCATGGCCGTGGAACGTTACCGGGAGATCGATACGCGGGGAGGGCAGATAGGTATAACGTGCAACCATTCGCCGTTCTATCCGGCAGGTGACACGGAAGCGGACAGGGCGGCCGCTCACATCGCAGACGGACACCTTAACCGGTGGTTTCTGGAGCCTCTCTTCAACGGAAAATATCCCGAGGATATGGTACGGCATTACACCGATAACGGCATCAGCCTTGACTGCATTCAGGACGGTGACCTCGGGACGATAGCACGGGAGATAGACTTCTACGGGATAAACTATTATACGCACGGCGTTGTAAAACATGATCCACAAGCGGCGTTCGGCATCCGTCATGTCGATACCGGACGGGAAAAGACCGACATGGGATGGGAAATCGTTCCTTACGGTATCTATGACTGTTTATCGCGCATCCGTGACGAGTACACAAGCGTCCCGCTGTACATAACCGAGAACGGCTCGGCGTTTGAGGACACCGTCGTGGACGGGCAGGTCATCGACACGGAAAGGGAAACCTATCTTGTAGAGCACCTCCGTGAGGTCGCACGGCTGAACGAGGATGGAGTTGGCGTTGCCGGTTACTTCTGCTGGTCGCTGCTGGATAATTTTGAGTGGGCTTACGGCTATTCCAAGCGGTTCGGTATTGTACGCGTTGACTATGACACGCAGGAGCGTATTGTTAAACAGAGCGGCAGGACGTATGCGCGTATCATCCGTGAGCGGACCGTATGATCAGGATTGCTCCTGGCTGTTATTCTCTGCTGCGATTTTTTCAGGATACCCCATTATCCTGGCCAATACGCGCGTGGAAGGTATATACTCAAACGCAAGTTTGATCGTAACCATCAGGGGCACCGACATTATCATACCCGATATGCCCCACAGGTAACCCCAAAAAACAAGGCCGAATATAACGGTCACCGTGTTGAGCCGGAGCTTGTTCCCCACAAGCTTCGGTTCAACCAGATTGCCCATTATCATCTGAACACCGGTCAGAATAAACATAAGCGCGATTGCCGGTGTAACGGTGTTGAACTGAATGAGGGCCATCGATATCGGCGCGATCGATGCGATGATCGATCCTATTGTCGGTATAAAGTTAAACAGAAACGTCAAAAACGCGAACAAAAGCGCAAACTTAATATCGAAAAGCGCGAGGATGATGCCTGCCAGGAGGCCGGTCAGCATGCTGATAAATGCCTTTATAGTTAAATATGAGAAGATGGATTTCTGGATGGTCTCATAATTAGAGATAAGCAGTTCGGCCTTGTCCTCGCCGCCGACATGAGCGAGGTACCGTTTGTAGTTTGACATGCCGGTCAGAAGCACTATATAGTAGATACTGAACATCACAAACGATCCGGCGAATGTCGACAGTTTCGTCGCAACGGATCCTGCCGCGTGTGACAGCAGGTTGGTTTTGAAAAACTCCTGCAGCGAATTCAGTATGGTTGAACTCTCTATGGGGGTAGCAGTATACGTTGATATAAACGAGGCGATGGATGAGAGCTTCTCATACAGTCTTTCGGCAAGGAATTCTCTCTGCGACAATATCTGAGCGAATGAACTCATGAGAATATTGAACAGAATAACCAGAGCGGATATGGTAAGGACCGACAGCAGAGGGACGATAACGGCACGCGGTACACGTTTTTCTTCGAGTATGATGACAAGCGGCTGGACAACCAGTACAAACAAAAGCGCGAGCACCAGCGGGAGCAGAATTGACTGAAGTACCGACATTATGTAGAATATAAGCATGAAAAGCATGATAAGCAGAATGTTTTGTGCGCCGCGGTCCATAGCATTCTCCACTGTATACCGTTTAAGTTCCCACCGTGCAGTAATGAGCAAAGATGTACAGGAAATAAAGAAAAAAAAAGTTGTACGCGCAAAAAGTTGTTAATCCGATGACAGGCCGCATATGCCAGACGGGGCAGGGAGCTGTGTTAAAAGCATATGCGGGTGATTTCTGATTCCTGTTGCAAGAACCGGGTAGATGCCGTCTATCGGGCCTGCCTGCGCGAAAAACAGGAGGGCTTGACCGCTTTGATCGACCTTTATTATGCTTCAGGTGTATTTGACGTAAGTATTAAAATCCGGTAACGTGCAGGCTGCATACACATTGTAGCCTGTCTCTGTCGGGAAGGTGGTGTATTAGCTTGGGGCATCCGTAGCGTTCCGTAAACGGGATTCAGCCGTCCCAGGGGTTTTGCCGTTGGGATTCGTGCGGTTGATGCGCAAAAAAGTAAAATAGTATTGACTTCATGAACATGAAAAATAGTATGTTATTGGTTTATTATATTTATCGAGGATTACCGCAGGAGCATCAGCAGGGATGAATATAACCGGTTGCATGCACGGATCATCGCCTGTCGCCGGCGCTTTTCCTGTTTTGTTATATGTATGGTGCACGGTAAAAACGGGAAGGCGGGGGAGCCCCATTTTTTAAGGATGTTCTGACGTACACAATCTGCGAAAACGTTATGGTGCAATGGAAAGAGAGCTTCGCAAGCATTTTATAAACCTGCTCATTTACTCGTCCCTTGATTCACGGCAGCTCAATTATCTCGGTGAATCCAGGGACAGTACCTTTAATTTGTATACGGAGTCGGGGTTTGGAGACCGTATACCAATACCGCGGCAGTCCGCCGCCGAAACGGTCGTAAACTATTTCAACACGGAGGAAGACGTCGTTGAGCTGTTTACCATACTTCTGCGCTCCGAGGGAAAACGTTTTTATAATTCCACGCTTGAACTGTACAATCCCGATATCCTGATGAAGTATCTTGAAAAGAGGAAGTGGATATACGATCCCGAGATGAAGTTTTTTTTCCGGGATCCGTTCTTTGAGCGTGAGATCAACTTTCTCAAGGCAATACGCATAATCGACCTGCGCCAAAGTGCGGGACTCGATACGTTGATCACAAATATCTCTACCGTCAGCAAAACACTCGGAGACAAGGACCTGGAGTGGAGCGTTAACCTGCGTCTGTATGATCTTACTCGCGAAAGCAGCAAGCTGATACAGGAGATTCTGAACATGCTCCTTGTCCGCCAGGATCTGCAGAGCATTTCGTTTGATATGTTCACGTGTTTAAAGGAACTCGCGATCAATGCGAGCAAGGCAAACTACAAACTTCTGTATGAGAAACACGTTACTGCGCCGGAGGGAATCACAAGCGGAAATAATTATCCGGTTTTTCTTGAGATGTTCAAGAACGAAATTGCAGAAAACGGAAATACAAACCTGTATAAACTTGCTCAAATGAAAGACAAGTTTATTAACATAACGTTTCAGTCAACCAACACTCATGTTGGCATCTGGGTTACCAACAGTCAGAACATAACGCTGCAGGAAAAGCAGGCAATTCTGAAGAAACTGGGGTACAAAAAGGGGAGCGACCTGTTTGCTTTTGCCGACGAGAACAAATTTAACGAAGGTGCCGGGATGGGGATACCCCTTGTCCTTTCGGTGCTGCATCTGTACAGTGACGATCCCATTCCGCTCAAGGTCGTATTTTATCCATCCTTTATCAAGATCGGGTTCCTGCTGGAAAGAAGCGCAATTCGCCGGGGAATCGAAAACAAAAATAATACTGCTACCGAGTAAGTTGTTCAGCCGTTCCAAACGAATATGAAATACACTGCTGCTGTGCAGCGCTTCATTTGGATTTTCGTATATTTGCAAGGTGGTGTTTTGGGCAGAAAAGCAATACGCTGATTCTGCTTCACGAATCCTGTACCGCATACATGTTTACCAGGGTTGCCTTGCCCCGTATCTGATGCGTGCCTATCGAGTAACAGACATATCTATCCGGATTTGTCAGCGCTTTGACGCATTCGGCCGAGATAATGATGTCGGTTTTCATCTCCTTCGTCAGATCCTCGAGGCGGCTTGCGGTATTCACGGTGTCAGAGATCACGGTCGAGTCCATTCGCTCGTTTTCACCGATTGTCCCCAGCATGAGTGGCCCGGTATGGATGCCGATGCCGACCCGCACCGGTTTCCATCCTGCCTCCGTACGGTCCTGGTTGAGCTCTTTCAGCTTGTTGCGTATCGCAAGGGCGGCGGCGAGCGCGTCGTCAGCTGACTTTGGGAAGAGCGCCATTATGCCGTCGCCGATATACTGGTCGATAAAGCCGCCGTTCTAGCGTATAACGGGGCCGATCCGGAAGAGACATGAGTTGATAAACCGGAATGTGTCGTTTGGACTCATGGCTTCAGATAGTGTCGTGAAGTCCCGTATGTCGAGGAAGAAGACGGTCATATTGTCCTCGATGTAATCGCCAAGTTCGATGTCGACGATGCTTGACTTGTTCAGAAGCTTTAGTACCTCCCGCGGAATAAAACGTTCGAACGACTTGTTCAGTATCTTGAGTTCAGCCGAATACCTGGAGACCATGTTGAAGAGCCTGGCGAAGCTCATCGACAGGTAAAATGCCTGTATAAACAGGTAGATGAACACTCCGGTTGAAGTGAGAAAGATACTTTGGATGACCCCGGTTGAATACAGAACATCGTTAATACCCGCAAGCAGAAGAATTCCCAGGCCGACAAGCGTGATTCCTGCGCCTTCCACCCTGGCAACGAAAGCGCGTCCGATAGCGGCAAGCATGTACAAAACACTGACCAGTATGAAGTATTCAAACCACGGCAGAAATCGCTGAAAGACCATAGCCGGCGTTGTTATCTCGAAGAGGGTCCAGAATCCGCTTACTGCCAGCACAAAACGGACGGCATATGTATGCACCTGCTGCGGGAAGAGACGCTTAAAGAAGAGATAGAAAAGCGGAATGATCATGTGGACGGAAAGATGCTCAACCACCAGGGCCGCTTCCCATCCGCCACTTGTAAACGGAAACAGGTGTGTCAGGATTTTTTCATTCATTATAAGGTTCCGCGCAGACTGAAACAGACAGATCAGGGCAAAGAAAATGTAGGATGTTTCTTCCGGCCTGAGAAGGAAAAGCGTTATGTGGTATAGTCCCATGAAGATCAGGGCGCCCGATATCAGACAGACGATAACGATCGACCGCTGTCGTCTGCCGTGCATGGCGCTGCTGTCTCCGATAGCGGGATAGTCCCAGATGCCGGTTGACGAGGAAATGAAGTTGACGACGTGGAAGGCAATATAGGTATCTCCGCCTGAACTGTAGAACTCTGCAATCTGTGGAAGGTTCCGGGGCACGTAATCCTCTCTATCGGGTACTGCCCTGCCGACTTCACCGATTTCACTTCCGTTTACATAGGCCTTTATTGCGGTGCTTGCGTTCGGGATCCTGAGCGACCATGTTCTCTCCTCCTCCGGCAGGGTGATTTTTAGCGCGATGGTTCCGGATGTGAGGAGGTTATTGTTGTTCTCAAAGGGGGCTACGCGTTTCCATGCCGACGGTACAGCAACATAATGGGAATAACCGCTTTCAACAGCTTCTCGCACGGCTTCCGGTTGTTTGAGTTCACCCGGCCAGTAGAACCACTCGCCGTTTAACTGGGCCGTTTGACCTCCGGAAAAGTCAACAAACGTCAGGTCGGCTGTTCCTCCGGCAATGTCAGCCTTGTAGGCTCTGTTTCGCTCACAGGAACACAATAGCAATAGAACAAGTATTATTGGCGCGATAAAGTGGCGCTTCATGAGGTATCCATATGTGTATTAATAGAGGTGCAGTGTATAGCAGGTAGGGATTCAAGTCAAGACAAATTTGTATACTGCTTGCGTGCTGGTCGTCGCCGGTAACCAATCTCCGTGCGAAGTGTAGTGGTACACACGTATATTTCCAAAGAGTCCCAAGAAACAGTTGACAAATGCTACCGGTTGCACATGGCGTATATATTTGTTTCAATGTATGAATATCACGCCCGGCATACCGGGTAAGAGCATTGATGGCATGTATGATGGGGTCTCCTGTAGAAACAAAGACCATGATCCGGAGGATTCTGTGTACGGGTAGATGTGTGAGAAAATTCACTGCTGATCACATCCATATGAAGTTTTTGGAGAGGCCCATGAAGAATTCCTTGACGGCATGTATACGTATACATACAGTGTGTACATGTCAAACCAGCGAGATGTTGCCAAAAGAGCCGGACTGTCGAGTGCCAGTGTGTCACGGTATCTGAACAGCCCAGACAGCGTCAGTGCGAAAACGGCGGAAAAGATTCAGAGAGCGATCGAGGAATTGGGTTACCGTATCGATTATTCCGCACAGACACTGAAAACAGGGGTTTTCCACCGCATCGGAATAATCGCGGCATCGTATGGGCCGTTTTACTGGGACATCCTTTCTGCGATGGAAGAGCTTCTGGCCCAGGACGGGTATTACGTAAACATATACTTCACACGGAAATCGCCGACGAAAAGCGAATACCGTATATTTAACATGAACATGATCCACAACAAACAGGTGGACGGTTTTATTTTGTTCCCGCTGTTAAGTGAGACGGATGACGCGATCATTCGTGCACTTCAGAACCTGAATGACAAGTTTATTGTTGTAGACAGAAGCTACGACGACGAGAGCATCTACCAGGTCTATCTGGATAACTATCAGGCGGGACGGACCGCGGCGCAGGCGCTGCTTGAGCGTGGACACCTCAGATTCATTTTTATCTGGGGGCTGCAGGATATGGCATCCTCCCGTGACCGGTATCGGGGATTTCGGGATGAACTGTCCGCAAGCGGAATCAGCCTTGAGCCGGAGCGTGAGCTGCCGGGACTTTTCAATGCGGAGCATACGTTCACATATCTTCAGGAACATATCGATGCCCTGCCGGAGTTTGACGCCGTGTTTGCGTCGAACGACTATTCGGCGATAGGATTCATGAAGGCCCTTCGCGAAAGGGGCCTTGAGCCGCCCCGTGACTATTCGATTATCGGTTTTGACGATACACAGGTGGCTCCGTACCTGTCGACACCGCTGTCGTCATTTTCTCAACCGCTCGCAAAAATGGGACATGTTGCCGCGGGTATGCTCCTTGACCGTATTCAGGGATATGAATCAGAAACAAGGAAGGTCGTCCTGAAACCCGAGCTTGTACTGCGTGATTCCGTTCGGCCGCTGTAGCAGTCAACGCGGAAAGCGTTCGTTGTTTTCCGCTTGATAATAGACAGGATTTTTAATAATACCAGATGTGCCTTTTTACGGGTCGAATCCCAAAAATGGGCAGGTCAAGGAGAGAATATGAAATTTGGACACTTTGATGACGCAAACAGGGAGTACGTGATAACGACTCCGGAAACGCCGTGGCCCTGGATTAACTTTCTGGGGAATGAGGATTTCTTCTCGCTTATTTCGAATACCGCAGGCGGGTATTCATTTTACAAGGACGCCAAGTTCAGGAGAATAACCAGGTACCGGTACAACAACGTCCCGATGGACAGCGGCGGACGATATTTCTATATCAAGGACGGCGACACCGTCTGGTCTCCGGGATGGAAGCCGTGCAAGACAGAGCTTGATACATATGAGTGCCGTCACGGTATGAGCTATACCAAAATCAGGGGAGAAAAGGACGGCATAACAGCCGACGTTCTCTTCTTTGTACCGCTGAACACCTGGGCCGAAGTACAGAAGCTGACTCTCACCAACGGTTCATCAGAAACAAGGAAGCTGAAGCTCTTCTCGTTTATTGAATGGGCGCTGTGGAATGCCGCGACCGACATGGAAAACTTCCAGCGTAACTTCTCTACAGGAGAGGTGGAAATCGAAGGTTCGGTCATATACCACAAGACCGAGTACAAGGAACGGCGGAACCATTACGCGTACTATTCGGTCAATGCAGACATTAACGGGTACGATACCGACCGTGAGACCTTCTTCGGACTCTATAACGGATTCCATGAACCGCAAAGGGTTCTCGACGGCAAGCCGGGCATGAGCGAGGCACACGGCTGGTCTCCGGTCGCGTCACACTATATAGAAGTAGAGCTGAAGCCGGGAGAGAGCCGGGACCTCGTCTTTGTTCTGGGCTATGTAGAAAATGAAGACAGTGAAAAATGGGAGAAAAAGGGTGTCGTCAACAAGACGAAGGCGAAGGATACGATAGCGAAGTTTGATACGCCGGAGAAGGTCGACGCAGCTCTTGACGAGTTGAAAAAGTACTGGGATGACCTTCTGAGCATCTGCACCGTTGATACCGGTGAGGAGAAGCTGGACCGCATGGTCAACATCTGGAACCAGTACCAATGCATGATTACCTTCAACTTTTCCCGTTCTGCATCATACTTTGAAAGCGGTATCGGCCGCGGTATGGGATTCCGTGATTCCAACCAGGACCTCATCGGGTTTGTTCACCAGGTGCCGGAACGTGCCCGTCAACGGATAATCGACATCGCCTCGACGCAGTTCCAGGACGGCGGCTGCTACCATCAGTATCAGCCCCTTACCAAGCGCGGAAACAACGATATCGGCGGCGGCTTTAATGATGATCCGATGTGGCTCATCCTCGGAACGGTCAGCTATATCCGTGAGACAGGGGACTTCAGCATCCTCGACGAGATGGTTCCGTTCGACAACGACATGAGCATCGCGAAGACCCTGTTCGACCACCTGACAATCTCGTTTGACCATGTTGTGAACAATCTCGGGCCGCACGGTCTGCCGCTCATCGGCCGGGCCGACTGGAACGACTGCCTCAACCTGAACTGTTTTTCACACGATCCGAACGAATCGTTCCAGACAACAGAGAACAAGACCGAGGGCACCAAGGCCGAGTCGCTGATGATTGCCGGTCTGTTTGTGGTATACGGCCGGGACTATGTTGAACTCTGCCGTTTTCTCGGCAAGGATTCCGAGGCGGACCGCGCGCAGAAGCAGGTCGACGCGATGGTTGAGTCGGTCAAGAAGCATGGCTGGGACGGCGAGTGGTATCTCCGTGCGTACGATTACTACGGAAACAAGGTCGGAAGCCGTGAGAACCGTGAGGGACAGATCTTTATCGAGTCTCAAGGCTGGTGTACCATGGCCGAGATCGGAAAAGAGGAGGGCATGTGCGAGAAGGCGCTCGACTCAGTCAAACAGCGGCTGGACTGCGAGTACGGTATTGTCCTCAACAATCCCCCGTTCTCCGAGTACGTGGTAGAGTACGGCGAGATCTCGACCTATCCCGCAGGTTACAAGGAAAACGCAGGTGTTTTCTGCCATAATAATCCCTGGGTCATGATCGGCGAGTGCAAACTGGGTCGTGCCGAGCGCGCATGGGAATATTTCAGGAAGATATGTCCCGCGTATCTTGAGGATATCAGCGAGCTCCACAAAACGGAACCGTATGTGTATGCACAGATGATTGCCGGTAAGGACGCGTTCAAGCCGGGCGAGGCGAAGAACTCATGGCTTACCGGAACCGCCGCGTGGAATTACTATACGATAACCCAGTACATACTGGGAGTGCGTCCCGATTTCAGCGGTCTGACAATCGATCCTTTACTTCCGGACGAACTGTCCAGGAAGATCACCATACAACGGAAGTACCGGGGAACGAGATATACGATTCATATCGAGAAAACAGGAACATACTCTCTGAAGGCCGATAGGTCCACGATACAGAACAAGACAATCGTACATGATGATTCGATAACAGAGGACACGATACACTGTACGGTGTAATGACCCGTTAACCGACGCGCACCATGAAAGGGGCCGTTCCAGATGGATCGGCTCCTTTTTTTGGGCTTCCATACGCGGAGGCGCCGGGCTCGGAGAATGGTTCATTCGGGAAGAAACCAACGCTTGATCTGTATCTGTCAGAATATCCCGTATTAATTACTTTACAGACGCACCATCCGGTGTCATTTTAATCTTGCCGGCGAGCCGCCGGCCCTTATTAACGAATGATCAGGATATGTATGGTGAATGCAGGAAAAAGGATGAAGATTGGCATACTGACAGCGGGAGGGGACTGCCCGGGACTGAACGCCGCGATCCGTGGAATAGGCAAGGCTGCGATTACTGAGTACGGCATGGAGGTGATAGGCTTCCGCTCGGGTTTTACCGGTCTTATTAATAATGAATGGATAGAACTGGATGAACCGATTCTGTCGGGCATACTGACGGCCGGCGGAACCATTCTCGGCACATCAAGAGAGAAACCGTTTAAGTCGGAAAAGATCAAGGAACTGGTTAAATCAAAACCGGAAATCATAAAAGAGAACTATCACCGGGAAGGGCTCGACTGCATAGTCTGCATCGGGGGCAATGGAACACAGAAGACCGCGCATAAACTCTCACAACTTGGACTGAACGTGGTCGGCATGCCCAAGACGATAGACAACGATGTATGGGGAACGGACGTTTCCTTCGGGTTTGATTCTGCACTAAATATCGCCACCTTCGCGATAGACAAGATACACACAACGGCAAACTCACACGGCAGGATCATGGTGGTGGAGGTCATGGGGCACAAGGCAGGCTGGCTCTCGCTCTATTCCGGTATCGCCGGCGGCGGCGACATCATTTTAATACCGGAAATACCGTACGACATGGATATTGTCTGCGCTTGTCTCGAGCGCCGCGCGCGGGAGGGGCGTCCCTATTCCATCATTGTCGTAGCGGAGGGAATCGAAGTTCCCAAGGAAAAGGGGTCTCCCGGACACTACATCGCGCGGAAGGTAAAGAAGATGACAGACATGGAGACTCGCGAAACCATACTGGGATATGTCCAGCGCGGCGGGTCTCCATCTCCGATGGACCGGATAATCGCCACGCGCCTCGGCGCCGTTGCGGCCCGTACAACATCCATCGGCAATTTCGGAACGAAGGTCGCCCTCCTCTACGATGCAGCGCGTCCGGTTCCTCTTTCGGAGGTTGCGGGAAAGCCCAACACCGTTCCGCGCGACCAATCGCTGATCACCAAGGCGCGTTGT
>CAZAHA010000024.1:0-17582 GCA_964484915.1 uncultured Leptospirales bacterium
GTCACATATAGTTTTCAGCCGTTTTTGTGTCTCCCAGTTTATCGTAAATCCTTACCATGTACTGTTTTGCCTCTTTGTTTCCCTTATTCGAAATAAGAAGCTGTGAAAACTGTTCCAGCGCTTCATTATACAGGGCCTGTGTGTAGTATATCTCGCCGAGGGCCATCCTTGCGGTCATTTCATACTCCGCCGTCAGTTCACTGGAGAGTATATCCTTGTATGCCAGTATTGCGTCGGTGTACTGCTCCGACAGCTTATATACACCGGCCAGGAAGAGCCTGTCTTCGATAGACGTAATGCTGCCGTGGTTTCGTATAAAATCAAGACCGTACGCGGTGTCGCCCCCCAAAACGGTCAGGAAACCGTATAGACGGCGCTCCTCTACATCGGAGAGTTCCTCAGGCCTGGATACATCCCGCATGAGGTCAAACATAACGTTTCTGTCGTAGTAACCGGTATACAGGTACAGTTTGGCAAGGAGCAGAATCTGAGAATCCTCGCGGGCACCGTTCTCCCGTATGGCAAACCCCTTTTTTATGTTCTTCAGTGCTGTAAAGAAATGCGTGGTCGTTTCATCCAGGATGAACACGGTATCGGGACTGATTATATATCGTGTAACGGAGAGATTCGAAAGCCGTTCTCCGAGAAGCGTATGAAGCCTGGCGGCAAGGTAACAGGCGTCTTCACTGTAGGGGTTGTCTTCCGCATAGCCATGTACTTTTGCGGTGATATGCTCTGCCTCCCTGCTATCGGCCATGAAGCTTTCGTTGGCTTCAAACTCTTCGAGCGTAGCGTCGAGTCTGTTAAACGAGTACTTCCAGAACATAAGCTCCTGCCTGTTGTGTATGACAATACCCGCAAGAACAGCAATTAGAAGTGCGAGGAAACCGTACTTGAGTATGGCCGAACTGTTGTTCTTTGTCTTGTAGCGGTAGTACATTACGGACGCCCCTTCCTGAAGGTAATGAACCTGTCGATAATAGTACGTGCAACGGTTTTGTCATCTGGACACAGAAGCAGAAGCGGATGGTTCATCGTATCAGGGTAGATAAGGACGGAACCTGCATCTCCGCGTATCTGCTTTAACCGGTGAAAGTCAAACCGATAGAGTGCTTTTTCGGATCTGAAGGTCAGCGCATCATCACCAACGATCAGTATGCCGTTACTGAGGCGCTTCAGATGACTGTACCTCTCCGGCGCTATGGAATCGCTGCCCTCGCCATATGCAACGACAGAATCGGCATCTTCAAACAGCACGGCTGCTATGCCGTCCGGGGGCGCCGTTTCCTGTACTATGGATTCATCCATCGTCTGCCTGAGTTCGTCTACCGGTGAGTATCCGGACTCCGATACGGCCTGCTTCTCCACGGCAGCAACCTGCGACCGGGGCTCTTCTTGGAAAGCGGGCTGCAGGCCGGCAGACGGCTGTTCCTTCGGTGCGTCATCCCGGTAAAACACATGCTCCTGAACGGAAAATGACGGTGTCTTCGTTCGTACGGCACCTGGCGCAGGATGCGTCGATGATGGGGAAGTACCCCCTCGGCCGGAAGTGACGGCAGACATCGGCTGTCCGGCAGGTATCTGACGGCGTTCCGTTTTTGCCGACAATGCAAAAAAAGCAACACCAAGCAGAATAAAAACAAGAGCGATATATATTATCAGCATACGCATCTCCTGACACAAAACCGCGACCGCGGTTTTACGTTAATTGCAAGCAGGAACAGCAACTCACTTACTTACTATATTACGGGGGCGTTTCCAAAAAACCTCATTGAGACATGCGATAAACGGGCATGCCTGCCTCAATTTGCCTGTCCAGCACTACTTTGTAGCAGCTCAGCGATGCTGGACACAGGGCACAAATTTCATGTTTTTGGAAGTGCCCATATTACATGTGGCATTGCCATGTATAAAGCCCTGCCGTTTTTATTGTCGGCACTCACTGGAGTACTGTCAAGAGGAAAGTGTGCCCGATTAGAACAAATGACTGTTCGCGAGTTAAAACCGCACCAAAAGAGTAATTCACCGCATATTGCACCAATATGCGGTATAAGGAAACGGACCTGTAGTTTTTTTCATTTACAGAAATGGCACGGTAACATACCTCTGCACACAGAATCACAGTTGAAAGTCTTTCCAATGAAAACCGGAAATGTAATGGAAAACATCAAATATCATCTCCTTACAACGGCAACTGTTCTTTTTGCATCATATATGATTGCTCTTACGTCAGTTATGATCGTTGAAAATACTCTCTTCTCCGACACCGCCGTTCAGACAGGGACGTCGCAAAGCCGGGTGAGAGATTCACACAAAGCCGCTCTTCCCCAGGTCGAAGAGATCATAGAGAGTACTTTTTTCGAAAAGTCCGACTTTGATATCATCGAGGAGGAGCAAGAAGAAACAGTCGAAACATTGCAGGTGACAGACCTGACGCTTCTTGGAACCATTTCCGGTCCAGAATCCATCGCACGGGCAATGATCAGGAAGAAGGGGGAAAGGACAGCCGAGGTTTTCAAGGTTGGTATGGAGGCGTATGGCTATTCGGTTATCCGCATTGAGGAAACCAAAGTCACGCTGAAGGCCGGCGGGAAAACAAGTATCCTTGACATGTATCCGCCAGACGTTAAAAAGACCGCATCGTCACCACCAAGGTCCTCTTCGGGAATCTCTAACAAGATAACCCAGACACTCAGCAGAGCCGAGCTGAATCAGATCCTTCAGGGAAAGATGGACAACATGCTGAGGGGGATTCGGGCGGGACCATACCGCGAAAACGGGGAAGTCGTCGGCTACATGCTGAAACTGGTCAGCTCCCAAAATATCCTTTACAAATTTGGTCTGAGAAGCGGTGATATTCTTCGTCGGATCAACGGACACCCGATTACAAGCACACAGAAACTGTTTGAGCTATGGCAGTCGTTTCATAAGGAATCAAGGGTAGTGATCGACATACAGCGCAACAATGACTTCAAAACATTCGATTTTACGATAAACGATTAACTATTCAGCAATTTTTAGAGGTTGGCAACAGGCATACATGAAAAAAACACGAATTACAGCAATACTTCTTTTTCTTCTTTGTGTATTCTCCGCTCTTGCGGTTACCTTTAGCGGAGTCATCCCCTTTTCGATGACTACAGGAGTACTCCGTGCCGACGAGAAGACGTTCAGGCTGAACTTCAACGACGCCGATATCGACGAATTCATCAAGATGATGAGCGAGATAACCGGCAGAAACATCATTGCGGACGACAGGGTGCGCGGCAAGATCACCGTAGTCTCCTCCAAACCCATACCGGTCTCGGAAGCCTACAATATCATGAAGTCCATACTGCAGATCAAGGGCTATGCCGTCATCGAATCGGAGAATATTACCAAGATTGTCACCATTAGCGACGCTATAGAAAACAACGCCGAAATAATCATTGATGCCGACAGCGAGGTATCGCTCAAGGACGATAAGACAGTAACCTATATCTTCGAAGTTAAACACCAGAACGCAACCCAGGTCCGGAATGTCCTGAACACGCTGAAGTCAAGATACACCAAGGTCGTATCATTTGACGACCTCAACTACATCATCATCTCCGGTGTCGCCTCGGAAATTGACGGTCTGATCAAGATAGCACGCCAGCTGGACAAGCCCGTCGCCGAGGAGGAGATTACCGACGAAGGCGAGGTCTCAAAGGGAAATATACACGTCATACACCTCCAGAATGCCAAGGCGGAACAGCTTGCCACGGTACTGGCCAGGGTTCCCTTTTCCGAGACGGCAAAGATCGATACTACGCCGCAGGTACGGGAGTCACAGAAGGCAAACCAGAACGTAAAGGCTCCGGCGGCATCGAAAGCACCTGAGACACAGCTTTCGATTATCGCAAACAACGAAACGAACTCACTCATTATTACGGCTACCCCCGAAGAGTTCAAACAGATAAAGACAATCATTTCACAGCTGGACATCGTACGCGAGCAGGTTATGATCGAAGCGCTGATCCTGGAAGTTGCCGCAGACAACGGCTGGGGATTCGGTATAGACTGGATGCTCGGCCACCAGCAGGGCAACAACAGTGTCGGCGGCTCCCAGATACTGTCCAGCAACAACTTCACGACATCCGAGGTAAACGGCAGGACGACTCCGCTGCCGTTAAACTCCGGTTTTCAGCTCGGATATGTCAGCGACCGCTCTCAGCTTGGTCTCATCCTGCTGAACGCATCCGCAACAGACAACAACTTCAATATCCTCTCGACACCTCAGATCATGACCGTGGACAACCAGGAAGCCGAAATCAATGTCGGCGAGCAGTTTCCCGTACCGACCAACAACAGGATAAACGAAGACGGAACGACAACGTACAGCTACGATTACAAGGAAGCTTCCCTCAAGCTCAAGATCACACCGCACATAACAAAGGGCGGGAAAATCACGCTTGAGCTCTACCAGGAGGTAAATTCCGTTCAAACCAGTACCATTTCGGCCACATCCATCAAACCGCCAAGCATCAACACACGAAACCTTTCCACCCGGATATCCATTGATGACGGACGGACGATTGTGGTTGGGGGCCTTATCAGCAACAACAAGTCCGAAGAGGAGACCAAGGTGCCGGTTCTTGGAGACATCCCGGTACTGGGCTGGCTCTTCAAGCGGAAGGTCGTCTCCTATGAGAAGCGGAACCTGCTCGTCTTCATCACACCGCATATCGTGACAGATCCGGAAAAGCTTGAAACGCTTACGCGGCAGAAAAATGACGAAATAAAAATTATAGAGTAATTGAATGAGTACACACCGTTCACGAAGGAAATTCGGTGAAATACTGATAGATAACCGCATGATCACGGAAGAGGATCTTCAGGCGGGACTGGAAGCGCAGATCGGAACATCGCTCAAGATCGGCGATATCCTGGTGAAAAAGGAGATTATTACGGACGAGATCGTCCTGGACACCCTCTCCGAACAGTACGGGATACCGTTTGACCGTAAACCGGAGTTCAAGGATTCCGACAACATACTGAATACCCTGTCGATTTCCTACCTCAAAAAAAACAGGATCGTCCCGTACCGGGCCGATCGGCGAAGCATTACAGTCGCCGTATGCGATCCGCTGGTATACGAGCCTGTTGACGACATAGCGGCACTCTTTCCCGGAAAGCGCATTCACATGGTACTTGCCAAAAGCGAGGACATCGACAGGATTATCTCGACCCATTTTGGTACGCCGGAAGACGAACCGGCTGATACGATGTTCAGCGACCTTGAGTCGTCCGACTTTGACCTGCTTGGCGGTGCCACATTCGGAGAGACCGAAGATATTCTTGATATGGCGAACGAAGCGCCGATCATACGCTTCGTAAACCGTGCCATCACGGAAGCGGTCAGAGACCGCGCGAGCGACATACACATAGAACCGTACGAACGCGAGCTGGTGGTACGGTACCGGATTGACGGCATACTCTATCAGATGCACCTGCCGCCCAAGAAGCTGCAGTCCGCCATCATTTCCAGAATCAAGATCATGTCTAACCTGAACATTGCTGAAAACAGGCTACCCCAGGATGGCCGTATACAGATTAAAGTGGGACAGAAGGACATCGACATACGCGTCTCGATTTTCCCTACCTACTACGGTGAACGGGTCGTTATGCGTCTTCTCAACAAGACCGACATGAGTTTTGACCTTGACACGATAGGATTTAATCCACACAACCTTGGGCAGTTCAAGAAGGTGCTCGACAAGCCGAACGGCGTTATTCTTGTTACCGGGCCGACAGGAAGCGGAAAATCCACAACCCTTTACAGTTCGCTGACCAGGCTGAACACCGAAGACGTGAACATCCTGACGGTCGAGGACCCGATAGAATATCAGCTGCACGGCGTTGGTCAGATGCAGGTAAACACAAAGATTGGTCTGACGTTTGCATCGGGACTGCGGTCTATACTCCGGCAGGACCCTGATATTATCATGGTTGGAGAGATCCGGGACCTTGAAACGGCCGAGATCGCCGTTCAATCCGCACTGACCGGCCACCGTGTCTTCTCCACCATACACACCAACGATGCCGCCTCAGCGGTTACCCGTTTGGTGGATATGGGCATCGAACCGTTTCTCATATCGTCTTCGGTAAACGCGTTCCTCGCTCAGCGCCTCGTCCGCAGGATCTGTCCCCACTGCAAGATGTCGTACAAACCGTCTGCTGCCGAACTGAAGGAGCTTTCGATCAAACCGTCGCAGCTTACAAACGGAAAACTGTACAAGGGCCAGGGGTGTGATGAATGTCTGGGAACAGGATACAGCGGCCGGACCGGCATCTATGAGCTTCTTGTGCTGACATCCGCGATCCGGAAGCTTGTTATTTCCAACGCAGATGCGGCGGAGATAAAGGAACAGGCGGTCGCCGGCGGCATGCGGACGCTCTTTGACGACGGTCTCGAGAAGGCGATCGCCGGCGTCACCACCGTCGAAGAAGTACTGAGGGTAAGCGGCTTATGATCTACCAGTATCAGGCACTCAACCGTAAAGGCGAGCGGATTACCGACATTATCGATGCGACAAACGAAGCGAAGGCCAAGGTTCTTTTAAAGACCAAGGCGCTGTATGTAACGAAAATTACCCCCGCCGCCACCGGCGCGGCAACCGGCGCTGGACAGGAGAAGGAGTCCTCATCGGTCTTCAACAGCATTTCGATCTTCATTGCTCGCCGGATGAGTGCCAAGAACATCGGCATCTTTTCGCGGCAGCTCTCTACCCTGCTGAATGCCGGCATGCCGCTGGTCCGCGCGATCAATGACATCATGGACCAGACGGAGGATCAATACTTCAAACATATAATTGCCGATGTCAAGGACAGCCTCGAATCGGGAGTTTCCTTCTCAAACTGTCTGGCAAAGCACCGGGGCCTCTTTACCGATATGTACATTAATATGGTCCGGGTCGGAGAAAACCTCGGCTCTCTCGACTCTGTCGTGGAACGTCTTGCCGACATTGAGGAAAAGAATTCAATACTGAAGAACAAGATTCAGTCTGCACTCTGGTATCCCGCGTTCATGATCTTCTTTTCTTTCGGGATAATCATTTTCCTGCTGACATATGTTATTCCGTCACTCTCACAGATGTTCATCGAGATGGGTCAGGAACTGCCGCTGCCGACGAAGATCGTCATGGGCGCAAGCTCGTTTCTCTCCTCCTATTTCTGGCTGCTGGTTGTAGCGTTCATCGCGGGTACGTACGCATTCTTCAGATACAAGGCAACCGATAACGGCAGGCGTCAGGTGGATTCGCTTAAAATGCGCATTCCGCTTGTAAAAAACATCTACAACAAGCTTATCGTGCTTCGCTTTACGCAGAACCTCGGCATAATGCTTTCAAACAACGTGGATATTCTGAAGTCATTCGAGATCGTCAGGAAGATCGTCGGCAATGTGATCATAGATGAGAAAATTTCAGAGGCGTCTCACAAGATCAGGGAGGGTTCGCCTGTTTCGAAGGCGCTCGAGTCCGGGTCGTTTCTGCCGAAGATGGTCCTCGGTATGATCTCCGCCGGCGAAGCAAGCGACAATCTGGACACCATGCTTGTCCGAATCGGCAACGTCTATGAGACCGAGATTGACATGACCATCACAAACGTGACCAACATGATCGAACCGCTGATCATCATATTTATGGGTATCGTCATCGGGACAATCGTCATATCCGTCATGCTTCCGATGCTCGAAATGAATCTTCTTGTCTCGTGAGAGCGGATGTAACATTGAAGAATCAGTTGACACACACACATAAAACCGCTTCATAAGCGTAATCAATACAACACATACATTTGGAGAGTATATGAGAAGAGTATACAGGCGATTGATAGATATGGCCGGTGCCCTCCGTCAAAACGACGGGTTTTCACTCATGGAACTCATGATCGCCATAACCATCATGAGTATTTTATCCATATTTGCATTTCAAAGCTACCAGGGCATCACACAGAAAGCGAAGACCGCCAAGACGAAGCAGATCCTGAGCACGCTTTCGACGACGCTCGAGAGATACAACCTTGACAACGGCATGTATCCGTCGACCGAGCAGGGACTGCAGGCGCTTCTGGAAGAACCAACGACCGAACCTCTTCCCGACAACTACAATCCGGGCGGATATATCCGCGGAGGAAAGGTACCGAAGGACGGCTGGGGAAACGATATCTACTATGCTAATCCCGGAGCCGACGGAAACGACTATGATCTGAAGAGTTACGGTGCCGACAAGAAGGAAGGCGGCGAAGGATACGATGCGGACATCAGCGTCTGGGATAACTAATCGATTATCCAGGCAGGACGGTTTCTCGCTTGTCGAACTCATCACCGCCATCACACTGATTTCCGTTCTGTCCGTCGTCGTGGCTCCGCGCATAGCGAATTACTTCGGCGGACAGCGCAAGAACCTGTCGTTTCTCACCGCGGTCATTACCAAGACATTTGACGATGCGTTCGTCAACAACAGGACCAATCTTCTTGCGATTCATCTGGCCTATCCTGACGCGGAGGGTATGGCAGAAGAGAACAGCACGATTCTTGAAAGGACCAACGGATATTCGGTGATAACGATTTCCGGGGACGGGACAATGGTTGAATCAGACAGGCCCGTCCTCAAAAGCAGGACATTTCCGGGAAGCTTTCTGATAGAACGTGTCATATCGTCAAACGGAGTCAGCGACGATTCGGGCACCATACTCGTTCCGTTTTATCCTGAAGGATATTCGTCCGATACGATCATCCATGTGTCGGCGGACAACCACCGGCAGTATTCCATAATAATTTCCAAGCTGAAAAAGGAGCCCTATGTCAGGGATGGACATGTCGATTTTGAGACCATGTGGGAAGACGGCGCGTTCTGAGAAGAACGGTTTTGCCCTGATCGAGGTCCTGATAGCCGTCACCATACTGAGTGTGATCATCGTCTCGCTGTACTCGGGCGTTTCTACCGGTGCGCTGGCCATTGCCCAAAACAAGAACATGACAAGCGCGATTCTGATAGCCCGGTCAAAACTGAACGAGTTCAAGAACAGCAGCATGCGCGGCACTGATGTTTCATCCGAAACAGTAGAGGAATACCCAGGCTTCACCTGGGAGAGGGAAATCGTACAGTATGAAAACGAGCTGTTGCCCGAGCTGATTCAGGCAAAGGTTGTGACGATAACCGTCCACTGGAAGTATAACAACCGTGACCGGTCATTCTCACTCGACTACATATTTACAAACTGATTATGCATCGCACCAATTCCAAACATTCACAACAGTCCGGCTTCTCGCTGCTTGAAGTACTGGTCGCCGCGACCGTATCATCCATCATACTCATGATGATCTACACCGCGCACCGGTCGATTATGTTCTCAGTACGGGACATGGCCGGTATTGCCGAGTTTTACGAGAACGTCAACCTTGCCTCGCGCCGGATCGACCGTGATCTCCAGTGCACCCTGACAGTCGACGATAACAAACGGCTCTTTCTCGTCGGTGAAAACGCAATGTCGGAACCGTACAAAGGGTCAGTCAGCTTCGTAACCGCCATGAAATCCGATCTTTACGTCAGCGGTTCGCTTTCGGACCACGCCCATACATCAGACATCAAGGAGGTTGGCTATTATCTCAAGGAGGACCCTGTGTATCCCGGTATTTTTTTCCTCATGCGGCGTGAAGCTCCCGTATATGACGAGGAAAGGACCGAAGGTGGACACTCGTCGATCCTTCTTGAAAATGTTGTCGACATACGGTTTGAATTTGGTCTGGCCAACACGCCAAACTGGGACGCGCGGTGGGACACCGAAACGAAGACCCGCTTCCCGGATGCCGTTCGGACGACCCTGACGGTTAAAAACTACCGCGGAACAAGCGAAACATTCACGTTTGTATCCCTGCTGAAAAAGGATTAGTAGCCGTCATATGGAATGGTTTGCACATATAATCAACCGGATAAAGGCCAACTACGAACACCGGCGCAGGCGTCTCGAAACGGACGGGGTCCTGGGATATGCGGCAGGACACTCGGGCTATGTTCTCTTGATTGTTATGGTCATCTGTACCATGCTTATCTCCGTGTCCAGCGACTTCCTGCTGAATGCACAGATCAACATAAACTATATGAAGCGGTTCCGGGATGAGGCGATAGCCCAGTCTGTCGCGGAAGCGGGACTGACGCTGGGCAGGATCATTCTGCAGGCCGATGACCGCGGGGTAATGCTGCCAGGCCTTTCGGGTGCCAATACTGACAAATCGATAGACAGTTACAAGGACATCTGGGCGATCGACTTTCCTGAAGTTGATCTCGGTTCAGGGACCGTCAAGGTTATCATCAGGGACGAACAGTCCAAGATTAACATCAGCGCCGTATCGACGCAGTATGTGGAACGGTCGCCGTTCTACAGCATTCTTGACCGTTTCTTCATCAACATGGGATTTCCCTCAGACTATTCGGAAGCGGTACTGGACTGGGTAGACAAGGACGACACCAAAACCGGAAACGGGGCCGAAACATACGACTACTACTCAACTCTACCGGTGCCGTATAACGCAGCTAACGCACCGTTCGACAGCATCGACCAGCTGCTGCTCGTAAAACACTTTACCCCTGAAGTCTACTACGGTTTCGGCGGCGGCAACGCACTTGAGGAAGCGGAAAACGAATCTCTGGTAGATTCTAATACCATGATCGAGTCAGTTGACATGATGGAGATCATGTCTCAGGCGACCGGAGAGGACACGGGAGATACAACGGATGACGAGGAGGAAGACGACCTGGAAATCGAGATCGGCACGGAACGATCCCGTGCATTGGACGAGTACCTCCGCGCCCACGGCAACTCGGACGTATTCAACGCACATATTAACAAGATAAACATCAATACCGCTCCATACCGTGTCCTCATCTCTCTGACGGATGACATGACAGATGATGCTGTCAAGTCGTTGATACGGCACCGTATCGACAGCCCGTTCAAGAATGTCGAAGAGGCAAGCGAATATATCACTGATGAACTCGTGCGGAAGAACACGCTGACAACGCATTCTGACCTTTTCAGGATTACATCCATCGGGTATGTTCACGGAAATTATGTAACAATCGAGGCCGTATATGACCGCTCAACCAAAGAGTTCTACTACTATTCCGTACGGTAACCGGGTAACCGTTGACGGAGTCGGGGCGCTTGGAGGTCCAAAATGTACTTTACAAGAGACGGAGGTACTTATGGTATCTTCGAGACGAATAAAACCTGAAACCGTAAAACAATCACTGAACACCGAGGAAAATCTTGTTTGAGAAGCTTATAGCACTTGATATCGGAACGACGTCGGTCAAACTTCTGTGCACGCGGCGATCGCTGAAAAAGACCGAGATCGTTACATACAGCTTTGCACAGCTTGACCCCGATTCGGAAAACCGGGTCCAGGATGTAACCGAAACGGTCAAGAGTCTCCTTGACGACGTTCCAAAAGACAATTACCGGATCGTAACATCCTATCCCATGGAATCGGTCATCGTCCGACGCCTGACATTTCCATTTCTGGAAGTTTCGAAGATCCGCGAAGTCCTTCCATTTGAAACGGAGGAACTGCTACCCTTTTCGCTCGACGAGGCGAAACTTGACTTTCAGCTGCTCAGTCAGGACGGAGGGAGCGCTTCGGTTTTGGCTGCCGCACTCCCCGACACACAGTTTTCTGACTATTCGTCCATTCTTGACGGAACACAATGGCCGGTAGGTAGAATCGGCCTGGAGGCGAACGCGCTCTACTCCTACCTCCACGACACGCCGTCGGTACCGGACTCCTATATCCAGTGCGATATTGGGTATGCCAAGAGCATCATGACGGTGGTTGTTCACAAAAAGCTTGCCGCAAGCCGCTGTATCCCGATCGGTCTCGGACAGCTTATAGAACAGATCTCCGTATGGCTGAAACTTTCAATAAAGGAAGCATCGGAGGTTTTTGAACATCTTCACTTCGACATGTCATCACTTGACGCGAATTATGATTCAGGATTTTACAAGTCGCTGAAGATACCGAAGAAGCGGTTGGCTGACATCTACAACGAAGCGGATGACATTTTCACCGAAATATGCACCCAGATAGCCGTGACCGCCGAATCTGTACGCGAAGAGTCCGGTGGAACGGCATTTGATCGGCTGTACCTCTCCGGCGGGGGAGCCTCCCTCTTGCGTATAGGAGATTACTTCGAAGGGAAGACCGCCATTCCGGTTTCCCGTCCACCCGGCATACCGGGGCTCTCTGATCCGACCGTACAGAACCGTTTCGCCATCTGTTACGGCATGATACAGGACTATACACACGCGCCGGGTTCGATCGACTTCCTGCACGACAAGCTCAGCTCCGCTGACCGATCGTTCGACCTCTCACGGTTTTATCCTGCGATTTTCTTCGGCTCTCTGTCAATGATCGTCTTCATCGCGGCCGTTCTTCTCAACCTTGTCTTTGGAATCCGTGCCGAGGCCATCCGTCATGATACCCTTGCCGAACAGTACAACACCCTCTTCAAGGAAAAGCTTCCTGAAGGAGCGGACCCCATGGAGGAGGCCCGAAAACTGCTCCAGACCGAGCGAACAGAGCTGACAGCAATCACGAACATACTGCCGACCGCAGATACCGTCATGACGCTGCTTGCCACGCTGACAGACCAGTTCCCGTCGGACGACACATTTGTCCTTGAGAACATCACGATAACCGAACAGTCTATCACGGTTCGTGGAGAGAGCGAGAACAGCGCGAACCTGGATACATTCAAGAACCGCCTATCGGAGCTTCCTCAGTTTGAGTCTGTCAATCTGAACACGAGCGCCTCGTCAGGCAACACGGTCAAGTTTACGCTTATCATCAAACAGAAACAGAGTAAAGAGGATACGGAAAACGAATAATGCTGACACTGACGGTAACAGAACGTGAAAAAAAGATGCTCTATGTTCTGGGAGCGATAGTCGCCTTCATGGCGCTCTACTATCTGGTGTTTATTCCCGTCAGGAACCTCACGCAGGCTCCCGACAGCTCGACCCATCTTGAAGAGCAGCTCCAGGAACTGTCCGACATCCATGCGGCGTACAGCAGGACGCGGAACAAACGTCAGAAACTGGAACGGCAGCTGAATGACCGCAACGATGCCGCAACGGCAAACATAACCCGTTGGGCGGACGAGAACGGTATATCGGGTAATATCGCGTATACACGGCGTACCCAGACAAATATCCAGAACAAGTATGTAAGAACCAACACGGACATCAAGATCAATGGAGCGCCCATACAGTCGCTTGTCGGTTTTATCCACGATATCGAGCAGTCCGACGATCTGGTCTTCATCACCTATGTTTCCTTTACGAAGGGCCTGAAGAGCAGGAAGACGTACGACGCGCTGATCAAGATACACAGTTTTTCGGCACGATAATGCCGCGATACACAACCAAACTCAAAATCCGGGACTGACACCTTATGAACAATATACTCACACTGCTCCGCACGGCGCGAAACGCAACAGGACACTTCTTTTCCGTTCTCCTGAATCAGAAGGGAATAAAGAGGTACCTGCTGCTGCTTGCTGTCTCAACCGTTCTCTTTGTCGTTGTACTCTTCCCCTACGATCGGCTGATCCATTCCATCGTCCATTCGACCAGGATACCCGGTGTTCGCAGTCTCGACTTTACCGGACTCGATATTTCACCGTCGGGAACGGCAAAGGCTGAGACGCTTGTTATTATCGATGCGCGCAACAGTATCTTTCAGCTGAGCAAACCGTTGCTGATCTTTTCACCTATCAATCTTCTGTTAAAAAACACGCTTGCGGCAAGGATGCAGGCGTCGGAGCTGACCTATTCCGACAACGCGAGAAACATCCGGGGATCGCTGACTGTCAACACCGATATTCGCATGAACAGGAAGAGCTGGATGCCTGAATCAGGAATACTGAGTGCGACCGTGAAGGAGGCCCTGGTAAGCGGCATACAGATACAGGGGTTTGCCGTTCCGGACATACGCTTCAACACGATTCAGGCCGAACTTGAATATGACGAAAACCGTCTTGTCATAACACGTCTCCAGTTTGGCGGTACGGACCTGAAGGGACAGATAACCGGATCGATCGATATTGATCCACAATCAACGCGCAAATCGGCGTATAATGTGACCGTCATCGTTCAATCGGACTCGGATCTGTTACAAAACTATGGGATGCTGCTTGACAACTATCTTGATCCGGCAAGCGGCAACCTGACCATAGCGATTAATGGTACTGTCGGTAATCCCCAGTTCAAGTTTGTAAAATAATCATGAAGATACTGCGCGATCCTCTGGCCGGTTTCTGCGGCGGCGTACGGCGGGCAGTCAGGGAGACTTCCCGCCTTCTTGACAGACACCGACGTCTGCATATTTGGGGAGCGCTTATCCATAACAGGCACATCGGACGCATCTTTGAAATACGGGGACTCGTTTCGCACCCGGAGGACAATGAGCTGCCCGCTGGAGAAGCCGTCGTTCTGCGCACACACGGCACCAGGATAGACGCATTACGGAAGCTGAAGACAACATCCTCCCGCCTCTATAACCTGTGCTGCGGCAAGGTTGCACGCGTTCAGGGAATCATCAAGCGATACGCATCTGAAAAGTATCACATCATTATCGCAGGCTATGTCTCTCATCCCGAGGTCATATCACTTGCAAGCTACACCAGCGAGTATACGGTAATCAAAAGCGCAAAAGAGCTCTCAACCGTTCCCCAAAAGCATTCGTACCTGCTTGTGTCCCAGACGACATTCGATGCGGACACATTCAAGGATATACGGAAGGAGGCACTCCGGCGTTTTGGCGGGAAACTTACGGTGGAGGAGACGATCTGCGACGCAACCTGGAAGCGTCAGAAAAGCGTCACAGACCTTGTTCAAAACGCCACAGCCCTTGTTGTCGCCGGCGGCAGGGACTCAAGCAACACCCGGCGCCTTGCCGATATAGGACGGCGTGCGGGAATAAAGACATTCCACATTGAGGACGCATCGGAACTATGTTACAGCGACTTCAATGATGACGATACCGTTGTACTGACGGCCGGCGCATCGACGCCGGATTTTATAACCGAAGAGATCCATTCACGGCTGCGGATGTTTGCATGCAGGAAGCGGGGAGTACTTCCTTTTCTCGGTGTATGGGTGAAGGACGTTCTTCTGAAGAGCCCGCTCTATATCGCGCTTCCCGCTGCTGCGCTTATGTACCTCGCCGGATGGGATCCGGGTACCGCTCTCATGACTCTCCTTGCCATTGTTCTATCGGTGTCGCTCTTTCAGCTTACCCGCTCCTGGTACAAGGCGGCCGAAAACCGTTCAACACTGGCCGTTCTTCTTGCGACAGGCGCTGCCAACGCGGCGTTTCACGCCATTGTACGGCATACGCCCCTTTCAGGCTATGAGAGCATAACGGCAGCCGCCGTTATTGCAGGTGCCGCCCTCCTGTACGCCCTGTCAGTGTCGTTTCTGAACAGGCGATATCTGGGCTCCATCCTCTCTTACGAGGCGGCCGTGACCCTGCCGGTACTTGGCGCACCGTTTCTGTATGAAACCATGACGGGACTGGACGCTTCACCGGACCTCGCCGCACCAGCCGTCCTTGTTTTTTGTACCGTATACTTCGACCGCTACATCAACCGTGACGATTATCTGTACGGTATCGTGCGGTACGCTTTTCCCGGAAAGAGCCGTACAAGAAGAACCGCCGAATACGTACTTGTCATAATGTCGGCTGTACTCTGCGCTGTATTTGTTCCATCTTCCCTTTTCGCGGCTGTACCGGCTGTAGTGCTTCTCGCTGTCATGTACATTCGGCATGCGGTCCCATCCGCTATACTTGCTGCAACATCACTGGCACTGACTGTTTTCCTGGGGCTTGCCGGAACCATTGGTCATGTCCTTTTGAAGCCGTGAACATTTTACCCGGCATTTTCACGTCTCCATTGACAAGTTACAGCAGAATGGGGATTATTGTTAAAAATGCGGTGCGCCGTTATTACACAGAAACACTGAGAAACGCGAGGTCAACATATGAGAATAATTGAAGGGAAACTTGATGCAAAAGGCAAACGTTTTGCATGCGTCGCCTCCCGGTTTAACGAGTTTATCACGTCGAAACTGCTGGCGGGCGCGCGCGACTGTCTGGTCCGTCACAATGCCGATGACGATTCGATCGATGTTGTGTGGGTCCCCGGTGCATTCGAGATTCCGCAGACTGCAAAACGCCTTACAAAAAGCGGATCATATGACGCCGTCATCTGCCTGGGTACGGTCATCAGGGGTTCTACACCACATTTTGAATATGTTGCTGCAGAGGCCGCCAAAGGAATTGCACACGTCGCGGCTGAAAGCGACATACCGGTCATCTTCGGTGTATTGACAACCGACACCATCGAACAGGCGATCGAGCGTGCAGGCACCAAGGCGGGCAACAAGGGATTCGACGCCGCAATGACAGCAATCGAAATGTGCACCCTGTACGAGCAGATCTGACCATGGGAAAACGCCACCGATCTCGAGAAATCGCGATGCAGGGACTCTATATGCTTGAGTCTATTGATTATGCGGTTGAGGAAATTTGCAGCTTTTCATGGATACAAAACGAAGCCGATGCCGATGCGCTTGATTTTTCACGGAAATTAATTACGGGAACTATCGATAATCTGTCAGAAATAGACGATATTATCAAAAGGCATGCAAAAAACTGGAAATTTGAACGTATCGAAAGGATCGACAAGACAATACTCCGGATGTCGGTATATTCGCTGAAGTATTTGAAGGATATTCCTCCTGCCGTAACGATCAACGAGGCCATAGAACTGGGGAAAGAATTCGGCGGTGAAAATTCCGGAACATTTATCAACGGCATACTCGATTCGGTACGGAAACATGAACGTGAATAGACCGATATGAGAAACAAAATTAAAAAAAACCGCTTCAGTCTTTCCGAGGAGGAAAGCCGGGACCATGGGGAGGAGAATGCCTCTTCGTCCCGTTCTCCGCAGCGGCGGATGCACCTGATACACATTGCGCTCGCATCCGGTATCTTCATCGTGAGCATCACGCTTGTCATACTCTTCATCACGCTCTACCGTAAACCCGATCTTACCAACGGCAAACCAGGATCGGTCATCGGAGAACTCCTGCCCCAGGACGAAAACGGTTTAGATGACAGCGAAGCCGAACAAGCGACAAGCGAGGAGCTTTCCCGCGCCATACGGGCATATACAGAGGGGCGGTATCCGTCAGCGCGGGCAATCCTCTCCGAGATCGTCGAATCAGATGCGTCAGACAGCGATAAATCGACCGCCCTTGTCTATCTGGGCCGGATCGAACTGGCACATGACAACACATCACGCGCAATCTCGTCTTTTGAACGTGCGGTAAAATTCAACCGAAACAATCACATCGCACACATCGAGCTTGCTAAAGCGTTTGCAGACAGCGGTGATTTTGACAGCGCTCTCACGCATATTGACCGGGCCATCGAAATAGACGACAGCGATACCGATGCGCACCTGGTACGGGGCAACCTTCTTTTCCGGCAG
>CAZAHA010000024.1:17592-20277 GCA_964484915.1 uncultured Leptospirales bacterium
CAGCAGAAGTATCAAGCGGCATCTGAAAGCTACGGCCGCGCAATCGAACTCGATGGTGAAAACGGCCACGCCTACTACAACCGTGCCCTTGCCCATATCAAACTCGGCGACCGGTTTGCCGCCATAGAGGACCTGAAACGGGCAGCAGCAACCGGAAGCAGCCGTATCGCACAATTGTCATATTCGAGGCTTGGAACACTCTTTATTCAGAACCGGGATTACGATTCAGCCATACGCTACCTGAATCTCGCCGTCTCCGGTGGAGACGGCGCCGCAATCGACCTGTTTAACCTTGGTCTTGCCCACCTTTCCACGGGAGAGCGCGACAAGGCAATAGAGTTTTTCCAGAAGGCTGAAGCGAAGGGCTCGGAGGACATGGAGCTCATCTCGCGACTTGCAGACGTGTATACCTCGTCCTACAATAACTACAACAAGGGAATTGAACTGTACAGCCAGCTTGCGGAAAAACGGTCCGGCAATACGGAGATACTCCTGAAACTCGGTGAACTCTACTATCAGAACAACGACTACAATTCCGCGCTTGTCTACTTCAGGCGGGTATCCGAAATGGAAGGCGCCTCACATAACGCCAAGCGTGCGTACATGTACCTGGGAACCATCTACGACGAGAACCAGCGCTACGAGGACGCCCTTGACGCGTACAGAAGTGCGATCGAGATTGATCCCACAGACGCAGCGGCGTTTTACAACATGGGTATCGCGTACAGGAACATGGGCGACACCGTAAACGCCGTAGAGAACTGGAAGAAGGCGTACCAGCTGAATCCGGACAATCCCCGCCCGCTTATCGCAACTGCGGATCTCCTCTACGAAAACGACTATCTTGACGAGGCCGCAGCGGAATACGTCAACATAGTCGAGAAATGGCCGTCCAACTCAAGTGCGCTCTTCTCGCTTGCCACCATCTACAACCGCAAGGAAAACAGGGCAAGTGCACGGAAGTATTACAACAAGGTTATCGAGCTTGACGCGGACAGGGAGCTTGTCAAGAAGTCTCTCATCAATCTCGCTCTATTGTCCGTTGAAGAGGAGGACACGCAGGCAACGGCTGAACAGCTGTCGGAATCCGTGGCAATGATAAAAAAGGCGCTCATGATCTCGCCGGGCGACAACGAAGCGCTCTACGCGCTGGGCGTCATCTACTACAAGAAAGAGTTGTATGAGCGGGCAGTCGAGACCTTTTACCAGGTCATCAAGGCCGAAAAGCATCCGGAGGAGATCGCCAAGGCATACAACAATATTGGAAAGGCCTATTTTCAGATGGGAGAGTACCGCAAGGCCGTCCGTGCGTTTTCGCTGGGGATAGAAGAGGACCCGTCGAACGAGGAGATCAGGATAAACAGGCGAAGCGCGAGTCAGAAGTATGAACAGGAAATCGGAGCAGCAGCTAACTAAAGCATGTCGGCGGGATCGATATCGATCTCAACGTAAATATCTGATTGCCTGAAGTTCGTCTGTACGTACCGTATATGCTGTCGTACAGACATGGTTACGCCGTGCTTGATGATTATATGGTACCTGTAGTTTGACGCGATCCTGGCAAACGGGGCGGGCGCAGGCCCCAGAACATCCACTTTCTCTCCCCGCAGCGCTTCCGTGAAATAGCGGCCCGCCTTATCCGCGGCTGCCGATACCGTGCGCTCAGTCCTGCCGCGGAAGATGATCCGTACTATCCGAGAGAACGGCGGATAATGCAGCAGACGCCTCACCTCGCACTCCTGTTCGTAGAAAGACTCATAGTCATGATTCTTCAGAAACGTGAAAACTGAATTCTCCGGATCAAGGGTCTGAATGATGACCGTTCCCTTCTTCTCTCCCCTGCCGCACCGCCCCGCGACCTGCATCAGCAGGCTGAATGTCCGTTCACGGGCCCGAAAGTCTGGCAGGTTCATCCCGATATCGGCCATGAGCACCCCCACAAGCGTTATCCCGTGAAAGTCGAATCCCTTGGCGATCATCTGTGTTCCGATGACAATATCGACACTGCCATCTTCCAGGCGCTCGATCATCTCCCGAACCGCATCCTTTTTCCGCGCGCTGTCGCGGTCGAGACGGAACACCGAAAACGCGGGAAAGAGCCGTTCGATATCGTCCTCTATCCGTTGTGTACCTGAACCGACAAGCAGCATCCGGTTGGAACCGCATGTCTGGCAATGCGATACATCCTGACGGATAAAGCCGCAGTAGTGGCACTTGAGAAAACCATCGCGGTGATACGAGAGTGATACGTTGCAGTCGGGGCACTCCATTCGTTTCTTGCATTCTCCGCACATACGTATCGGCGCGTATCCCCTGCGGTTCAGCATAAGTACAGCCTGCTCTCCCCGTTTCACCGCGTCCACAGTCATCGACCGGAGGCGGTTGGAAAGTGGCGATGTCTCCTCCCCCATGGGGACTGTTTCGATAACCGGCAGGCACGCGTTGTTGTACCGCTCCGTCAGCCGGTGGAGGACGATGTGTCCCTCACGCGCAGCGTGAAAGCTCTCAACGGACGGGGTTGCAGAACCGAGGACAACCGTACAGTTTTCGTCCCGTGAGCGCATCAGCGCGACGCGGCGTGTATTGTACCTGGGCGTCTTGTTTTCCTTGTATGACGGATCATGCTCTTCGTCTATGATGATGAGTCCGGTGTCCGGAGACTGCATGAAAACGGCTGAGCGTGTA
>CAZAHA010000025.1:0-19278 GCA_964484915.1 uncultured Leptospirales bacterium
CGATCCTGTTTGTCCTTTCGGTTGGATTGTAACCCGGCCCGGTATGATCGTGTACGGTATGATGTCCAATCCCGTTGTAAAGGAGTAGAGCACCCTGTCTTCCTGCGTGCGGAAAACGATGGGAAGCTGCTCTTCCGGTACGAATTTTACCGTCTGATAGGCTCCGTATCCGATTCCCGCCATTATCAATAGTAAAAAGATAAAGAAAAAAAACCGTTTCATAAATGACACCGTAACTCTACGATTCTTCGTCGTATTTGAGCGGTTTCGATGGCACGATAGTCGAGATGGCATGCTTGTAGATAAGGTTCTGTTTGGTATCGACCTTCAGAAGTACCGTAAAATTGTCAAACGCCTGCACCTTGCCGTGGATCGGCACACCGTTTGTCAGGTAAACGGTTATGTCTACCTTCTCCTTCCTGGCGTTATTGAGGATTTTGTCCTGTATGTTAATATTCACGGCCGGCCTCCAGAGTTCTTTTTATATTTATTATGATATCATGGGAATCGCGATAATCAACCTTCTTACACGTATCACACCCGTTAATCCATGTCATTTGTTTTTTTGCATAGCGGCGCGTCATTTTCTTCGCATTTTCACACGCATCATCAAGCGTTATGAGCCCATCCATGAACTCTGACATCTGCGCATACCCGATCGTCTTCAGCGCCGGCGTACCGCTGTCATATCCCATCCTGTGCAGTTGGCGCACCTCGTCAACGAGCCCCTCTCTTATCATGCCGTCAAAACGCGCGTTTATCCTGCCGTATAGCTCATCGCGGGTTTGGACGAGAGCGAACATACATGTTTTCGCAGTCATGCGTCCGCTGCCACGGCCGCGCAGCTCGCTCATGGTTTGCCCGCTGCTTCTGTAGACCTCCATCGCACGGATGAGGCGCTGTTTATCGTTTGGATGAATCCGGGCCGCAGACGCGGGATCGACCTGTTTAAGGCGCTCATGCAGTGCTGCGCTTCCAGACTCTTTCACAAATGTCTCAAGTTCTGCGCGGAGTGCCGGATCGGCTTCGGGCATCGGCGAGATACCGTGTACATAGGCATGAATATACAAAAAGGTTCCGCCGACGACAAGCGGTACTCTATCACGCGAGTATATGTCCCGTTCCGCACGCTCGGCATATGCGCAGAAAGATGATACATCAAAGGACTCATCCGGATCGAGGATATCGATCAGATGGTGGGGAACCTGTTCCCGTACCGCCCGCGACACCTTTCCACTGCCGATATCGAGCCCCCGGTAAACCTGAACCGAATCGGCGGAGACTATTTCAAATGTATCCGGAACCTGCCTGCACAGGTCAAGTGCCAGAGCACTCTTGCCCGACGCGGTCGGACCGGTAATGATGACTCTGTCAACCGTTCGATTCTTTTTCAATCTCTTTCGAGCGCTGATACTGAATGTCCTCGTCCAGCATCATCTTCAGAATATTCGGTACGATCTTCCAGTTTAGGTCCGGTTCCGGATATCCCTTTATGTTCTTCAGACGGGTAACTGCCATCATCGCCGCTTTGGAAAACTCAAACTTGTTTTTTTTGAAGGAATTCAGCTTATCAAGAGGTATAATCATTACCGCTCTCCCAGTATGTCATCGATTTTTTTTTCACTATACTCAAACTTTAGCGTAGATGCCCTGACGACAGCCATCACATCGTCAACTGCGGTTTTAACGTTCCTGTTGATGACAATATAGTCGAACATGGAGCTTTTACTGATCTCGGTCCTGGCCTGCCCCATACGTATCTCTATCTGCTCATCGGTATCGGTCCTTCTCTTCCGCAGACGCTCCTCAAGCTCCCGCAGCGACGGGGGGAGGATGAATATGAACACGGCACCGTACAGATTGTCCTTGAGGCTCCGCGCCCCCTGTACATCAACGTCAAACAAAGGAATCTTTCCGTCGCGCCGTATCCTGTCAATTTCTTTTTGCGTCGTTCCGTAGTAGTTACCGTGAACGACCGCCCACTCGACAAACCCACCGCTTTCGATATCGCTCTGGAACTGTTCCGGTGAAATGAAGTGATAATCCTTTCCGTCGATCTCGCCCTCGCGGCGCACGCGTGTGGTAGACGAAACGGCAAAATCAAGATAGTCGGTGCGGTTAATAATTTCGCGTATTATGGTGGATTTTCCAGCCCCCGACGGGGCCGATATCACTATCGATAAGCTATGCATCGCTCCCCTGGTTTAACCGGTTGATAATTGTCTCAGACTGCATGCCGGACAGGATTATGTGGTTGCTGTCCATGATGATAATGGCGCGAGTCTTCCTGCCGTGTGTCGCATCGATAAGCATTCTGCTCTCGCGCGCCTCTTCACGGATGCGCTTGCCAGACGCCGAAGAGGGGGATATGACAGACACCACCCTGTGTGCGGCGACCGCATTTCCGAAGCCTATGTTGATCATCCCGTTATTCATACTATATTTCTGCACTGTTCACGAATCTTGTCAATATTGTTTTTTACGTCCACTACCAGGTGTGAAATGTCCGAGCTGTTTGACTTGGACGCGATCGTGTTGATCTCCCTGAACATCTCCTGCGAGAGAAAATCGAGCTGCTTTCCAAGCGGTGCCGCTGTCTTCATGAGCGTTTTGAAGTGGTCGATGTGGTTCTTCAACCTGGATGTCTCCTCGTTTATGTCGAGTTTATCGGCCAGAAGCGCGACCTCCGTATAGAGCCGGGTATCGTCCACCGTTGCGGCACCGGCTTCCTGCAGCCGCTTCTGCAGCTTCTGAAACTGTTCCCTCGAATGAAACGCGGACATCTTTTTGATACGGGACAGATTCTCCGCGATAGCCTTCAGGGACACGCTCATGTCTTTCATCACACTCCTGCCCTCCTTCAGACGAAGCTGCATCGCACACTTTACCGCCTGATTCAGCACCTGGTAGATCTTCATCCGCGACTTATCCGTGACGCTCGCCCGTTCCTTCACGAGGACACCGTCAAGCGACAACAGCGGGTCGAGTGTGAACTGTTTAGCGCTTCTCATCAATTCTTCCGCATCGGAAAGCGCCCGGTTGTACCGAATAAGCAATTCCGTATTGATCTGGACTTCACGCGGTTCTATCCATTCGCAGATTTCAAGCGTCATCTCGACCTTTCCCCTGGCGAAGTTCTGCTTGAGGATGGCCCCCATCTCGTTTTCCTCATAGCGGAGGATTCTCGGCACGTTTACATACACTTCCTGGTACTTTGAATTCAGCGTCTTGAGCTCCATGGTAAACTGAAATTGTTCCGTCGAGTCCTCGATGAAAGCGTATCCTGTCATACTTTCCATGATGATTGATCCTGTTCGGTTTTTATCTGTTTGGGGACGCTTCGGTTATTGACCGAGCAGCCGTATGGTGATCGTTCCATTGCCGGATGCAAACGTTACGACCATTCCCCGTTCGCCTCCAATATTTTCAGAAAGAAGCGGGATTCCGTCCCTGTTCAGGGATTCGCGGAGAACAGACGCGTTCTGGGTGCCGATGTCCGCAAACGGAGAGCGGTTGCTTACGATAAACATCCTGGCACCGCCCGCAAGACGCGCAACCAGATACTTTTTTCGTGCGCCTGACGAACAAAGCCTTTCCAAAAGCAGGGTATAGGCCGTATCCGCAAAGCGGGAGCGGCTGTCACGGCCGTTGTACCGGGGAAGCACAACATGCGCCAGTCCCGCGATCTTCTTCTTAATATCGTACATGCACAGTGCAACGCATGAGCCGAGTACCGTCCGGAGTACGCCCGGTTCACTGCATACAAGTATATCGCCTATGCCGACGTTAGTTACGTTTAAATTCATTCAACCGCTGCACTGGAACGTAGACCGGCGCGTCCAAAAGCTTTATGTACGCGAAATCCTCGGATATTGAGTGCAACGTCTCGGAATGCCCGATAAACAGATATCCGTTCTCCTTGGAGATCGACCGGTAAAAGTTGTTCACAAGCGTTGTTTGATGCTCGCGGTCAAAATAGATCATGACGTTTCGGCAGAATATGATGTCTACGCCGGTTGGAAACGGGTCCTTGAACAGATTGAGCGGTTTAAAGGTAATGTGGCGCCGGAGTGAGTCCTTAACCTCGTATACGGTGTCCTTGTCTGATGGACCATCCTGTATCCTGGTAAAATATTTCTGAAGAAACTGCGCAGAGACCTTCTCTATTCGACGGCCCGAATACCGTCCTTCTCGTGCAAAATCGAGCACGGAATTTGCGATATCCGTCGCGAGTATCTCTATCTTCCATCCCGGAAAGAGATGCAGACTTTCGTTTATGCAGATAGATATCGTGTAGGGTTCTTCGCCGGTCGAACAACCCGCACTCCATATCGTCAGTTTACGGTCCTTTTTCCGTGCCGCAAGATCCGGAAGACACTTTCCGGAGAAGGCGTTAAAATGACGTTCGTTTCTGAAAAAGTATGTCTCGTTTGTTGAGACAACATCCAGGAGTTCCTCGAGTTCGCGGGTTTTGTCGGTCAGGGAGACAACATAATCATAATATTGCGCAAATGTGTTTATTTTGAGAACCTGAAGCCTTTTCCTGAGCCTGTTTGACAGCAGGGTAATCTTTGTGGGCTTCATGAAAATGCCGCTTTCCGTGTGTATGAGCTTGGCAAACCGGTTAAATTCTTCGTCTGTCAGCCGCTGTATCGCATTAAAATCCATGGGCACTCTCTCCGTTTGCTGTATGAATACCGTTCAGGTTGAGTATCAGTTCGATTTCCGCAGAGCTTACTCCCGTCGATTCGGCTATCTTTTCCACAGAATGCCCTTCGGTAAAGAGTGCAACAAGCGTATCATGTTTCTGTCCGCTGTCTTCATACCGCTGCCTGATTAACTCACCCTCATCGGGACGGGGATCATCAATCGCTTCGTCGCGGGAGATGTCAAGCTCTATCTTCTCATCAACAACATATGAGACACGCGAATTCCGCTGTGATTCCGCCCCAGCCTTCATCGACGTTTCCGGCAAGTCCTTGACAATGGTATACGCATCCCGTTTACCATTTTTGGATGGAGCGTCAACGCGGTCAGCCGCCTCGACATCGACCGATTCCAGCGTGCCAGAGAGTTTCATGAGCCTTTTCATGACGGCGATCCGGTTTTCCAGGATGCTGATATTCCGTTCGGCGCTTTCGTTAAAGTCCCGTATCACCTCTTCAAACTCGCGGCGGACCTTCTCCTGTTCATAGCTGGATGTTTTTTTCTCGAGCCTGATGGTCAGTATAAGGTATATTATAACACCTGTGGATATATTTGTCAGAAGTATTATGAAGAAATTAAGCATCTAGCCACCGTTTGGTTAAGATTACTGGTTTATACGTGTCTGTACGGCCGCATGTGTGTGGACAACGGCCATGTTTGGGTTTATCGCGTATAATCGATCCGTGTACCCAGGTTTGGATCGTCATATGATTCTCCGTGTACACGGTCTCCACTATCATCGTCAGACGCTTCACGGCGTTTCCTTTTCTGCCCTCCCTGCTGTCCGCGGGCGTCAGTGTTCAGCCGGGTCTCGTCCGTTTCCTTGTTCTGCTGTATGGTATCCTTCTGTTTGTTTGACTCGACTTCAGATTCCTTATCCATAAGAAGCTGCTGCTGAATCAATGCCTCGTTTCTGGACTGCATGTTCCGGGCAACGTCGAGTACATGCCCCATATTCACCTGGACGTCAATTGGCGTTATTGCCATACTACCTCCTCGACCGCTTCATTTCGAGCTGGTCTGTTGACTCAGGCTTTTTGTAATTACTGAATGACCAGTCATCGTTGATCATTGTGACACTGACATTGGCATACGGATCCTGGACTCTCAGCTTGTTGTTTTTTATTATAATCTCCACACCCGGGTACAACTGCTTCTCAGCGCACACGACTCCCTTCTGTTCAATTATGGAGAGGTACTGTTCCAGCTCGTCCTTCTCCAGTTTTATCTCCTCATTCCGCTTCTTGAGTTTTTCCTGCCGTTCAGAGAGCGATGACAGGCGCTCCTTCTGCTCATCCGAGAGACGCGCGGTCTTCTTTCTTGTATGAAGCGTATTGATGTCGAGTTCGTTCTTCTCCATCTCTTCGCTTATATCGTTCATGTTCTTTTCAAGGTTCATCATCTGCTGAAGTATCTTCGGATTCATCCCCACATAGATAAGTGTTTTCGTGTTGGAGTCTGAACCGATCTGCTTTGCATTCACCTCGTCTCCAGCCCTGATAACGCCGCCAACAATCTGCGCGCGGCGGCCATTGCAGTAAACAAGACTGCCGGCGTCGGTCCGTGACTGCAGCAGCTCCTCGGTTACGATAACATTTTTTTCGGCGATTAGATTGGCACGGTTTACAAACTTGGCAAAGATAGATCCGCCGGTCGTTTCAATGCGCCCTTCATCACGGCCGTTTATTCCCTGCCGTACGATGATATCGCCCTCCGCCTCAAGAACGGCCTTCTGTACGGAACCGCGTACCTCTATGTTGCCCGATGCCTTCACGGTAAACCCGTCCAGCACGTTGCCGGTAACAAGGACGGAGCCGAGCATCGTTATGTTTCCCGTTGTGTTGTTTACGTCACCCTGTACAACATAGACCTCGTCTATACAGATCTTATCGCCCTTCATGATGACCTGGCCGTTCTTCTCCGCGGTCAACTCCATGCCATCATCCGAGAGGATCGTACCTTCACCATGCGGAATGGTTGTGTCGCGTCCAGGTTTTACCGGTATGATCCGGTTCTTGACAGTCCGCCCTTCGACGCCCTTCGTTGCCGGTACCTTCACCGCGAGCAGCTGTCCGACTACGACGTTTTCTATGAGATTCAGGTCCTTGAAGTCGACGGTATCGTCGTCAGTGTCAAAAGAGATCTCCTTCTCCACTCTAACCTTGTATTCGACATAGGCGTTGGTCCCGTTTTTAGGCGTAACACCCCGTGCGGCAATGAGCGGACTGGAATAGTTCATCTCTTCAAGATAGCGCTGTATTTTTTCCTCATCAATACCGACAACGACCCCCTGGTTCTTGAGCGCGTGCAGCACATCGTCAAGCTCCATATGCCTGCCTGAAAAACGGGGTGGTTCAAAATGGACGATTGCCTGCATATCGTCATCCGATAGTTCGACATACATTGAGCCGTCAAAGTCAACATTCGGCGTCCACTCGCCTATCTTGACCGGTTTTTCCGACGGTTTGGAAACTTCCTTCTTAACGAGGTCCTGGTTGTAGTCCGTTATTCGCATCTGGTCGAGGCGGCCGGCCACTTCTGGAATCTGTACTGCCTTGCCGTCTCCCCTGGGCTTGAAAACGGTTAGCCATATCCCCGATTTGGTCGGACGCACCCTGAACGTACCCGCCGCGTGTGCACTAATCGCTTCATCCGATAGCTCCCTAGAAATAGAGGCCGAGAGTTTTGCATCAAGCGCATTGAGATCGCCAAACGCCTTCTCCTCGTCTATCGCGCGGACGTATAGCTTGTAGGGCAGACGGCCGAAACCGAAGATGCCTGCGCTCCCCTTTTCGGCAACATCATAGTCAAGCATGGAAATGTCCACGCCGAACTCTTCTGCGGCGAGCTCAAGCCCCTGACGGATCGAGTCAGCATACACCTCGATCTCGTTCTCGACTCCGCGCTCCTCTTCGCCGAGGCTTTGAATCATTTCCTTCAGACTGGCCATATCAGTTTACCAGGTTTGACTTGATCCGTCCCAGACGGCCGCGCAGCCGCATGATAGCCTTGGTATGGAGTTGGGATATGCGGCTCTCGGTAACGTCAAGCACCTGGCCGATCTCCTTCAGGGTGAGGTCTTCGTAGTAGTACAGCACAATGACCTTCTTTTCCTTGTCGGGAAGCTTCTTGATCGCTTCCACGATGTGCTCCTTTATCTCTTCCTTTTCAATTAAAACGTCCGGGTTCATGTTGTCGGGCGCTTCGAGCGTCTCCATGATGGAAAGCTCATCATTGTCGTCGCCGAGATACCATATATCATTCAGCGAAACGATGGACGTTCCGCTGACCTTGTTCAGTATTGAATGAAACTCCTCAAGAGAGATGCCGAGTTCCTTCGAAATCTCCTCGTCCTCGACCGTTCGGCCAAGCTTGTTCTCAAGCTCGGCAATAATGGTTTCTATCTCCTTGGCCTTCTGCCGTATCGACCGGGGAATCCAGTCGATGGACCGCAGTTCGTCGAAGATTGAACCGCGGATTCGCGTCATCGCGTAGGTTTTAAATTTTATCCCGCGTGCCGGATCATACTTGTTTATTGCGTCAATCAGACCGAAAATACCGTATGAGACAAGATCGTCAAATTCGATATTCTGCGGCATGCCCATAGACACCTTGCCGGCGACATATTTGACAAGAGGTGCGTATTTAATGACGAAGTAATCGCGTATCTCAAGCTCCCTGCTCTTTGCAAAACGGGTCCAGAGATCATCTTCGTTTACCGCATCGTATTTTTCGATCTGTTTCTTATTCATGCATTCCTTCCACGGTTATTCTTCATCCTTGGACATCATGGTTCGTATTGCTTCGGCCATAATCTTTGGCTCATACTTTATGCCCTTTTCCTCCAGTATGTGCCTGCCCATCTTCTCCACACCGGAAGAGGCGGAAGAGGAAAAGGAATCATATTCCGGTGCGGCATATTGGCGACCGGCAGGCATTTCACCGATCGAATAATCCTCTGCGTCAGTACTTTCGGCTTCATCATCAATACCGCCCTCGGTTTCAGGCTGCATTCCCGTGTCGATCTCCTCTGGATTTCGCTCCTCTATCGATCCGGAAGTATTCAGAACCTCATAGAACTCCGGTACATACCTCCTTATCAGAAAGAGTGCACCGTATCCAAGGCCGAAAAAAACAAACGTCAAAACAACCGTCCGCATGAGAACAACTGGCAATGATATATCGGAAATGATGCCGATTAGCGGCGACAGAAAGAATGCGGAAAATCCCATGATGAGACCGAGTTTTACTTCGATGTTCCGTATTGATATCATTGTTTACTGCCGGGCATTGTCATTGTATCGCACTCCTCCTGCAGGGATCCCGCGTATCTGCGGTACATATACAGTATTATAGCCTGGACGAATGGTTTATCAAGATATGCCCTTATGTCACCATATTAAGAAAAAATGTACACCACTTAAAAATCAAGTTCTTTTTTGTCAGCCTACTCCTCGTCATCCTCCTCATATTGATCAGGAAACCTGTTGGTAAACATCCTCTTGAAGAATCCCGGAATGCCTCCCTCCGCATTATCCTGCGGTTCACGGTTTGCGATTTTGTCCGCGATCATGTTAATGCATCCTGACGCCTTACACTTGGGGTATCCGGTAACAAACGGCTTCTGATGGCGGACCGACTTTGCCACAAACGGGTCCTCATAGATAAAGCCCAGGTTCTCTACCTTTATATTGAGAAACTGGCTTGCAATGTTAATGATCCGTTCGGCTACGCGCCGCGCCTCCGATACGGTCTGCACCCTGTTCACGATCAGCCGTATGGTGTTTTCGGTTGATTGCGCAGCGATAGACTTGATGATGCCGTACGCGTCGGTGATAGCGGTTGGTTCAGGTGTGGTAACGACAATGATTTCATCGGCTGCGATGATAAAAGACAACACGTTTTGTGAAACACCCGCTCCCGTGTCTATGATAAGATAGTCATCATTCTTTAATACATCAAGCTCACCGATGAAACGATCCCGAACCTTATCGTCAAGATTGGCCAGCTGATGATAACCGGGGGCACCCGCTATGATCTTGATACCCTCCGGTACGGTTACTATAATATCCTCAATTTTTTTCTTGCCCTTGATAACATGATAGAGATTGAACTTGGGTATCGTACCAAGTACGACATTTACGTTCGCAAGACCAAGGTCCGCATCAAGGAGTGTTACCTTTGACTGGTCACGTGCAAGAGCGATTGCAAGCGAAACCGACAGGCTCGTCTTGCCGACGCCTCCCTTTCCGCTTGTTATGGCGATGGTACGCGTTCTTTTTTTTGGCTGCTCGTTTGATGCCACAAAAAGCTTCCGCAAATTTGCCGCTTGATCCACAATTGTCCTCCGGAGTACCCTGGTATCTTTACGTGCTCCGCATAACGGTTTTGTTTCAACCAGCCACGAAGCTTATTGCGCCGAACACTTACATCAGCCCCGGACGGTACCGCTGATCATGTATTCTGAAATGGTCTCCGGGCACGCGGCGTGGAGATTATTTGGAACCTCCTGGCCGTCCGCGATATAAGAGATCGGCTTATTATAAGTATCGGCAACTTTGACAACATTACCCACAAAAGAAGTTTCGTCAACCTTGGTTATGAGCACGCTGTCAAAATCAAGCGGTTCAAACGAGCTGAATATGGACGCCAGGTCGTTTCTCTTTGTTGTCGCGCTAACGCAGAGAAACTTTTCCAGGTCGCAGGATACCTGATCTGCATAATTCTTTATCTCCGATATCTTCATCGTGTTTCGGTGGCTCCGTCCGGATGTGTCGACGAGAACAACATCGGCATCCTCCCTGTCGATTACCGAGCGGAAGTGTTTGGGTTCAGACACGACATGTATCGGTATACGCATGATTTCGGCATACTTTTTAAGCTGTTCGGTAGCTGCAATCCTGTATGTATCGATCGTAATAAAAACAACCTTTTTGTTTTCCCGAAGCGACAGATGAGCACCAAGTTTTGCAAGAGAGGTGGTCTTCCCTACACCGGTCGGGCCGACAAACATGATCACCTTCTTCCGACCGTTAAAGGATACGGGTCCCGTGGTGATGATCCTGCTTTTTACAAGGTCTTTCAGATTCTTTTCTATCTTATATTGATCCGCCATGTCTGCCTGTGTCATCGACTCCTTGAGTTCGGCAATAACAGTTGAACACTCTTCATCGGTAAAATCATTGTTTTTCAGTATATCAATGCATGAACGCATATGGTCATCGCGTCCCAGAGATGTAATCGACGACGCGGCTTCCCTGTTTTCCTGCTCTATCCGCTGCGCATCCGCGAGTTTCTTCAGCGATTCCTTTATTTCATAAAATTCCTTCTCAAATTTCTTCAGTTCGTCATACCGCTCCGGGGTCAGCTCGACTGCCGCCGAATCCTGCCCCGTTTGACCATAGGCGGCAGCCTGGTCGGTGGATACGGTCTCAGCCTTGTGTGACGTACCGGTATGCATACCGGACCGGTTAGCGTCAGCACGCCTGTCGTCTCCCGACGGTTTTTCCGCCGCACCGCCTGCGTTCTGCGGATCAAACCCGAAATTCTGCCGAAACGATGCCCCCTTGTACGCGGGCGCCTCCTTCGCGGCAGTCTGTCTGGTAAACGAGTCTGTGACATCATCGTCGACACGCATGTCGAATGTGCTCTTCTTCAGGGGGCGGCGCGTCTCCTGCCTGGGTTCATGTATGGCCGCGGTCAGCTCAACCACTTCCTTGGCAAGGAGTGTGGTATTAAAGACCCCCCCCTCCTTCAGATATTTATGGCTGATTGGAATCGCGTCTTCACCGTATTTTTCCCTGAGCTCCTTGAGAGCTTCATTGAAGTTTTTTGCCTTAAGCTTAACATATTTCATTGTATATCTCCCTTGATTGTATCATTTTCGTTTCCTGTTTTACCGCCTGTACCCCTGACAGCGAGATTCAGTACCGACCTGCCGCCGTCAACCGGTCTACCTATGCCTCAGCAGTCTGCATCATCGCCGACGAAACAACATTGACGCGGATGTTCGGCTGAATCTCGTTATATGACAACACCGAAGCATCCGGGACCTCGCGTTCCAGCAGTGCAAAAAGTACGCTCCGAATCTGAGGAGCAACCAGATATACCGGCTGGTGCCCGGCCTGGCGCACACTGTTATATGATTCTATCAGCGAATTCATCACTGCCTGATGACTCTGGGGGTCGAGTCCCACGACCCGGCCCTCAACCGGATCGTCGTGTAGGGAATCACGGACGATCCCCTCAAGTTCGGGATCAACGGTTATGACATGCAGGACACCGGCCGCGTCAGTATGGTCCCTGCATATCTGCCGAGAGAGTGCCGTTCTGACATACTCGGTCAGGACACCCGGGTCGCTTGTATATTCCGCATAATTTGCGAGTGTTTCGAAAATAGTTACAAAATTCCGTATTGATACACGCTCGCGCAGCAGATTCTGAAGTACCTTCTGAACGGTACCAAGCGACAGCTTGTTTTTGTTAATGATGTCATCAACAATTGCCGGATAATCGTTTTTGATATTGTCGATGAGCTGCTGAACTTCCTGGCGGCCGAGTATCTCGTCCGCATACCGCTTGATTATCTCGGTCAAGTGCGTTGCGATAATTGTTGGACAGTCTACTACTGTATATCCGTTTCTCTCAGCAAGGTCCCGTTTATCGGATGATATCCATATTGCCTTCAATCCGAAGGTCGGTTCCGTAAACTCGTCTCCGTCGATTTTCTCAACCACGTCGCCCGAGTCCATCGCCATCAGTTTACCAACCTGCAGCGCTCCGCTGCCGACTTCGACACCCTTGATCAGGATCGAATAGCTCTCGGGAGCGAGTTCCATGTTATCGCGGATACGGATGGGAGGCACGATGAGTCCCATCTGGAGCGCGCTCATCCGGCGAATCTTGGTTACCCGGTCGAGCAGTGTTCCGCCCTGGTTGGGATCAACGAGCGGTATGAGATTGTACCCGATCTCGACTTCCAGCGGATCGACGGTAATGTACGGCATAACGGACTCTGGTTTTTCCGTTCCTGCGGCCTTCTTCTCCGCTGCCGCTGTTTCGGCCTTTTTCTCGTCGCGGCTCTGGTGGATAAAGTACGCCATCGCACCAAGGCCTGCGGCGAGAAAAAGTATGGGAAGCTTTGGAAATCCCGGTACCAGCGCAGAAAGTGCAAGAGCTCCGCCACCGATAGAAAGCGCGCGCGGCTGGGAACTGAACTGTTTGGAGATGTCCTCCGGCAGGGTGTACTCGGAAACTGAACGGGTTACGATAATACCGGTCGCAGTCGTTATCAAGAGCGACGGGATCTGTCCGACAAGACCGTCACCGATAGAGAGCAGCGTATAGGTCCTGGACGCTACCTCAAACGTCTCACCGCGCATTGTCATACCGATAACAAAGCCGCCGATTATGTTAATAAGGGTAATGATAATACCGACCTGTACGTCTCCCTGTACGAATTTACTGGCACCGTCCATGGCGCCGTAGAAGTCCGTCTCCTTCCGGAGGTCGTTCCGCCGTGTATTGGCCTCCTCCTCGGTTATGACACCGTTTGCGAAGTCAGAGTCTATTGTCATCTGCTTGCCCGGCAGCGAATCGAGTGTAAAGCGTGCGGCAACCTCAGCGGTTCTCGTCGCACCACGGGTGATGACCATAAACTGCACCGCAATAAGAATAATGAATATGATAAGACCGATTACATAATTTCCTCCGACGACAAACGAGCCGAAAGTCCTGATGATCTTTCCGTCAAACGCTGCACCGTGCAGAAGAATAAGCCTGGTCGACGAAACGTTCAGTGCAAGACGAAAGACAGTCGCAACAAGCAGCAGCGACGGAAAGATGGAAAAGTCGAACGCACGCGGCACGAACATGACGATCAGCAGAGTCAACAGGCCTATCGTGATGCTGATGATCATAAAAAAGTCAAGCAGCGGCGTGGGAAGCGGAATGATGAGCATTCCGACAACGACAATAACGCCGATGCCCAGCATGATGTCCTTCCGCTGAGTCAGAAGGCTTTCGCGGATTATCGAAAATGGTGTTGCTTCCGCCATGTGCAGTGTCTCCTTTGGAAAATGTACGGTGTCGTTAATCGATACGTTATATGGCCGCCTTCAGCCTGCCCTTCTGATAGAGTATGGAATATATCTCTGTCACTGCCTGAAAGAATTCTACCGGTATCTCGTCGCCTATTTCAACATCACGGTAGAGCGCCTGCGCCAGAGGCCGGTTTTCCATTATCATGATATCGTTGGTCTTTGCGATCTCACGGATGCGCAGCGCCATGGAATCGACACCCTTGGCGATAACTGACGGTGCGTCCATCGTTGCCTGCTCCCATTTAAGCGCCACCGAAAAGTGCGTCGGATTTGTCACGATTACATCGGCCTTCGGGACCTCACGGATCATGTTGCGTGTCAATATCTCTCGCTGCATCTCCCGCAGCCGTGCCTTGATCTGGGGATCACCCTGGGACTCCTTGTGCTCTTGCTTTATCTCCTGCTTGGACATCTTCAACGAATCCATCAGCTCCCTGCGCTGAAAGAAATAGTCCGGTACGGCAAGGACAATCAGGAGAAATGCCGAGACGACGATAATCTTGAACGCGATAAACGAAACATCGGCAAATGCCGCCGCGATTGAAACATCCGGCGAACGGAGCAGGATGTGGAAATCGGAGCTGATTATCAGATACGAACAGACGGTGATTACCGAAATCTTGAACAGCGACTTGAACAGGTTCATCGCTACCTTCTTCGAGAAGAAGAGTTTCTTTATCATGTCCGCGGGTGTAAACTTGATCTTTGAAAGGTCGGGCTTGAGCGGATGTGATGAAAACTTGAACCCGACCTGCAGTACATTACCCAGAAAGCCTGCCACAAAGCACAGCGCAAAGACAGGAAGAAGGAGAAGACCAAGCATGTACAGAACACGCGCCGTCTCCAGCGACATCGAATTGTACGTCAGCGTGAAGTTTGAAAACCGCGACAGATAATAGCGAGAGAGTTCCGCAACGTGCCTGTACATCCACTCGCCCATAAGCAGTATGTACGAACAGCCGACGATGACCACAAGTGACTGTGGAAATTCATCAGTCTTGGCGACCTGCCCCTTCTTGCGCGCCTCGCGTATCTTCTTTTCGGTCGGCTCTTCTGTACGGCCGTCCTGTTCCGGACTGGCAAACCGCTGGAGGTCAAGAATCCGCGCGGGCGGCGCGTCAAACAAACCTGTAGATATGTCTATGTGCATATACTTTTTCATGATCATACCGGCCAGTGCGTCAGCACCCCTGTTATAAAGCGGAACGTCCGTCCGAGAGACACCTGCATTATGCGCACGACCATCGGCGAGAGCAGCATGATCAGCACGAAAGCAACGAGTATCTTGAACGGAAATCCGAGCATCATGATGTTCATCTGCGGAGCTGCCTTGGCAAGAATCCCCATTGAGACCGATACCAGGAAGATCGTCGCCATGATCGGAAGTGCGATCTTCATCGCAACAATAAACATACCGGAAAACGAATACACCAGGTACTTCAGATGCGAACTGATGGAATGTTCCGAAATAGTAATGACCGGAGCCAGTTCGAACGAGCGGTAAATTGCACTTATAAGAAAGTGGTGTCCGTTTATGTACAGAAAGATGAGAAGACCGATCAGGTTCTTCAGCTGACCGACTATCGGCACCGAAATCTGCGCCATGGGGTCAACGACCTCACTGAAACCGAAGCCTATCTGAACGGCAAAATACTGTCCGGCAAGCTGAAACGCGGTGAAGATGATCGACGCGAGGAATCCGATATAGATACCGATGACAACCTCACGGAGTACGAAGATCGCATACTCGATCATGTTCCCGGTAACACCGTACCCTGTTCCCCGCATGAGCATGGGAAAGATCACCAGCGCGGTAAAAAACGCGATCAGCGCCCTTAGCCTGACCGGGATAACACCGCTAGCGAAGAACGGTGCAACCATAAACAGAGAGTGAATCCTGATTATAACCAGAAGAAACGCCTGGAAATTATATATGAAGTACAGCATTATCCGACTCCAAGCGTGGAAATCTTCATGAAGAGGTTTGTTGTATAGTTGACGGCGATATGGATCATCCATGCTCCGGCAAGTATGATCGAAAGAAAGATCGCAACAATCTTGGGGACAAACGTCAGTGTCTGTTCCTGAATGGACGTGGTCGTCTGAAAGATGGACACTATAAGCCCGACCACCATACCCGTAACGAGAACGGGCGCGGATACAAGAAGCGTTGTGGTGAGTGCATCGCGAAGCAGTATTACAACAGTCACATCAGTCATCGTCTGTCTCCCCTACCTTACTGAACGAAAGATTTAACCAGCTCGTATATAATCAAATTCCAGCCGTCTACCAGGACAAAGAGAATGATCTTGAACGGCAGCGAGATCATGACCGGCGGAAGCATGATCATACCCATCGACATCAGCGCGCTGGCAACGACCATATCGATGACGATAAACGGTATAAATATGAAGACGCCTATTTCAAACGCACGGCGGAGTTCGCTGATCATGAACGCGGGTATGAGACAATACGTTGGAACCTCTTCCTGCATCGTCGGTTTCTCGATATCACCGAGTTCGATGAAAAGCGCAATATCTTTCTTCCGCGTCTGCTTGAACATGAAGAGGCGGAGCGGATCCATGGCTGATTCAAAGAATTCCTCATTGCCGATCTCGCCGTTCATATACGGCTGTAGCGCCTGTTCGTTGATTACCTTGAGTGTCGGCGCCATGACAAACATGGTCAGAAAGATGGACAGTCCCACGATAACCTGCGTCGGCGGCATCTGTTGCAGTCCCAGTGCACGCTTGATGAAATCTATCACGATGACGATCCGTGTAAATGCCGTCATCATCATGATGATCGAAGGCGCGAGCGTCAGTATGGTAAGCAGGAAGAGGACCTGCAGAGCGAGAGCCACATCCTGGGGCCTCTCCGCCTCCGTTATATCGAAGGTGATCTTCGGAATAGGCATCCGTACACCGCCCGCTTCCTGCGCCGATGCCGCGGCGGGAATCAGAAGGAAGACCAGGAAAAGCAGCTGTATCACACGTTTAGTCATTATCAGACCCGTTCAGCCGTTTCAGTCTGTTCTTTTGCCGCCTGAGGTATTCGAGCCTGTCATCGTCGAAATAACTCCGCCGTGCCCTTGTTTCTTCCCGGACGCGGGAATCGGAGACACCGGCATGCTCCGTATAGTCCTGCGCCGATGGAGTTTTATTACCCTCAGCCGTGGGATGGTGAGACGCACCCTGCATGCCTCCGGCTACAAACGACATGAAAGTAGAGATGTTTTCTTTCAGAAAGCCCTGAAAGTCGCGGTTTTCCTGTGTATTCGGCATGGAACTTTGCAGCTTGATTCTGTCAATCTCGTCACGCTCGGTGATCTCACGGACAAGGGAAATCTGGGAATCGGTGACGCCAAGCACCAAGAGCCGTGAACCGACTTCGACCACCTGCAGCGCCTTGTTCTGTCCCAACGGCAGCATCGCCTTTACTTGGAGCACATTTCTGCCTGCAACAGGGCCCGCCGGCCGGCCGCTAACGTACCTGAAGAAAAGGAAAAACCCGAGAACCATAAGCACAATAACGACCATCGTCTTGACGATGATCCAGGTGTATGATACATCCTCCACTTCAGGTTCGGTATAGGCGTACAGATCTCCGGTTGCGTTCTCCCCGTCATTACCGGAATCGACTTCAGAACCGGCTGCGGGAGCGCTTTCGCCGGCAGGGGCGTCAGGCGATTGATTTTGTGTTTCAGATTCCTGTGCGTACGCCGATACGATAAGTGGAGATACAGACAGTACGCATACCAGTCCCACACATATATATGCCGTTTTCCGAAAAATGTTCAACATCATGGATCCCCGCGCCGGAGGCAGTGGCGCCTTTCACTATATTTTCAACCGGCCCTGCATATCTGCAAAAACCGGCGAGTCATTCACGTGTCTTATGTCGCATTAAAACACGGGAACCGGCGTTATCTGTGCAGCCGGCTTTCCCGTTACGTCCCTATCTTCGACAGCCGCTCGGACGGACTGACGATATCCGTTACTCGGACACCGAAGTTCTCGTCGATGACCACGACCTCTCCCTTTGCGATCAGCTTGTTGTTCACGAGAAGGTCTACCGGTTCGCCGGCAAGCTTGTCAAGCTCGATGATCGAACCCTCACCCAGACCAAGAACGTCCTTTACCAACTGTTTCGTCCGGCCAAGCTCAACGGTCAGCGTCAGCTGAACATCCATGAGCAGACCGATGTTCTGCGTGTTCTCGGGAACACCGCTACCGGACAGCGGTGGAAACTTGACAGGATTAATATCCACAGCCTGCTGCTGCTGAAACTGCTGCTGCATGTCGCCGTCCTGCTGCTGTTGCTGCTGCGGAGCACCGGCGTTTACCAGCGCCTGGACCAGCTGTACGTCAAGAATGTGGTAAAACTGCGAATTGAGGACACCGCCGACATTAATATTATAGGTGACCTTCACCGCGCCGCCCCGCGGCAGGGAAAGATCCGAAGATGACGTAACGATTGACAAATCCGGGGGGGATGTGCCGATCTGCAAACCACTCTTCATGCCCAGCTGGGTTGCTGCCGATGAGAGAAGCGTACTAATGAACTCCTGCAGCGTACTTTTGTGGGCCTCCGTCAGCTCAGCCGGAGCCGTCCCCTCCTGCCCCATCATAAGCGATGCGATGACGCCGGCATCCTTCATGCTCAGCACAACGAGATTCTGCCCGGTAACTCCCCGGTTAAACCCCATCTGAACCTGGACAAACTCGCCGTGGAGTTCGCTTGCCAACTGGGAGGCATCCCTGCTTTCCACGACGGCGCCACTGATGGTAAGGTCCTTCTGCAGATACCCGCCGAGAGTCGGTGCAACCGCTGCCATAACCGAATTCATCATTTCGGCAAACGCACTGCGCTGGTTCGGTGTAAGCATATCACCGCCGGACGGCTGTGACGGTGCCGGCTCGGGAGCCGAGGAAGGCATCACATCATCGGTGCCCTTTAAAAGCGCATCTATTTCATCTTGTGATAAAGATCCGTCACCCATACCCTACCTCGTCTGAATCAGTTAACGACAAACTCCTTGAAATACACTTCCTTGATCTTGCCGGATATTAAAATAACATTGATATGCGCCTTGATCTCCTCGGACAGCGCTACGGTATCCTCGACCGAGTCGAGATCTTCATAGCGCTTCCCCCTGAGCAGTATGTTGACAAGGTGCTGAATCTGCACCGTCCGCTGCACAAGCTCTGTATTGAGCTCGACATTGTCTTCATATCCCAGTGAAATCGATATTTTCGCAAAGTGCGGCTCCGCATCTTTCGTCGTAACGGAAAAATCGGGCAAATCAAAATGCGCGAGCGGCGGCGGCGGCGGTGCGACAACGATGTCCTGTTCGCGCTGATATGTCCGTTCCTGTACATAGCGCGATACCAGAAACGATATTCCGATTATCAAAAAGACAAGCAGGATGCCTCCGACAACGTACAGGAGCATCTTAACCAGCTTTGAG
>CAZAHA010000026.1:0-19058 GCA_964484915.1 uncultured Leptospirales bacterium
ACTGTCAGTAACTGCGCATATCCGGCACTACAGTTCATCGTCCGCGGCATACCCCGGCGTGCAGAAGTTGTACAGCATCTCCTGCGTGTTCCTGCCAAGTGGCTCTGTCGGGTTCGTGCCGCTGTTAACGGTACTTGTCTGCCAGCTTCCTGATTTATCAAGAACCATCGTCTTGAACGGGGCCTTCTCACCATACTCGCCGCTTATCAGTATCTTCTGCAGTGTATGCTCACCGCGCAACAGCTGCAGTGTATAGTTCTCGCCCAGGAATATTCCGGACTTGGTACCCCGTATGATACGGTTTAAGATTTTGCCCGACGGCGGCGTATAGTAATTAAAGAAGAATTCCGTTTTGCTGTCATTCGACAAGACGGTTCTCTCACCCGGCATGAGTGTCATGTCAAGCGGTTCGTAATTGCCGCTCTCATACGGCGAGAACCACACGCTGCGCTTCTTGTTTGAGTTATAGACATACAGAAGCAGGTCGCTCAGGTTAACGGCTTTTTTGGAGATGTTCCTGATCTCGATCCAGTCGTCTGCATTGGAGCCGCGCTGCTCGATTTCATCATCGTTTACCGTCCCCGGATAGGACGTTCCCCAGTAGCATATTTCCGTAACGACAAGATCGGTAAAGTACGTCGATGCCTCGGCAAGGGTGAGCGAATCGTCGTCTGCCTGGGTCAGTTTGAATGTATACTGGTTGCCGCGTGATATGTTTACATCATGTGACGAACCGTTTACAGTCGCGGAGGGTGTCTGTGGATACTCTTCATCCCCGGTCCTGATCCAGAGATTCATCGATCCGTTGTCGACCCCCCAGTCAAGCGTCAGGGTTTCGGATGCATAATTATCCTTCGCTGCAAGAGAGAGCGGCAGACTATCGGACGGATCAAAGTCGACATTCTCTTTCGCAAGGTACGTCCTGAAATAATCCTGTTCGCCGCGGATCACCACGCAGATACCGTGTCTGCTCGACGCGGACTGATTGGAGAGATATGCCTCGGCCGATTCCTGCGAATTGCCAAGCGGCGTGGACAGGAATATCGAAAAGTCCCTGGTCAGTTCAATCTGGTTCTCAAAGTCGATATCCTTGGTTCCTTGCAGCTCGTCCGTCAGTTCGAGGTCCTGGCCGATGAAGAAGGTAAAATTGAGATAGATATCATCACGAGTATAGTAGGTGATATACTGATCGTCGAAAGAGTCCGAAAAGTCCGCACCCCGGGTATACTGAATAACCGCGTCACGGTCCGCGAGCCATTTTTCCAGCAGGTCCGTGTAGATCGACTCTTCCTTAAAACTGGGTGTATAGAACCACAACTTCTTCGCTGCACCGTACAGGCGGTACGGGTCGACATACGTGGTTGAAACAGAGTCCTGAAAACGGCCTTCGTGGTATTTCATCTCATTGGGAGTGAAGAAGATACCGACCTCGTAATCGCCGACCCTTTTGTAGTTGTCTACGGTATTCAGCTCCTTGTTGTTGGGCGTAACGCCTGCAGCTATCTGTTCATATTCCGCGTTCAGATGACGGTAAAACTCCGGTGAATTGATGACCATGAAATAGAGCGGGTCCGCAGACAGGACGATGACGCACTGGTTCTTGTCGAATGCGAAGAACTCGTGATAGTTCTCGATACTGTGTGAAAGGATTTTGGGATACTCGCTTTCGGACAGGCCCAGCGTCTCCGGCATGATACCGTATGGATTGTCAAGCCGCGACAACGCCGCAACAAGATTGACCGTTCCCTTGGACAGGGCAACGTCACCGGCGGATTCGGGTGCAGTAAAGTCTAAACACGATGAGAGAAGTACCGTACAGGCTGTGATGATTATGATGTACAGGAATCTTTTCATAAGCCGACTCCTTCCTCATTTTCCAGCTCTTCTTCAAGTTCGGACAGGCTTTCGGAATCTTCCTCTCCCCCGCTTTCTTCGTCGAAGTCGTCGTCCATGACACGGAGCACATGCGAGTATTCATTGATTCGGGCCGCCTCGCCGATAAAGGCGTCATGGATCGGCCCGGCGTTTCCTATTACCAGGAAGTTCTCGTCGTTATTTGAGACGGCGTTGCTGCTGAAGTTGAGCGATCCGAGGATGACTGTATGGCCGTCTATCAGGATGACCTTGTGGTGGAGAAGGCCGCCGTCAGGGTCGCGGCAGATGCGAACGTTGTCTATCTCCTTTGCCAGTCCGATGATGCTCCGCCCGCTGTGAGACATTCCCGAACGGTACATCATGTAGTCCATCCAGACCTTGACCGTAACGCCGCGCTTGTGGGCCTTGATCAGCTTGTCGATGATGACCTTGTCAGTAAAGGCGAAGCTGTATATGTATATCGACTCTGTCGCGCCGTCAAGCAGCGGAAAGATGACATTCATCGCGTTTCCGTAATTTCCCGCGCTCGTGTCAGCTGTCGACTGTATGCGTCCCTGCTCGAAGCTGTAGTAGACATACTCAACCGGATCGTCCGCCCGGTACGAGGAGAACACCTGCTTGTACGGTGTAAAGTACGCCTGAATGGTGTACCGTCCAATATCATGGGCCGTCTCAGGCCACATCTTTCCTTTGCCAAATATATCCTGGAATCCGTTCGTGACTGAACCGCCCTTCTCTCCTGCGAAGTAGCCGGCGTACATGATGTCGAAATCGCGCTGGAAGTCTGCCGCAAGGGACGGGCTCTTGATCAGTATCATGTTGTTGAAATGGACCGCCATTCCCTCAGTCAGGTTGGTCGATCCGGTTACGATATAGGCCTTGTCAATGATGAAGTACTTGTTGTGCATGATGCCGCCGGCGTTTCCCAGCTTGACGGTAATGGTGACGTTTTCGTTTACGCGGGACTCATCTATGAGACGGGCCCACGATCCCTCATACTCGCTATCGTATTCTGTAACGCAGCGCACGACAACGCCGCGTTCGGCTGCGTCGATAAGTGCGCCGCAGATGTTGTCGTTGTTGAAGCCGTAGAGCGCTACATCAACGGTTTCTGTGGCGCCGTCAAGCGCGTTAATCACCATGCGCTCGGATGTGGCGGGGTCGAACGACAGTCCGCACACCTCCTCATCGGTTACGGGGACGGGCGCGCCGGAAGGAAGAAAGTCGCACGATGTAAAAAAGAGAATGGACAGGACTATGTATATCAGACGATTCATTATTCTGTATACACCTCTGTATAAAAGTCAGCCCCAGGCGTTGAGTGTGTCGTCTTGCTGCCGTTGGACCAGACGGAGAAGTCCTCGGCACTGCTGGTTCCGTGTACGTAGGCCGTCATGTTCAGACAGGAGTATGTCGATTTTCCTACCGCACCGCCGAAGTGTTCCCCGTCCTCGACCGGCTTGTCGTCCATGTCGATATCAGCAGGAGGCGTACGGCCCCAAACAGTGCCGTCATATGAAAGCCACGCCGGTCCGTCCGACAGACGGTCGCGGGTACCGATAAGCGCAGTCTCTGACTCCACCCGGAATATCTTGAACGGTGGTTCCACAGCTGCGCCCCACTCGTAGCGGAAATCCTCGAGCTTGTTGCCTTCGTTGAGGTCTGCGTCTACAATCAGGAAGTGCTCCGACGGAGCGATACGGATGCCGTCAGCAGGTATACTCTGCCATGTGCTGTTGTCCTCGCTGTATTCCGCAAGGGATTCCGCGCTTTGCGGGGAAGCGCCGTCGGTGTCGCGGCCGTAGTGTACGGTAAGACCCCGCATATAGACCGCATGATCGCCTGCGTTTGTTATTTCAATATAATCGAGATCGGAACCGGCATCGGCCCACTCGGTGATGACAAGGTCGGTCACCTTGCCTTGTTCCTCGTATCCGGACGCACGGACGTACATCATGTAATCGCGTTCGGTACCGTCCTCGGCGACAACCGTATACACTGCGGGATCGGTCGCGTTGCCGCTGAAATCGTTCACCGTTACGCCGTTTTCCTGCAAAACCCCGTCTTTTTTTATCGCAAATCCCGTATAGGTAAAGACGGCCACCTGGCTTGTGAGAAGCTCGGTCGTGCCGTCAATCAGTACGGTGATGGTGTCGGACGAATCTGAAATATTTGCCGTTGATGTGAATCCGCGGAAGGTGACCGACTGTATCTCCTTATCAGAGCTTTGTTTGGCAATCGCATCGACAATTTCGTCAAACTCGGAATATGTATCCGCCTCACATGAGGCAAGCAGAAGAACCGTTGCGGCAGCGACAAGTCGCATCCAGAAATTCATTGAACGCCTCCTGCGAATCGGGAGGAAGCCTCTTCCCATCTGGCATCGAACTCGTTAACAAAGAGTTCAGCGTAGTCTGAGGAATAGAGTATAACCATGTTTTCCGCGTTCAAATCGTTTCCGGCGTTGGTAAGATTGGTCGAACCGGTTACCACCGCTGCGTTCGTGGCATCGTCAGGGTCGATGATGACACACTTGTGGTGGAGCTTGGCGCCGCCGAGAGGATTGTGGGGATCGTTCTGGTCGTTGCCATCGATACGGAAGTCAAGCTCTGCACTGCTGAACATGTCGACGATGTCGCTGTTTGTATTGTTCTGTGATTCGTCCAGGATTCCACGTACCGTAACACCGTTTTCCGACCGTGATATGAGCGCGGACGCGGTATCCGTATGGGTAAAGGAAAACATCATAAAGCAGACCGCCGATACCGCCTCTTCTATCATCGCGGACACAACAGAGACAGGCAGATTCTCATGACTTCGGCCGCTGTCGGTATACGAGAAGAGTATCGACAGATGTACGTTGCCCACCGCTATGTTTTTCCGCTCCGATACGGGATCGGCGCTTCCGTCATACAAATACCGAAACTGCTGCAGATAAATATCGTACATGTCTTGGCTTTGAACGATGATCGCGTTGTTGTTGTTGTAAAGCATGCCGGACTCGCTGACGTTTGTGCTGCCGGTCCACACATACCGCTTTCCCGTTTCGGTGTCCGTTACCAGGGCAAACTTGTTGTGCATGATGTACGTCGGATAAATGAGGCTGTAACCGCACTTTGCCGATCCGGATGTCTTTATTGTTTCCTGTTCCGATCCGCCCGCCGCTATAATGGCGCTTGTCACAGCGGTATACCCTGCATCGGTGCTTTCGTCGACGTCTCCCACAAAGTAGACCACGACGCCGTTTGAAATCGCGTTTTGTACAGCATCGATCACCGGCTGGTAGTCAAAGTCGTAGAAGCACAGATAGATATTTCCGCTTGTCTGGCTTTCGATGAGGTCAACCAGCGCTTTTCCCACGGGTGATGCATCCGGATCGGTTGTGTCGGCTGTGTTGTCCGGTTCGGTAAAGTACACGGAAATCCGGTCGGTCGTGGCCTCAACAGCGGGAATCGTATAGGAGTCGATCGGCTGCCCCGGCGGTTCGGCCCGGTCCTCGCAAGCGAGAGGTAGTAATAGAAGAAGCGCCAGCACAAGGAATCGTGGATGAAACGATAGTAAATTCATTCGGCACCGTTTATGCACAATTTATTCTGTCATATATAACCGTTTACCCCAATATTTTATAAAGTTTATTTGAATTATTTGTTTGATTATTGGCATTTTAAAGTCTCAACCAGGGCGGGTTTATACGCTTCCGTCGAGATACTTGACATTTAATTTATGTTTGATTTATCATTATTTCATTACACTGACGTATAGTACGTTTCCACATCGTCATCGAAGAGGATTTATGGACTATTCACGCAAGAAGGTCATCGTAATACACGGATGGGGCTCGTCTTACCGCGACGCCCTGTCGCAGCTGACCGGCCTTCTTGATTTTGAGATCCTCTGGCACCGGGGGTCGTACTATTTCAACAACCGCGACATACTGCTGGTACGGAAGCTGCTTAACACCCCAAACGAAAATCCGCTTTTAACGATGTACCAGAAGGTGCTCACCGCGCGGATGATGCTCGCGAGCCTCTCGCCCGTACCGAAACCGGAAGGCGCTTATACCGAATACCGTGAGGAGCAGCTTGTCCGAAACTTCGGCCATTTCGGGATACCGTCAACCTATTTCGAGCGCCGCTTCCGGGCGCGGACAATGCTGAAACGCACACAGAAGAAACTTGAAACAGTCCTCAAACACTTGAGATACATGTACCGCGAAACATTCAGGGACGACGGCCCCATGCTTACGGAGGAGACGGTTCGTGAACGCTTCGCCCGGCATCCCGATTATCAGCAGATATTTGATCTTGTTGAGGAGATCCGCAACATGCAGGAGACCGGCGGCGACCTCGACACGGTCGCCAGCGCGGTCTTCTATACCCGGTTCATATTGCAGGACGCAGCGGCGCAGGGGAAGGAGCTTGTCTACGGAACCGGCTACCGGTATGGTTTCGTCAACTATCATGAAGGCCTCCGCCACCTTTCCGCGTTTGCGCCCTGCGACGTGCTGATAGCGGACTTTCCATCCGGGGCGATACCGGACATAGACGGCGACATACGCTTCCTCGCGGATCATGATGTCTTCGTTGAACGGTTCGAAGACCATCACCCCTACACACAGGAGACTGTCGAAATCTTTGACCGGCTGCAGGCCAAGGGAATGCTGGGTTTCTACGAACTGACCGGGCCCATAGATGGCGGTGCGGAGATACCCGAGGACAACCTGAAATGCGGCGCAGACATGGTACACGCAAATCTTATCGAGAGCACACCGTACGACTCGGACGGATGCCGCTCGCTCCGCCGCGCGGCACACTCGGAGGACTTTGTTTCCGGCCAGTATGAAGAGGGAATCACCCTTACTGAAATCATCAAGGGAGACATCTGCAAGATAGAGATAGTCCAGACACTGCTGAAGAGTCTGGATGATGACCGCATGATGGACCATCTGGCCGCGAAGGGATGGACCACACTGGTAGAAAGCTGGAACGAGTACTACGCGTCAATCGAGGAACGGCTTCTTGAAAACGTGTACGTCGTGGAGTGCGGCCGTCCGGAGAGCAGTACCGCACAATCAGGCGGACCATCCCTGGGACCGGGAAGCGATGTGCCGCTGCCGGTGCCGCCGCAGGATAAGACCGTAAAGCCCCTGTCCCTGCTCTTTGCACTGGCAACGTATACGGAAAAGGGCAAACCGAAGTTCTATGTGGGAAAGGCTACCGAATACTACAGGAAGAAGTTTCCCGGAATGGATTATCTGTTCTACTGCTACGGCTCAAACCTCATTATCGGCAGACGCCTGAACCAGGCCGACTACTCCATGAACCTTGGAGAGATCATGCCGCAGATCGGAAGCGAGGGTGACGGCGGACACGCAGCGGCAGCGGTGGGCCGCCCGTCAGACAACAGGGACTACCCGAAGACGCTTCTCGGCCGTATTGACAGGAAAAACTTCCGACAGTTTGTCAGGTACATGGCGCACAGACTCGACGGACTTGGTTACAAAACAGTAGCCGTCCATGATGTCTCGACACAGCCGGAACTTTTCTCGCGCAGGAAGGGGATTCAGCTTCTTGTCATCATTGCGGCCGCCTTTCTGCTTGGGCTGCTGTTTGTTATTCTGGACTCATCCTATTCGCCGAAAGAGGTGATGCGGTCCAACAGGGAATTTTTTCCCCAGATCCGGCAGGATAATTAAACGACATACATATCCGGAGTAATCATGATCTACAAATATGCGACAATTCTTGCCACCGGTTTCATCGCGGGCATCCTTCTTTCGTTTACCCTGACACTGCCGCTTTCTGCGGGTGCGGCAATGATAATCTGCGGTCTGGCGGGTGCGGCCTGGATCATCCGCAGCGAATCGAGGTGGAGGGAACTTCCGTTTGCACTGTCCGTATTATCGATGCTTTTGGTCAGCGTCCCCGCGGGGAACCTGAGGATGGATCTTGCAGGCGCCCAGACAGTTGAGGGGACCACCTTTCATTATATAAACGTTGAAAACAGATACCAGAAGGAGTTCCGCCTGCGCGGGACAGTCAGCGCCGAGCCCGAACTCCGCCACTTCGGCGTGATAGATATGCAGTTTACTATTACCCAGGTCTACGACCCGGACACCCACAAGTGGAAGGAAGTAAAGCCGGCCAACGTCCTGCTGAAAATCGCTCAAGCAGGCAGTAGCGGCGAAACGTACATGGAACTTGCCGACTCCGCAGCATACGGGTACCGTATAGAGGTTGATGCCGACAAGCGGTACATCCCGATGCAGAAGAACCCGGAGGCGTTTGACTACGGCCTCTACCTGAAGCAGCAAAACATGATTGCCCTCTTTGAGGCCGACGCAACTGACGTTACCATACTGGCGCGACAGTCAGGATCCATCCTGCACGAGATGGCGTTTGCGTTAAAGACTGAATTTCTGAAAACATACAAGAAGACGATCAAATCACCGGCAAGCCGTCTTGTTGCCGGGGCGACCCTCGGCACAAGACGTGCACTTGACGCGGTCACCTGGGGCTCGTTTGAGATACCCGAGGCCTTCCGACGGTCAGGTGTCGGTCATGTGCTGGCAGTATCAGGGCTTCATGTCAGTATCGTCTCGCTTCTTCTGTACTCGATCCTTGTCATGGCGGGCATCAGGCCGTCACGCTTTGCCCCCGTCATCATCATTCTACTGGTGCTGTTTACCCTGCTTACGGGTGCGCGTCCGTCGACTGTTCGCGCCGCGATCATGAACTCGGTCACCCTGGTCGCGTTTGCCTACTTCAGATACAACCTCAGAAAGGCGACCTTCATCGGCCTGTCCGTATCGTCCCTCGCCATTCTCCTGGTAAATCCGCATGTCCTGTTCTCGGCAAGCTTTCTGCTTTCATTCGGCGCGGTTCTTTCACTCGTCCTCATCACGCCGACGCTGTCACGGTGGCTCGACGCTCTCCGCGGTTTCACGCTGATTTTCTTCGCCGTCTATATTGCTTCACTGGTATATATTGCCAATTCTCACATCACGCTCTTCATGAAACTGCCTCCGCTTTTGACGATGGCGGCGACGTTGTGGATCATCATCCGGATTGGACGGTTCTTGAACGACCGGTTTCCCTTCATGTGGAAGTTCGCATACCGGGCGGTGCCCTTCCCGGTCCGGTCGCTGATTGTGGCGCAGTTTGCCATACAGCTTGGCATGATGATCCCGCTCAACGCCTGGTTCTTCGGACAGTTTCCCGTGGCGGGTATTCTGGTAAACCTTGCCGCCATTCCGCTTATCGGTATCATCGTCCAGCTGGGAATTCTGACCGGACTTGCCGGACTGATTCCGGTCGTGGGGACATCAGTCGCGCTGCCGTTGGGCGCCTTTTCCAACGCGCTGGGGACCGTCTTTCTCTGGGTCGCAGACGCGGGGGCGTCATTTTTCAACTATCCTGCTACGCCAAAGCCGACGATGCTGTGGATGGCTTGCTACTATACCGGGCTCGCCCTCGTTCTCTCTGCGGACAAACTCTACACGAGCTTTCAATCGGTACTCTATACCGTTAACACACGGTTCAAAATGTACATCTTCCGCTATGTTCCCGCGATGGTAGCGGCAGGTATGCTTGTGGTACCGGCCCTGCTGTCGGCACTTTCCGTGGTCAAGCCGCACACCATGGTCGTGTACCACGACTGGAAGACGCCGGTGGCGTCGCTGTCCATGACAGACCGTACCGCGTATGTCTTTAATTCGGGCGGGGATTATTTCATGGAGCGGATCCTCTTCAGCGGCATCCGGTTCTCACGGGCGGCCGCCGTACGGGGCGTTGTCCTTCCGCGCTACTCTGAACGCTCAGTGGATGCGGTATCGTCCCTGTCGGGCCTGATTACTGTTGATTCGCTTTTTCTTCCGAAATTGTACGACGGCAAAGAGATCACGACACCGAAGAACGTGACAATACGGACCATCAATTTCTTCAACATCACGGAAAATGCTTTCTTTTCGTACATTGGAAGCGGAGAGAACGGTGATGAGCATACGAGCCTTCCGGTAACGGTAACGGCAAACGGTATCCGGATACTGCTGATCCCCGATTACCGGAATCGCGACCTTCCAAAGGCCGACTTTTCCGGCGAAGGCCCCTTTGACGTGATGATCACACCGCACATATCAACCTGGCGCGACTATTACTACATAGTGGATATTGCCCGCAAGGCCGAGCCGGACCTGCTTGTCGTAACCAACGGAGAACGTGAAGGCACCGTTTCGGCGCTGGCGATTCCGGAAAAGCTCGACCGGGACTTTCCGGTAATACTGACAAACAGGGACGGCGCCGCCGTTGTTTCTTTTACGGGATCCGGCACCACGGTCAGGACAGTAACGTCGGGGAAAAGCTTCCGTTTAAAATGAAATTTCGAATCCTTTCTGGATCATCTCGCTCAGGGCAGGGAGATCCTTTTCGATGACCATCCGTTTTGTATAAATCTTCCGCTTTTCAAATGTCTGCGGGAGCTGAAAGTAGAGTATGCTCTCCGCACGGCAGGTTATCTTCTTTTTGGGATCATAGTTCTCAAGCGTGCTGATTACGTCCCTGTAGTTTATGCCTATCTCGATGACGTCCGTGGCGCTCTTGTTTATGACGACGGCCTGCGGCGAGATCGCATGCGCAAGATACGTACCGTTTACGTAAATGTCCGACTCGGCACGGTTCAGTATGACTTCGTATGAATTGGGATTTGTAATGTCGACGGTAACCTCCAGGATGACTCTCCGTTGATCCATGGAGACCATCCGTATCTTCTTCACGACGACCTTGATGTCTTCCACTTTTTCCACCTGGAACATGGAACAGGACGCAAGGAAACCAAAAATGACAAGAAATATGAACAATCGTTTACGCATCTTTATTCTCCGCAGCTGATTTCCCGTTATTCGGCAACAACGGTGTTTCGTCCGGCCTGTTTCGCCTTGTACATTGCCACATCTACCCGTTTAAGCAGGGACCTGATCTCTTCTTCCGGATTGCTGTATTCCACAACGCCGATGCTCACGGTGACACTCGGTTCGATACCCGTGTCTTCCTGCGCAATTTCGGTGAGCAGCCGTCTGGCCACCTGTTCCGCTCCGGAGATATCCGTTCCGGGACAGAGAAGCAGAAACTCCTCACCGCCCCAGCGGCTGAAAGTATCAGTCGTCCGCTTTACCAAATCAACTACTTTTTTTACCATAACCAGAATCAGATCCCCGCGGTCATGGCCGTAGGTGTCATTAACCATCTTGAAATGGTCAATATCAAACATGATAAGAGAAAAGACGTCTCCATATCGGCTGAACCGCTCGGTCTCCTTGTCCAGCATCTCCATCATCTTGAGCCTGTTGAAAGCACCCGTCAGCGGATCCGTCGTTGACAGCCTGAGCAGCTCGTACTGCCATTGTTTCCGCTCGGTAATATCGATAAAGGTACCGGTTATCCGCGAGGGCGCCCGGTCCTTCAGTGCAGATATCTTGCCGCTGCCCAGAACCCACCGCCATGTTCCGTCCGGCTTCGTCATCCGGAATTCACACTGGAAACTGTCGGACTGGCCCCGCATGTGGCGGCCGACACACTGCCGGAACGTTTCTACGTCGGCCGGGTGCATGTACTTCTCCCAATCGGTTATGCTTATATGCTCGCTGAAAGCATCAAGCTGCAGCAGGCGGATGCTATCAGGACTTAGATGAATGATACCGTTTGTGATATCCCATTCCCAGATGACAGCGTGGGTACTCTCGACAGCCCTCTCCAGACGTATCATGCTTTCCCGGAGGGCTTCCTCCATCTCCTTCCGCTTCTGTATGTTGTGGGCAATGGCGTAGATAACCTTTTCCTGCATGTCGGCATTGCAGTTCCACGACAGCCACAGGAAACCGCCCTCCTTGCAAAGATACCTGTTGTCGAACGAAACGATCATCCCGCCCTCCTCAAGGGTGGCAAACTCACGTCTGGTCTCTTCGCAATCATCCGGATGCACAAAATCCAGATACGGTCTTGATTTGAGTTCCTCCTCCGACCACCCAAGCATGATGCTCCACATGGGATTTATCTGTCTGAAGTATCCGTCAAACGTTGCGGTGCAGACCATGTCGAGGGAGACGTCGAAGAAAAGGTCACGCTCCTTTCGGAGTTGGAGGATATGTGACCTGTTATTCAGGAGGATATAGTAAACGGATTCCTCGATATAACCCATACGGACTTCCATCGTATAGCGGTAGCCGTTGAGATATATTTCCATCTCGGATTCCATAACCGGTGATTTGCTGCTGATCCAGTCCAGTCTCTCTTTCAGGACGGGGTTGGAGTCGAAGAGGAGCGGTCCGGTTTCATGAACGGTTCCGGAACTGTGATCCGTACCGGTTATCTTCAGGAACTCTTCATTGACAAAAATGAAGGAACAGGCTTTTTTATCGCCCCTGTGCACTATACACAACGGACTATATAGCCTGTCGAGTATCCGCCGAATGCCTGTACTGTTAATCGCAATCTGAATACCGTCAGGCTGAAGATGATGATTAATCATACACACAAAACTACATCAATTCTGTGCATTTCCCACTCAATTTACTCCTTTTTTAAAAACACGTTTACAAGAGCGAAACGGAACAATATGGGCAGACACCCGTATAGGTTGTGATTTCATCATTTATATTAATGAATTCCCTTTCCCATATCAAACACAGAGACGACGGTCGGAAGCGTTTTCATGAGACTGTTTACAAAGAGTTCATAGTCACGGAGGGCCTCCGTGAAAATTCGGAGAATCTTCTCGCTTGACCTCATCTGCGAGAGATTGATGAGCAGTAGAAGTATCTCATGCGATTGCATGTTGTGACCCTGCCGGGAGCCGCATCCAGCGCCCACAGCATTTTTGCGGTTGTGCGCATGTGTCTGTGGCCGTTCCTCTGGCTTTCACGGTAATATGCGTCAAGACCGTCATCCATCGCCGCCGGCGAAAAGACGCCGTCCGGAAAATAGAGCTTTGATGGACTCATGATGTTAAACATATCCGGATCGCTGAGCGTATCGGCAAGGACCAGGTACGGTGCTGCAAACTCACTACGGAAATTATCCTCGGATCTTTCGGACGGACTGTATAGCTCAAGATCGCCAAAGTGGACGCCCTTTTCAGATATCAAAAGACGATTTCATCGCGTTCCTCCTGCGTTTCATACGGTCCCGCGATGTGGATATCCCAGTTGCATTCGCAGCCGTAAACGCCAGGATCCAGCTTTCCTTGGGCAGACGTGCGGATTTTTATGATTACACCAGCACAGTATACCAAACCGGGATTCAATCGTCGGTACATGAACGAAAAAGAAGATCATTCGTGAATAAAAACCGCCCCACGATGCAGGGCGGTTTTAAAACAATGTATATACTATGTTACAGGCTCAGGAACAGTTACGATTCCCTCGCGGGATCGCGTCCGGTCATTACATCATTCCCGGCATTCCTCCGCCCATTCCACCGCCCATTCCGCCGCCCATCGGCGGAGCAGGATTTTCTTCCTCTTTCTCTGTAATGAGAACTTCAGTGGTAGAGAGCATACCCGCAACGGAAGCCGCGTTCTGGAGAGCCGAACGGACGACCTTTGCCGGGTCGATGATTCCCGCTTCCATCATGTTCTCCCACTGGAATGACGCCGCATTGAAACCGATGCCTTCTTTTTCGCCCTTGGCTTTCTCAACGATAACAGAACCTTCAAGACCGGCATTTACAGCAATCTGACGCATCGGCGCCTCGACAGCCTTGTGGATGATCATCGCACCGAGCTTTTCGTCGCCGCTAAGCTTCTCAGCAGTAGCCTGCACAGCCTTTTGTGTGTTCAGAAGCGTAAGTCCGCCGCCAGGGATAATGCCTTCCTCAACTGCCGAACGGGTCGCCGAAAGCGCATCCTCAACGCGTGCCTTCTTTTCCTTGAGCTCAACCTCTGTTGCAGCGCCCACGTTAATAACGGCAACGCCGCCCGCGAGCTTGGCAAGACGCTCCTGCAGTTTCTCGGTATCGTATTCGGATGTTGACGCTTCGATCTGCTTCTTGATCTGAGAGATGCGATCCTTTACCTGTGACTCTGTTCCGGCACCTTCGATTATGGTTGTGTTTTCCTTCTCAACGATGATCTTCTTGGCCTGTCCAAGGTCTTCAAGCGTCGCGCTTTCAAGTTTACGTCCTACTTCCTCGGAGATAACCTGGGCACCGGTCAGTATCGCGATGTCTTCCATCATCGCCTTTCTTCTGTCACCAAAGCCCGGAGCCTTGACAGCGACACAGTTGAGCGTCTTTCGGAGCGTATTAACGACGATAGTCGCAAGCGCCTCGCCTTCAACATCTTCGGCTATGATGAGGATCGGCTTGCCGGATTGGGCCACCTTTTCAAGGATTGGGAGAAGGTCCTTCATGGATGAGATCTTCTTGTCGAAAAGGAGAATGTATGGATTATCGAGTGTCGCAGTCATGTTTTCCGTATCGGTTGCCATATATGGAGATATGTATCCCCGGTCAAACTGCATACCTTCAACAACCTCAAGGTGTGTCTCGATAGACTTTGCCTCTTCAACGGTAATGACACCGTCCTTGCCGACCTTTTCCATAGCCTCTGCGATAAGGTCTCCAATTTCCTTGTCGTTGTTCGCGGAAATCGAAGCCACCTGGCTTATCTCGTTCTTGTCTTCGATGTCGCGTGAAGCCTTTGCCACATAATCAACCGCCGCATCAACAGCCTTGTCGATACCGCGTTTGATGGACATCGGATTCGCGCCTGCTGTTACGTTTTTCATGCACTCTTTGTAGATGGCAGCCGCGAGAATGGTCGCAGTAGTGGTACCGTCACCCGCTACATCATTGGTCTTCGTGGAGACTTCCTTTACCATCTGAGCACCCATGTTCTCAAACGGATCATCAAGCTCGATTTCCTTCGCAACAGTAACACCGTCTTTTGTGATTGTCGGTGCGCCGAATTTTTTATCTATAACAACGTTTCTTCCGCGCGGTCCGAGTGTTACCTGCACGGCCGCAGCCAGCTGAGTAACGCCTTCGTATACCGCTCTTCTGGCTTCTTCATTAAACTTTAACATTTTTGCCATTTTCTACTTTCTCCTCTTTACAAATTTAATTTCTTAAGGCGCAGGAATCCTGAATCAGTCGAGTATTGCGAGAATGTCGCTCTCTCGAACTACCAGATACTCGTTTCCGTCGTTTTTGATCTCCGTTCCTGCATACTTGCCGTATAGAACAACATCACCGACTTTGACTTCCGGCTCCACAAGAGTGCCGTTTTCGTACTTTCCCTTACCAACAGCAACAACCTTTCCCTGCTGCGGCTTCTCCTTTGCAGTGTCGGGTATGTACAGCGCTCCTTTTTTTTGTACTTCTTCCTCGAGTACTTCGATAAGAACTCGGTCACCTAATGGTTTAATAGCCACCGTGAGCCTCCTTATGTTTGTATTAGAGTTTATATACCACACAAAATTGTTAGCACTCAATAACTTGAGTGCTAACAGCAATATACAACACATCGCATAATCGGCAAGTATTTTTTTAAAAAAAGTGCGTGGAGTGTACCTGCAAGAAGAACAAAAAAGCCGGCAAAATGCGCCGGCCGTATTGCGGGAGAGTGTACTTTACAGCTCCTTCAGTCCGCCGGAGCTTTTCCTTCTGGTGCTTTTCTTTGTCGAGGATGATTTTTTGGAGGCGGCGCCCGAGGATGCGAACTTTCCTGAGCTTACCGCATCGTCCAGGCTGAGACCGACACGGTCGAGAACGCCGATCTCAGAGGAAAAAAGCCAGTAAAACTTAAGGTTTTCCCGCTCATCATTCTCAGCCATGCTCTGCATATATCGAGTCAGAGTATCTGTCAGCACATTCCAGAAGGTTTCATCGATGATTTCATACTTGGTCAGAACCGCGATGAAGCGTTTGATCACCTCTCTGATGACCTCTTTCTGTCTGTACTTGCGCTCCATGGACCCCTCGATGAACACGGCAGAAGCGGTCTCGACCCTCTGGATAACGCTTGAAGCGTCAAGAAAGCCGAAGGAATCAGTCTTTTCGATTAAAAGTTCTAAATCTTCTATATAATAGCGAAGCTGAGGATCCTCATCGTTTTTAAACCGTTCAATGAAGTCCTCGATCCGGCCGCCGTACAGCCTGATGCCCATCTCATGCAGAGACTGGTCACAATAGGCGTCGCTTTTTTCAACTTCCAACCTTCTTGCATATTTGTAGAACTCTTCAAACGGAAGGTAATCCAGCTCTTCCACATACCGTTCGCAGTAGCGGCAGAGTATACCCGCAATTTGCTCATTGTAATCAGTGCCCACATCATACCGTTTCACGATATCGATCATCAGATCGATCTGACGCACACAGTACTGCTCAACCTTCGGCTCCGGTACTGCATTTGACTGAATGACTTCGACAAAGGCATCGATAAGTTTCAGCGACATGTCGATGGCGAACTCTCTCAGCTTCTCGTTGCCCCGGTAACCGATCTCATCCGCATCATCCAGAATCTTCTTGAAAACGACCCAGTATTTTTCAACCAACAGATTGGCAGTGGTGTCCTTTTTCCGTTCAACAAGTTCGTCATAGTTATCCTGAATATCTTTTATAAACAGGTCTTCGACATACGAATTAAGTACATCGCGGGCCGGCATGGAATTACTGCTGGTAGCGGCTGGCATAATCGACTCCTTTTATCAAGAAAATAACCGAAAGAATAATATATAAAGCTCTCGCTAATCTGACGACATTGACGGGAGAATGTCAAGTTATAAAAATATGCTGCACGGATTTTGAGCGGATTATGCAACCACACGGCCTCTTTGCCTCCGCATGCGTAATGATATCATGATTGCACGGAAAGAGGGGTCTTGCAACAGTGGCCGAACCAGGATAAAGGACCGTTAGCCATGACCGATTCCATAAGGACTCAACAGAGAAAATTTACAGACAAGATTATCCGCCAGACTGGAAAGACCATTAACCGCTTTTCGCTCATCGGCGGGGGGGACACCGTAGCCGTCGGCGTATCGGGCGGTAAAGACTCCCTGACGCTTGTTGATATCCTGAGCAGGCGCAGGCGGCATCTTCCCGTGTCATATGAACTCAGGCCTGTGTGCATACGGATAGCCGGCGTCAACGACGGATTCGATTCCCGGCCGCTTGCCGATTTCTGCAGATCGCGTACCGGAAACTATGAGGAAATATCCGTATCGTGCGACATGACCACAGGAAAGGACCCCTGTTTTATCTGCTCGTGGCACCGCCGCAAGGCGCTGTTTGAGTTCTGCAGGACACACAGCATCACAACCCTGGCGCTTGGACATACCATGGACGACCGTTCCGAAACACTGCTTATGAACCTTTTCTACCAGGGCAGCATATCATCAATGCCCGTATCGCTCTCCCTCTTCGACGGCGGGATACGGATCATCCGTCCTCTTGGCGATATATCGGAGAAAGACATCAATGAGTACTCCCGCATCAGACGCCTGCCGGTTTACAAGACAGAGTGCCCGCATTTTAACGGGCAGCGCAGGCTGAAGGTAAGAGAGATACTCTCCGATTTGGAGTCCAGCCACCCTCATGTGAAGCGGAGCATCGTCAGCGCGCTGGACAACATAAAAACCGGGTACCTCTGACACCGGCTCACGGCCTGAAGCGCTGTGCGATCGGTATGCGCCGTCCGGTACCGAACGCCTTGGACGTAACCTTGAGTCCTGGTGCGGCCTGCCGCCGCTTGTACTCGTTTCTGTCCACGGCCCGAAGGACAAACTCAACGATACCCCGGTCAAATCCCATGGCAACGATCTCGTTCAGGTTGGAACGGTTTTCTATATACTCCTTCAGAATGGCGTCGAGGACCTCGTACGGCGGCAGCGTATCGGCATCCGTCTGCCCCTCGCGGAGTTCTGCTGACGGAGGCTTTTGTATGGTATTATCGGGTATTATCTCGCCATTACGATTTATGTAGCGGGCAAGGTTATAGACCGTCGTTTTGGGAAGGTCGGATATGACCGCCAGTCCGCCGTTCATATCGCCGTACAGCGTACAGTATCCCATGGCAAGCTCAGACTTGTTTCCGGTAGACAGCAGCATCGCTCCAAATTTGTTGCTTAACGCCATCAGGAGCGTGCCGCGTATCCGCGCCTGAAGGTTCTCCTCCGTTACATCGGGACAGTATCCCGTAAAGAGCGCGGCAAGCGAATCGTTGTACGTGTCGAAAATGTCACGTATTGGTATCGTATCGATCCGGATTCCAAGGTTTCGCGCCAGCAGTATGGAATCGTCCACGCTGCCCCGTGAAGAGTACTCGGACGGCATCGTGATGCCGTGTACGTTTTCCGCACCTAGCGCACGTACAGCAATGGCAGCCGTTACGGCCGAATCAATTCCCCCTGAAAGTCCAATAACAGTCTTAGAAAATCCGCACTTGACAGTATAGTCCTTCAGTCCAAGACAGAGCGCCCTTTCAATATCACCAAGCGTGTCCTCTTCCGGCAGATCTACCGGGGTATTGTCACCGGAAAAGATGCAGAATCCTTCCTCGAACTTCGGCGCAAACGCGGCTGTAGCGCCGTTTGAGTTAAAGGCTCGGGAATAACCGTCGAAAACAAGCGAGTCGTTGCCGCCCACCTGATTACAGTACAGAAGCGGCACTTTGCAGTCGCGGGAGATTTCGGCAAGGAACGACTGCTTGTGTTTATTCTTGCCCGATACAAACGGTGACGCAGAGATGTTAACCAGAAGATCGATCCCTTCATTGTACAGCTCCGAGACCGGATCGCGGGAATAAAGCCTGTTGTCGGTAAAAACCGGGTTGATCTTTCCGGAGTAGTTCCATATATCCTCACATATGGTCATGCCGATACGATAACCCATGTAACTGACAACTGTGCTATCCCTGCCCGGCGTAAAGTATCGGTGCTCATCAAAGACATCGTACGTGGGGAGAAGGCGCTTGTGCTGAACCGCGGAGAGATTTCCATCCGCTGCGAATGCTGCTGCGTTATACAAATATCCGTTTTCATCCCGGTCTACAAACCCAAAAACAATGGCGCAGTCCTGAGCCATTGCCGCTATATGCTCAGCTGCCGCAAGATTATCGTTTACCAGCTTCCGGTTTTCCAGAAGGTCCATCGGAGGATACCCGGTTATCGACAGTTCCGAGAATACAAGCAG
>CAZAHA010000027.1:0-18966 GCA_964484915.1 uncultured Leptospirales bacterium
AAGTTTCCCAGTCCGATAATCATGATGTTTCTCATCCTGTACTCCCTTATCCTATCATCATGTTTTCTTCCGGATACCGCACTCCGCTTTTCTTCCGTCCGCTGCTGACTAACGTCAGGAAGGTGAGCGGTCCCAGCCTGCCGACAAACATGGTTGCGACAACGGCGATCTTTCCACCGGAGGAGAGGGTGCCGGTCACACCGGTCGAGAGGCCGACTGTGCCGAATGCTGACGCCGTTTCAAAGAGAATATCGATAAACGGCGTGTCCCCCGGCAGGTTGTTGAAGCTGGACAGGACAAGCGTCATTGCCGAGATGAAGAAAAGAGCGAGAATCAGCAGAGTCGTGCTCCGTTCAACGGTTCCGGAGCTGATGGCACGCTTCCAGAACACAAGCTGGTCCTGTCTGCGGATGCGCCCGATGATAATGGCGCAGATTACCCACGCCGTTGTCGTCTTGATACCTCCGGCAATCGAACCGGGAGAGCCGCCTATCACCATAAGCAGTATCATGAAAAAGAGCGTGTTGTCGCTTAGCTGTGTTAACGGTATGGAGTTAAATCCCGCCGTCCTGCAGCTTACCGAATGAAAGAAGGAGACGCACAGCTGTTTGGACAAGGACATCCCGCGGATGATGTTCTCCTGTTCGCTGACGTAGAAGAAGAGCGTCCCCGCCAAGAGTAGAAGGATGCTGGTCACCAGTACAACCTTGGTATGAAGCGAATACATGGTAAATGCCTTCACCAGGTGGTATTTTCTGAACCTGATGATGTCCGACAGAACCAGAAACCCCAGACCGCCGAGGATTATTGACGCCGATATCACCGTGATCATGTACCAGTCGCCCGCGTACGCTATCAGGGAGGATGTAAAGGTCGAAAATCCTGCGTTGCAGAAAGAGGAGACCGCGTGGAAGAGCGAATGCCACAGTGCTGTGTGCGGCGGATAGTCACGAAGGAAGCCGGGGAATAGCAGGATCATGACGGCTCCTTCGCTGATGGCGGTGAACACGATGATGTTTTTCAGTATGAGCCGAATTGGCAGCTTCTTCCCTTTGCCGTACATCTCCATAAGTGTAAACTGCCAGGATACCGATAGCTGTTCGCTGACCAGAAGTATCAGTGCCAGCGATACCGTCATGATGCCGAGTCCGCCAAGCTGTATGAGCCCCAGTATGATGATCTGTCCGGGGAGAGTAAAATCCTTTGCGGTATCCAGGACGATAAGACCGGTAACACAGACGGAGGAGGTTGCCGTGAAGAGCGCGTCAGTGAACGAGATCGGGACACGGGCGGCGCCCGGTATGGACAGCAGGGCTGTCCCGACAGCTATGAGCAATACAAAGCTGAATATAACGATGGATACTGGTGTGAGCGCCCTTCCTGCCATGTGTTTCCTCAAAGACTGATGTGGGTACAGACTGTAAGTCTGCCGTCCGGCGTGTCAAGGGTAAAGTGGAACTCACAATACGGTGTTCTACGTGATTTTTGTCTGGAGAATGTCGATCAGTGACTCATAGTCGTACGCCGTAATCCGTTCCATGAAGATTTCAAAGAGATCCTGCGAATACTCGCGGATATCGTCGGCATTCCGGATAATCTGGATCCTGTTGCCGTCTATCAGCGCACGGTGCAGGGAGTGCTTCAGTTCTTCGGGTAAGGATGCCGCGAGTACCCTGGCGTCGGACGGCAGCCGGCCCGTTTTCGCCGTCTCATCGTCATACCGGTACTCGATGTCAATAATGTCGGCGATCGTTTCAAGCAGTTTCTCGTTTCGAAACGGCTTGATCATGACTGCCGATACCAGCGGATTGTTCTTCAGCCTGGCGGTATCGGCAGTGATGCTTGCCGTGATGATCATGATCTTCAGGCCGTGGTGTTCCTCCTCCGACTGAATGTGGTCAAGGACCTCATATCCGTTCAAGACCGGCATGGTAAGGTCCAAAAGCAGAAGGTCATACCGTTTCCGGTGCATCATGGCCAGGGTTTCCTCCCCGTTGACCGCTGTCGCACACTGAAATCCGCAGTCAGAGAGGAGAGAAACCAGAAGGTCGCGGTTGTTATCCATGTCGTCTGCGATCAGCACCGCGATTTCCCTGTCTGCCCTGATTCCTGTGATACGTCTTTCCGCTGATGTGTCGCTTTGTTTACTTTCGTCAGTTGTGACCGGCACGGTAAAGCTGAACTCTGAGCCGGCTCCGACACGCGAGGTGACGGACATCGTCCCGTCCATCAGATTCACAAACTCCTTGCTGATGGCAAGACCGAGGCCCGTTCCCTCCGCGGCCCGTGCGCCGGTTTCGGTCTGTTCAAAATAGTTAAATATTCTCTCCAGGGCGTCTTCTTCTATGCCGATACCGGTGTCAGAAACGCTGAATTTTATGATGAGCTTTCCCTCGTAATACTGCTGCAGCTCAACCGACACGGTGATGCCGCCGCTGTCGGTAAACTTGACCGCGTTGCTCAGAAGATTTGTCAGTATCTGCCTGAGCTTCTTCTGGTCGGCGATGATATGGTCGGGCAGGCTTTGATCCCTGTTGAACCTGAGGGTTATCCCCTTCTGTTGACAGCGGATCTCGAACATCGCCTTCAGCTCCTTCAGCATGAGCGAGAGGTTGAACGATTCGTTCTGCAGATGTACGCGTCCGGCCTCGATCTTTGATATTTCCAGGATGTCATTAATCAGGGAGAGGAGGTGCTCGCCGCTTTTGCTGATTGTCTCTACGCGGCGCTTCTGCTCCGCCCCCAGCGACGCGTCCTGACGGAGCAGCTGTCCAAAGCCGATGATCGCGTTCAGTGGTGTCCGTATTTCATGGCTCATGTTGGCCAGAAAAACGCTCTTTGCCTTGCTGGATGATTCTGCGGCGGAACGTGCCCGTCTGATTTCCTCTTCCGCAAGTTTTATCGGGGTTATGTCCTGTGTGGTTCCGACGATACGTATAGTCGTTCCTCCGCTGTTCTCGGCGACGGTTCCCTTGTCGTGGACCCACAGCCAGGTACCTTCCATCTTCTGTACCCTGAAGACGGCGTCATATGTATCGCTCCGGCCGGCTATCAGATTCTCCACGCTGAGCCGCGCACTTTCACGGTCGTCCGTGTGTATGCGCTCAAACCACCAGCTTGCGTCACTGGAAGCGGTACCCGGCGGAAAGCCCAGCATGGTACACTTGAGCGGATCACTGGTGATGACGCCGGTGGAATAATCCCAGTCCCACCAGGCAAACCCGCCGCCTTCAAACGCAAGTTTCAGACGCTGCTCACTCTTCGAAAGCTCGTGCTCGATCTGTTGCCGTTCCAGAACATATCCGAGCTGGATCCCGATCTCGTCCATGATGTCGCGCAGCGACTCAACCGGAAGACCCGGCTTGTGCGAGAAAAACTCGAGAACCGCGACGACGGCCCCGTTTACGATAACCGGAAAACCGAACGCGCCGTGAAGTCCCGACTGGATGCAGATGTTGCGTCGTATAAATGTTTCGTCTGTTTGGACGTTTTCTATCCACACCGCGGATTTCCGTCCGAGCACGGCCCCCGGCATACCGACGCCGTACGTAAACACCGTCTGCTGTGTTTCTCTCATGAAGTCGGCGTACCGTTTGGGGTCGTCAAGGTACCACAGCCCGCTTGGCTGAAGCAGCTCGCTCTTTTCGGAGAGATAGTAGACGTGTCCGATCGGCCAGCCTGTGTAGAGGCAAACCTTCTTCACTGCCTCAAGCAGTGCACTGTCCACATCAGACGCCGCGTTTGCTGCTGATGCGACCTCCTTGATAAGCTGCAGCCGCTTGTCACGGCTCTTTAAACGGTTATACAGCTCCTCAAGCTCCGCGGTCCGGTCCTGGACGCGCTGTTCCAGTTGTTCATTCAGAACCTGCAGCTCCTCTTCCGCCTGCTTGCGCTTGCCGATGTCGATAGCGGTAGCGATTATGCCGATGGTGTCGCCTTTTTCGTCTTTCTCGGTAGTGAGCGAAAGGAAACCGAAAAAGTCCTTTCCCTCCTTGGTACGGGTATTGATTTCCGTTTCATATCTGCCGTTTTCAAGTACGGGTTCAATCAGACCGGTTTGTACATATTCCGGCCCCGAGTCCGCGTACAGGAAGGAGATGGAGGTGCCGATCATCTCCGCGGCGGTGTATCCAAAGAGATATGTCGATCCGGCGTTCCAGGTTTTTATTGTTCCGTCAAGATCGCAGGTTATGACTGATTCGGATATCTGGTTTAAAAGCTGGGCCTGCTGAAAGAGGATCTCCCGGTATCGGAGTTCCTGTGTTATGTCGCGTGCCAGAACCGACACGCCGCTTCGGGTCGGATTAATGTTTACCTCGAATGTGGCGTTATGCCCGTTATCCGCATATCGGTAGACAAGCTTCTCCGGCTGCCGTGTCCTGATGCACTGTAGCAGAATAGGGAGGATTTTCCGTGATTTCCTGGATTCCAGTATTTCTTCAAGCTTTCTGCCCAGCACGTCTTCAGACGAGAGGCCCGTGATCTCCTCTGTGCGCGCATTCCAGTACGTTATTGTCAGGTCGTTGTCGATCGCCAAGAAGACATCGGTAATACTCTCGGCAAGGTTTTTAAACTTTTCCCTGTTCTCCTGGATGGCCGCCTCCGCCAGTTTGCGTTCGGTGATGTCGCGGTTGACAGACATGAAGTACTGGGCACCGTCAAAGAATGCTGTTGTAAACGACACCTCGTTCGGGATTACGGTTCCGTCCTTGCGGATGTGCTCAACTTCAAAGCGGAGATTCTCGCCGGGCTTCAGCGGTTTCCAGTACTTTTCGATATGGTTGCCGGGCACAAAATCGGGATCGATATCCGGGACGGACATCTGCAGAATCTCCTCTCGCGTGTATCCCAGTGACCGTGCCGCCTGTATGTTGCAGTCCACAAATCGTGCATCACTGTCCATGAGGAAGAAAGTGTCGCTCGCCTGGTTGATGACCGTACGGAATCGTGTTTCCTTCTCCTGAAGTTCCTGCTCGGCCTTGACCGTGTCGGTAATGATTTCCGTAAACATGATGATGCCGCCGATCTCGCCGTCGACCGTATACCACGGGCGCAGCTCCCACCGTATCCAGTCCATGCTGCCGTCTGTTCTGATAATATGGTCGCGGTCGTTCTGAATGGTCTCTCCGGCCAAACACCGCTTGTGTATCTCCATCCATTCCGGCATCTCCATGATTTCGGGAAACACCTCATAGTGTGACTTTCCGATGATCGAGACGCTTCCGATACCGTAATCGGTATACCACCGGTCGCTTGCGATCAGATACCGCATGTCCGTGTCGAACATGGCGATTGCGGCGGGCGAGTGTTTTATAAAGAGCCGGAGCTGTTCGGATTTTTGTTCGAGCAGACGCCGTGTCTCATGTTGTCCCGTAACGTCGCGTCCGACCGAAAGGAAGTGGGTAATCCTGCCGTCCTCATCCTTGATCGGCGTTATGGTCTGGTCATAGTGGAAGAGGGATCCGTCCTTCCTTTTGTTGATGACTTCCTGATGGAACGGTGTGCCGATCTTCAGTGTGTCGTAGGCCAATGAATAGTATGCGTCCGGCATCTTTCCTGATTTCAGTATCCGCGGATTTTGGCCGAGCGCATCCTCGGGCGAATACCCTGTAATGCGGGTGAATGCCTCGTTTACATACATTATGTTATATTCTGCATCTGTCAGAAAGATGATGTCAGCAGCCTGGTTGATGATCTTTGAAAGAAGCAGGATGCGCGAGTCGAGCTGCTTCCGCTCGGTAATATCGCGTATAACGGCTATCGCGCCGGACAGCGAAGCGTCTGAGGGAACGTTCAGTATGATCTCGCACGGGAACGTCGTGGTGTCGCTTCGGATCCCCGCGGCCACGAGCGGTTTTCCGTCCGGGATCGCGGTGTCCTCAGAAAGACAGAATCTGCCGGATGCGGATGGCAGATGGGGGGATGATATGATATCGGTCAGGCATTTCGCTTTGGCCTCGGCACTGCTGTAGCCGAACATCCGTTCGGCGGATTTTGACCAGTAGGTTATCACAAAGTCCCTGCCGAGAAACAGTATCGCGTCCTTGACGGTATCCGACATGGTACTGAAGTTCCTGTCGCTTGACCGGAGTTTCTGCAGCAGCTCCAATTCGCGCAGGCCGTATCTCAGCGCCAGACCGGTTCCCGCTGCCGCAATGGCCGCCAATATGCCTATCAGGAGGATGGTTGTGCTGTTCCAGAATGTCGGAAGGTCCGAAGGCCTGTAACGGGAGACGAGTTTCCATGTATGTGACTCCTCAACCGTGATTTTCGGCAACGAAGATGAAAGTGTGACGGTTTCGAAGGTGAATAAACCGTTTTCCGTCTTAAACTGCCCGCTCTCTCCATGCATGATCCTTGACCATTCACCTTTGTACAGCTCCGGGAAGTGCAACGGGTCCACTTTCATGATGTTACCGGTACTACGCAGCGATGATATACGGTATCCTTCCTTGTTGAGAAGGAGTACCTGGTCGGTATGCGGTGTGTGATCGGCAGAAACGGCATCCGTGAGCGAACAGATGTTGTATACGACTGCGATGATTACTGGCGAGTGGTGCGGGCTGTTGACAGGCGCGAGAAACCCGAGTTGGGTCGAGCGATTGTCCCTGAACTGACATCGGTCGATAAAGACGTCGGCGGGAGAATTGCGGATCCGCATCAGGCACTTCTCGCTCAGAACATATTCGTCTTCTCCGCCTGCGGCAACTGCGGATATACCATCGCCGGTCCTGACACATGAATAAAGAAGTGTTCCGTCGTCCGTGAACGCGTATGCCCCATGCGCGTGCTTCGCGTTGCGGATGAAGGTGCAGAGGTATTCCCCCGTTTCCATACCGGATGTGTGTGACTCCATGACGGCCGCAAGAAGATGGACGTTTACTATATACGATTCGATCGAAAGGGAGATGATCCGGTTTTCGGATTGAATCCGCCTCCGCGCGTTTTTGTAAAGGTCGTCTTCAGCCTGCTTCCAGCTGTATATGAACGATTGGATTATGAGGACAAGGGAAAAAACCCCGGCTGCGCCGATCAAAAACGCAATGACGGTTGCATTCTGTTTCGGAAGACGGACAGGGCTATTCATCAAGTTCTTCCCGTACCTGCCTGATGTTCTCTTCTATCGAAAGGAAGACAGGTACAAGGTACGGGTCAAAATGTGTGCCGGTGGCGTCGCTTATTATGTCGATGCTCTTTTCGTGTGAGAAAGCTTCCTTGTACACACGTTTGGAGCGAAGCGCGTCGTATACGTCGGATATTGCCATGATGCGCGCGGCCAGTGGAATCTTTTCACCCTTCAGTCCGGCTGGATATCCGCTGCCGTCCCACTTCTCATGGTGAGAGCGGGCGATTTCGATACCCATGTTAATAAACGAGTTGTTTGGATACAGTTTCCGGACATCGTTAAGTGTCCGGGCGCCGTATACCGGGTGCTGCTTCATGATCTCGAACTCTTCATGGTTCAGTTTTCCGGGTTTGAGAAGGATCGCGTCTGGTACGGCTATTTTTCCGATATCATGGAGCGGACTCGATACGAAGATATTGTGTATAAACGTCTGATCAATTGTATCGGCATACATGCGCCTGTCATGGAGCGCCTGTGCGATAAGTTTCGCGTATGTGCGTGTCCGTTCAATGTGTTGGCCGGTATCGTCATCGCGGGCTTCAGCGAGCTTGACTATTGCAAGAATCGTTGAAAGCTGCGCCTCGGCGATTTCCCTTACCTGCTGTTGGACCCGTTCCTGCAGCCTGTTGTTGTCGGCTTCGAGGTTGTTCTGAAGCTCCTTCATGCGGATGTGTGTCCTGATACGGGCACGCACCTCTTCAACCTGGAACGGCTTGACAATATAATCGACACCGCCGGTCCGGAAGGCGCGCACCTTGTCAAAGGTCTCCGAAATTGCGCTGATGAATATGACCGGAATGTCGCGGGTAGCCGGATCGGCTTTAATACGCTCGCAGACCTCGTATCCGTCCATTTCCGGCATGCTTATGTCCAAAAGTATCAGGTCAGGCTTGCTGTTTTTTATCGATTGAAGCGCGAGTCTGCCTGACGGCAGTGCCCGTACCTCACATCCCTCCCTGAGAAGAACGTCGGAGAGAAGGTCGAGATTTTCCGGCACATCGTCCACGATCAGTATATTCTTGTGTGACATGTGTGAAATCTGCGTATGTTCCATTGTTGCGGCGGCGTTCATTTCATGATCCCTGTTAATATAAGATTCCATATACAATCAGAGTGCGCTGCTTTCCCCTTTACAAGGCATCAGCTGCCGTAGAGGCAACTGATTCTCTTTGTATAATATATCTCAGTTTTCGTAATTTACAAGAAAGATGTGAATCTGGCAATTATTTCTGTGTGGATGTTTTCGTTACACTGCCTGAAAAACGATTGCAGGGTGCGTGCAGGACGTCAACAATGACCGTAGACGATACCCTGTCCGGATAACGCTGTATGTGGTTTGCTGTCGCCATCTCCTGTGCGTTTCTCGCCGCACTGGCTGATATGTATGCCAAGAAAAACCTTGCCGACGACATTGACCGGGAGCTTGTTTTATTTGCACGTTTCTTCTACTCGCTGCCGGTACTGTGGGCGGCGGTCCTTTTTAACGGCATCCCGCAGTATGACCCTTCCATGTTCCGGATCTATCTCCTTGCCGTTCCGCTTGAAGTAGCCGCGGCCGTATTCTTTATCAATGCGATCCATGCCGCGCCGATGTCGCTTGTTATCCCGCTGCTCTCGTTTACACCGGTATTTATTCTGTTAACCGGTCCTTTGATACTTGCCGAGTACCCGAACATCTACGGCGTTGCGGGAGTCCTTCTTATCGTTGCCGGTTCCTATATTATCAACATAAGCCAGGCCAGAAGGGGTTTTTTTGCTCCGTTTCTCATGATCATACAAAACCGGGGAAGCGCCATGATGCTTGCTACGGCATTCATTTTCAGCATGACCTCGGTTCTTGGAAAATACTGCATCCAGAAAAGCGACCCGTTTTTCTTTGCGGCGACCTATTATTCTTCGGTGACCGTGCTTCTCTTTATTCACCTTCTTGTGCGGGGAGAATTGCGGCATTTCATGCAGAAGGAACTCCTGATTAACGGCATGCTCTTTTCCGGGATGCTTCTGACTCATGTCGTCGGACTGAAGCTGACGTATGCCAGTTACCTTATCGCGGTAAAGCGAACCAGCATCCTCTTCAGCATTAGGTTGGGCATGATGGCGTTTCGGGAAAAAAACATCGCAGAGCGCTTTGCAGGCGGGCTTATCATGGTTGCCGGGGTCCTGTGCATTACGCTGCTTGGCAAGTGATGGTGCCGGCTGCATATTCCGGTTGGGTTGAGGTATGAAGTGAAAATCCGTATGTTACGTAACGTTTTTAACGTCCTTCTATACGCCATTCTTCTTTCCGCGATGGTTTGTGCATCACCGGCCGGGTCACATGCAGTATCTGTCCCCCGGCTGGCCGATGAAGAGATACAGAGGATTATGGGAGAACGGAAGCCGCTTGTACTTTCGGGAGCGTTTACACCGGCCGAAGCGATTCGACGATACTGTACGTACTACAAGCTTCCGGTGACGGGGAATCCGTACAGGTCGGGCTACGTACAGTCGGGACACTATGAGCTCTTTGTGCAGATATTCGGCCCCGTACAAAACAAGAACCGCGCGTATTTTATTCACGGGTATCTGGACCACAGCGGCGTCAACTACCACCTGGTACGTTTCCTGCTCTCCCGGGAGTATACCGTAATCACCATCGACCTTCCCGGCCATGGACTCAGCACCGGTGATCATGCCGACATCGGCTCCTTCAACGAATACGGTGCCGCCCTGCAACATGTTGTCCGCTTCTGTTCGGACGGACGGCGCTACTCTACCGTCATTGCGGGTCACAGCACCGGATGCGCCGCCGCACTTGAATATCTGTATCGTACTCGGGATACGGATGCAAGATACATATTCATCTCGCCGCTTGTAAAATCGTACCTGTACGACGCGAGTCTGGTTGCCGTGTCCATCCTCCGGCCGTTTACGAAAAGCATTGTCAGACGGCCGGGCGCCGCTACATCGGACCGGCAATTCGAACAATGGATCGTGGAGGACCCGCTGCGCAGCGAGAGCGTGCCGTTTGGCTGGGTGGATGCGCTGAAGGAGTGGAACGACCGTATAGTCGCGTATCCGCCGCTTGACGCTGATCTGACCGTCTTTCAGGGCACGAAAGACACGGTCGTAGACTGGCGCTATTCCGTGGACTTTTTACGGAACAAGATACCCGGTACGGATGTACATATGGTTGAGGGTGCCAGACACTGTCTGCAGTATGAGCGGGATGAGGTACGAAAGCGGTTCTTTGAACTTCTTGCAGGGGTGTTGTAGTGTCCGGCGAAAAGATGCGTACTCTTGCTGATAGATCGCAACTTTCTGTTTGACACCGCCTCCGGCACCTATATACCACATGCAGCCATGATTTTTAATGAAATAACACAAAATGATGACCGGCGTTTCTTCGGCGGGGGAGGGGCGGCCCTCACCGCGGTACGAAAGGCACTGAGCGGTGCCGCAACCGTACGCATCGCCACCGCGTTTTTTGAAACCTCCGGCTGGGAATGTCTGCGGGATATTCTGCCTGGCAAGGAGGTCCGTCTGCTTGTTGGCAGACCGGAAAAGGGCGAAGACAAGATCCGTGACGTAATTGATGAATTTTTACAATCGGTCAATACCGGTCCGTACGAAGAGCGTATGCGGATCGTGATGATGATACGGGAAGCTATCGTACGGGGGGAGTTTGTCGTATCGATAGCCTCAGATGACGCAGTCACCACGCTTGATCCGCGATATCTGCACCATCATGCGAAACTCTATATCGCGGACACACTGCAGGCCGTCGTAACGTCGGCCAACTTCACTAAAAACGGACTTGTGTACAGCCGGGAAGCAGGCATTACCGTGACCAACCGCGATGATGTAGCCTTTTTTGCGGAGCGTTTTGATTACTATTTTAACCAGGGAGTCAGAATAGCCAACCTTCTGCTGGAGCGGATAGATGAGTGGCTCTCGCTGTACAGTCCGTATGAGATATACATGCTGTCCCTTCTGTCGTTATACGGCATGCCTGATGACGACACCCCGGCACATCTTCCGGAGCTTGCGGGATACCAGCGGCCTGTTGTGTCGCGCGTGTTAAGAAACATAAACGAGTATGGAGGCTCCCTTCTTGTAGCGTCAACCGGACTCGGAAAAACTGTAATGGCAGCTCATGTCGTCGCACACCTTGCGGCGGCATCGGGTATAAACGCTGCGATCGTACTCTGCCCGTCCGGTTTGAAATCAATGTGGCGTCGTACCATGCGTGCAGCACGGATATCAAGCATTGAATTTTCCTATTATGTGCTGTCTGTTGATGACTGGCGGCGGGTACGGGATGTCTCTGTACTTGATCGTGAACTAAAAAATGCGGACTCTTCCACCATCGTTATTCTGGATGAGAGCCATCATCTGAGAAACGTACTGCAGGGCTCCCAGACAGGACTCCGGTACAGCCGTTTAGCTGGCGTTATAAACCGTGATGCGCGTATTCTGTTAATGACGGCGACTCCGTACAGTAAGGGCGTCGATGACATAAATGCCCAGCTCATGATCCTGCCGGGGTACAGCGTTGAGGATGGCCTCTTTCATGAAAATGTCAGAAAGAAATGGGAACTGTCCACTCCCTCGGAACTGTCCGAGCTGAAGTGCGGTGTGGTATTGACAACGCCAAGTGTAGTCCGGCATTTCAGCACTCTGGATGAGAACGGTGACCGGTATGTCCTTTTCTCCGGAGACAAACGACGGTATTTTCCTCACAGGATCCATATAGAAAATATTCAATACAATAATTTAATCGACGACAGCCTGAGCTATCTTTTAAAAAGCGGACTGCTGAATGTCATGCAGGACGACGAAGAAAATGACCAGGGCGCGCTGTTTGGACAGTCAGGAGGTGAAAAGAGGCGTCCACTCTTTGAGGCGCTCCTCGTTCACCGGTTCTGTTCATCGCTTCGCGAGTCTGATGTTGTACTTGAAAAACTCTCCCTGGAAAAGGGATTTGATAAAATCCGGTTCGCCCGCCAGAAAGAGCTGTCGAAAACCGTGGAAAAAATCCGTACCGGCATCAGGCCGTATCTATTGCAGAATGATGTGCACTACTCCGATGAAAAGATGGATAAACTGACAGACATAATCCGGCGTTTTCCCGAAGAACGGGTTGTTATTTTCTGTGTCTATATTGAAACGGCAGAGTACATAGTTGAGTGTATCAAAAACAGGCTGCCGGGGATACGCGTTCAGACAACCGTACGGAAAAACCCGGATGAGCTTGAATCAATAATCCGCGGATTTTCACCCGTTGCGAACAGTATCGATATTGATGACGGAGAGTCAAGCGTACCCGATAGTGAACAGATAGATGTACTCGTCGCGACAAGCGCCATGGCCGAAGGTTTTAACTTTCAGGATGCATCGGTCCTGGTTAACTATGATCTTCCGTGGACCGTTCTTCTCCTTGCCCAGCGCATGGGGAGAATACTGCGGCCCTGGCAAACCCCGCGGGACATTTACATCTTCACCATGATGCCGTCTACAATGAAGCATCCCGGAATCAGTCACGCAATGAACTGGAACCGCCGACTGCACCGGCGCAATGAAGACTTTAGTTCATTCGCCGACATTCCCGTTATGGTTGAGAAGAGTGAACAGTATGAAATGTTTGATCTTGCCAGAACGATGAACAGTTTTGGCAAGGTCGATCTGGATTTTAACGAGGTATACAGATTCATAGAAAATGCAGATAAACTCCGCACGAGCAGTTTCATCGATGATCTTGCAATGGCGGATGATGCGACATGCAGTAAACTCCGGAGACTGCCGGACGGAATACGCAGCTGCAAGTGCTGTCCGGCAGTAGACGCAGCGTTGTATCTTCTCATACGGTATAAAAACGGATACTATCCTGCGCTGTTCGATAAAAAGGGAAACCTCGTAATGGATCATGAGAGAATGGACGACATCATGCGTCTTCTGCGGTCAGCCCCGGACGAGAAAACCGCGGAAAGTTCACTTGGTATTGACGATCAGGATTTGCTCTATTCCCGGGCCGTCAGGAATTGGGCCGTCGAGAAGAATGTGGCCGGTGATGATGTTACTGTACGCTGCATGATGCTCCTGGCTTAGAACACCATGCCGCAGCTGGAACAAACGGATGAACCGGTACTCACACTGGTGTAAACGACGAAACCGCCTGAGTACACAGGCGGTTTGGCAACAGAACTGATTAACTAACGTACGATGAAGTTTGCGATGATTGACCAGACGCCGATAACCAATGCGACATAGCCCAGCGGAATCTGTATACCCACAAGCTTCTCATGCAGCTTTTCCGCCTTTTCCTGCTTGTCCTGTTCCGCGTTCTTCAAGGCAAATCGCTGTATCATGCCGTATCCAAGAAGAAAACCGATCGCTGCGGAAGAAACATTTGCAACAAGATATGTCAGCCACCATACCGGCACACTGGCTATCAGGCCGATCGTGAGGACGGCATGGATCGTGCCCCAGATACCCCAAAGGCACACAATTAATCCGATCCACCCCTGCCATGGAACGAGCTTCGCAATAAGCTCCTTCGCTTCAGGCCGTTTCTTGATGATTGTACTGGACGATGCCAGAATCCCGCTTACAATTAGTGCTACACCTGCAATTAAACCCATAAAGCCTCCTTTGATTATTGTATGGTATGTGTTTTTGACGATGAGATCGGATACATAAAGACGTATGCTGTACAGTTCGTATCCCTTGTGCACATTCCCACACATTCAAGCGCTCGCGGCGCGTTGCTTACACTCATAATAGTAGTAAAAATTCGGTTATCGTCAAGATTTTTTGAATTAATGAAAAGTACTGTATCGTCGCGGAATCTACAGGGGGAACGTAATGATAAAGCGTAAACGATCGTCATTTTGGATAGTAATGGTCCCGTTTAGCTGTTGCACCAGTCCCGTGATGAGTCTCAGTCCAAGGGTCTCCGGGTTTTCCATCGATATATCAGCAGGAAGCGGCGGGCCATTGTTTGATATTGTCAGGATCACAGTATCGGGGTGCTCAAGCCTGAAGCGTGCCAGAAACTCCGGAGCGGAAACTTCCGGGAACGCGTGCTTTATTGAGTTGGTTGCCATTTCGTTTATGATGAGTCCGATGGAGATGGCGTCGTGAGTGTTCATTGTACTGATGTCGGATTCGACGACGGTGAAGACCGGTTTTTCCATGAATGCATCGAACAGTGTATCAAGAAGCTCCGATACATATTCCTTTATGTCGACCATCAGGGTGTCGTTAACCGAATAGAGTTTCTGGTGGATGATACGTATCGCGTCGATCTGGTTTCGAATGTCGGTGAGGTCGGCAGTCGTGTTTTTGCCCCCGTCCTTCAGCTGTATGAGCGATGAGATCATCAGAAGGTTGTTTTTGATTCTGTGGTTGAGCTCCTTCAGCAGGTAATCCTTCTCAAGGTTGCTCGCACGAAGGTGTTCCTCACTCATCTTGATATCGGTTATATCATTTGCTATCTCAAGCCGCACCAGCCGCTTGCCGTGCCATGGAATCGCCATGCTGAACAACGAGTACCACCGATTGTTCCGCGTGTTCCGGTGTATGTATGAGTATCCGTCAGTTGCGTTACCGTCGCTGTCAACGAGATATTTGTTTGTGCAAAACGGGCACGGACCGGACATGTCTTTCTGGAGGACCTTCCAGCATGTCTTCCCCTCGACACCGCCGATAACTTGTCTGGCATATTCGTTTATAAAGAGTATCTCATACGTTTCCATGTCTGCGATATATATAATGGAATTGATGCTGTTCAGGATTATCTTGAAGCGGTCATACTGAATAAACGTCTCGCTGACGTCCCTCACAAGCGACACGTAGCCCTTCTGTACTCCCGTGAGGAAGGTTGAACTCACTTCTGCGTACAGTATGGACCCGTCCTTCCTTTTGTACCGGCGGGTGAAGCGGTTGCGTCCCTCGGCTTTCAGGCGGAATATCTGGCTTCGGTTATACTGTGCCGAATCATCAACCTCCAGCATGGTAACAGAAGAACCAATCAGCTGGTCCCTGGAATAACCGGTCATGGCGCAGAACGCAGCGTTCACGTCTTCGATCATCCCGCTCTCGTTTATGAGGATATACCCGTCCATGTTTGTCTGTACGATCGTCTTATAGAGCCTGTCTGAGAGATGTTCCGCGGTTGAGTCCTCATATACCGCGACGAGCAGTCCGTTTGGCAGTCTGAAGACATAGTTTTCAACCCATTGCTCAAGGTTGTCGTCTACATAATGAACCAGCGGATGGAGTAGGGGTTCTCCCAAGCGGTAAACGTCACGGAAAACATCAAGCAGTCCGATATCGCCGATCGACGGAAAAACCTCCGTCACCCGTCTGCCGATGATCTCATCCCGGGACTTCCGGCTTAAAGCGCAGCCTGACCTGTTGAGGTCGACAATCTCAAAATCGTCGCCGTTATCGAGTGTGCGGTAGATCGCGACGCCTTCACGCATCGATTCAAACAGCTGGCGGAACATCTCCGTGTTCTCGTTGAGCATGCTTTCAAGCCGGGACTGCTGTGTAATGTCTTTGAAAATACAGTATGTCTGTCGGAACGTACCGTCCGGATGTTTGCCGACAGATCCTTCAAAAGAGACGTCGCGGAAGGTCCCGTCGCCATGACGCAGTTTGAATCGTACATCGTGGATAAAGCCGCGTTGCTTGAATTCGGGAAAATTTTTCCGAAAGTGGGGGACATAGTCCGGATGGAGGAATTCGGCAAAATTGTGTCCGATAACCTCGTCGCGTGCGTATCCCAGAGTTGCAAGCCATGCGGGATTGGCATCGATGATTGTTCCGTCGCTGTCAAGTGATTGGAACGGCAGCGGTGAGAACTGGTAAAACGCACTGTACCGCTCTCCACTGATGCGGAGTTCTTCCTCCTGACGTTTCTTCTCCTGTTTCGCGTCGAAGAGTTTTTCAGCCATCTCGATCGACTCGGAGAGGACGAATGCGCCTGAGTTCTTTATGACATAGCCGTAGTTTGTTATCATCTTCGCCCGGTCAACATACTCCTTCTCGGTATGGCCGGTCAGGAAGATGACGGGTACGTCGCGGATTTTCAGGATAGACAGAGCAGTTTCCGGACCGTCCGGGCCGTTGCCGAGGTCTATGTCCATGAGCACGAGGGAAATGGTACTGTCTCTGGCGAAAATGTCCAGTGCGTCACGGCCGCATGCCGCCGTCACAACCGAATAACCGCGGGTTGTCAGTGTTGAACCTTCGGCATAGGCAGTGAGGGAGTCGTCTTCAACCAGGAGGATCTTCTTTGCCATCAGACCAACCAGAACAGAGCGTTAGAGGAATTATAGCAAGAATCGGTTGTTTTGTCTATTTTAACATATAAAAATCATCTTTTTTGTTCCACCTGGCAACAGACCAGGGAAGATAAAGCAGATAAAAGACAGCCGCGGTCAAAACCGCCAGCGGAATGAGGTAGAACGGCCACGGGCCGAGGAAGTCCAGCAGCGATGCGGTGTGCGGTTTGCGGGAGATGTAGAAATAGTTTCCGCCGGTCACCAGGTTTATCCAGGCGACATGCATTAGTACGGTTACGGTAAACGCACCTATCCTGCACAGCGAGTCACGGGTAATCCTGCTTTTTTCAATTATGATCATATAGACGACACTCAGCAGAATCAGGCCGTGCGAGAGGAAGATATGAAAATACAAGAAATGCGGAAACGAATACTCTCCAAGGTTGGGGGTGAGTATCGCCTGGGTTGCCCCTCCAAGGCCGAAGAAGTAATTGATTTCAAAGAGATAGCGGTTTCTATTGTGCAGCATGACTGCACAGAGAATGACGGCGATACCGCACATGTGCAGCGGAAGGGAGGTGCCGGGGTGAAACTGTCCGGTAAAGAGCCGCCACAACAGAAGGGTGATTTCCTGCGTAACAAGCAGGGCGGCAACCGTGTACCGGAAGACACGATGGTCCGATTCCGGCGTCAGGCGTTTCATCCAGCCGATACTGAGTGCAATGCAAAGGATGATGGCCGCTATTGCCGCGAGATGTTGACAGGAGAACAGGGAAAACGCCGGTCCCGGCCAGTTTGGTGAGATGAAGGTGTGTAGTCCGTTCATGTGGTAATCAACCTGGTATCTTTGGTGTTCTCCGGCGGGTACATCAAACTGACAAAAGCCAAAGGTTTTGTACCCTGTGGATGACGACACTTTACAGGAAACGCCCTGTCAAAACAACTGTTTCTCGGACAGAAAGGAGGCAGATATGCAAATAAATGGTATGTACGCGAACGCGGTAGTCCATACGGACAGTATTGAGGAGGGTGCACGCAGGCAGATAGAGGATCTGTGCAACCAGCCGATGGCAAGGGATGCGCATATACGGATCATGCCTGACGTCCATGCAGGGGCGGGATGCGTGATCGGATACACGGCCAGAATGACCGACAGGACTGTTCCTAACCTGATCGGTGTGGACATCGGCTGCGGCGTAGCCTCCTGGCGGATCGGAAAGCGCGACACCAGCGTCGCTTCGTTCAAACGGCTGGACGAGGTGATACGCCGAACGGTACCGTCCGGGAGGAAGGTTCACCGTTCTTTCATGGAAGAGGATGCCGAACATGTCTATAACCGTATGCGGGCTGATAAACCGTTCGGCTGGTTTCTGAAACGTATCACGGATGTGTGCCGCAGGACCGGACAGAACGAAGAGTATGTGCTCCGCTCTGTCGGGACACTCGGGGGAGGGAACCACTTCATAGAACTGGACCAGGACGAAGAAAAGGTCCAATGGCTGACGATACATTCCGGTTCACGGAATTTCGGACTGAGGGTGGCGCAGTACCATCAGAAGATCGCCCGGAATCAGTCTCGGGGGGAAAACGCCGGTACGGTTACCGGGCTCGAGTATCTGGAAGGAAAAAAGCGCGACGAATACCATGAAGACATGCGAATCGCCCAGACCTACGCCGCCCTTAACCGGAGGGTCATGGGATATGTGCTGCTGCATAACAGATACGGTATGGAATACGCCGAGCCGGTGGAGTCCGTTCACAACTATATCAGTTTTTCGGACGGAATCGTACGCAAAGGCGCCATCTCAGCGCACAAAGGCGAGACGGTTATCATACCGCTCAGCATGGGGGACGGCATCATTATCGGAAGGGGAAGGGGGAATCCGGAGTGGAACTACTCCGCACCGCACGGTGCCGGCCGCCGGATGAGCCGGACACAGGCGAAGAAAAGCATACCGCTGCCGGATTTTGAACGGATCATGAAGGAGCGCATGGTCTACTCGAGCACGGTGAACGGGCGAACGCTTGATGAGGCGCCGCAGGCGTACAAGCAGCCGGACGTTGTCCTGGCCAGGATTTCAGAAACGGTTGAGATACTGTACAGAATGATGCCCGTATACAACTTCAAGGCGGCGGATTGACCGCTAATAGAATTCTGATCGAAGCTGGTCCGCGGCCGTACAAGATGCTTCGGAAGGGATTGATTTTGCAAACATCGGGAAGCGTCCTGCGCTTTTCTCACAGATTAGGGACAACCGTCCCTTCATCACAGCACTTCATGGTCCAGCGGAATCTGTACGCTGCATCATCCGTTGCGATCCATGCTTCCAGCTCCTCGTCTGTAAGGAAATGCTGCACCTCTATCGAACGATCATGGGTACGGGTTGCCACCGACGTACCGTCTGATAATCGTGTAAATTCTATTCCTGATTCTTCAAGCATCGTCTTGACGTCCTGTTCGTTCATGAGCGCCCTCCCTGTTATCACCGGTATACTAATACTACGGCTAATTTGCTTCGTAACATAAAGAAGAAATCCGTCTGTACCAAAACCTTCCGAAAAACCAAGCGT
>CAZAHA010000028.1:0-18699 GCA_964484915.1 uncultured Leptospirales bacterium
GAAGCAGGTGTCGCGAAGGGGACGGTCTTCTGCTACTTCAAAACCAAGGAAGAGCTTTTTCTGGAATGTACCCGTCGCGAGTTTGTACGCTTCTTCAACGTGCTGAACGGTTCTATGGGTCTCAGCATTGAACAGTCGAAGACGCTCGATATCAACGGATGCATCAACCTGGGCGATACGGCCCTGGACGCTGCCCCGTTTCTTGTACGGCTGTCGTCCATATTGAACACTATCCTGGAGCAGAATATCGATTACGACAGCGCAAGGAATTTCAAGATGTTTCTTCACGACAGCATCCGAAACAGCGCTCCGCTCCTCGAACGGGCGATGCCGTCAGTTAGTGGAAACGGTACGTTTGTCTTTTTGGGTATCCATACCATTCTGGTGGGTCTCTACCAGATGACCAGTCCAAGCCCCGTGGTTTGTCAAGTATACCTCAACGAATCGATGCCGCTCTTTCAGCTTGATTTCCGCGAGAGTTTCCGGGCGATGCTTCGGACGATGCTTGCGGGTATTGCCGTCACGGACGGTACCGTCACGGACGGATCTGTCATGGGAAATCCCGGCACGTATCCGGGATCTTTCGGAGATGTCTGATGCAGACACTCACCTCAGAATTTTTCGACCGGGACCCTTCGGCGGTTGCGGTGAGTCTTCTTGGCACGCGTATCATCCGGAGATACGGGGGAGAGCTCCTCTGTGCGCGGATCATCGAGACGGAGTCATACTATATCAAGGACAAAGGCTCTCATGCATCCCTCGGCAGGACGCATAAGCGCGAGGCGCTCTTCATGGAGCCGGGAACGGTCTACATGTACTATGCGCACGGCGGAGATTCCATGAACATCAGCTGCCGCGGCGAGGGCAACGCGGTACTCATCAAGAGCGGGGTTCCCTGTCCGGAAAGCGGCGGGGCGCTGGAAGCGATGCGCAGGCTCAATCCCATGCCGGACGGCTCCATCAGAAGCGACCACAGGCTCTGTTCCGGACAGACGCTCTTGTGCAGGGCGCTTGCCCTCCGCGTACCGGAGTTGGATAAAAGGCTTCTTCCGATGGATGAGGTTTATCTTGCTGCGGACGAGCGGTGCATGCGCGATGAAATCGTCCAGACGACAAGACTGGGTATACCAAAGGGGAGAGACGAGGATTTGTGGCAGCGCTTTATCCTGAAGGACCATGTCCGATCCGCTACCAGAAACCCGCTCGGTACAAGGAAGAAGACACCCTGTACGGTATTCGTCCGCAGCCCGGACACACGTGATATACATGGTCTCCGGTGGGACCGGACGGCAGCGGGTCGCTGAATCGGGATTATCGTGACAGCGGCTGAAACGTGCGGACAAACGTATTAAACGCCGCCTCCTCCGTGTAAAACCTGTTTGTCGGCGCTTCGCAGCGTATGATGTATGCGGTGTCTCCCGTCTTCAGTACAATGGTTCGCCGAAGGCGGCTGACCCTTTCCTTCGTGTATTCATGGACCATCAGATTGGCGTACGAGCCGCTGTACATCCTGATCTCCCGTTCGGAGATGATCGTCCGGAAGGTCGCGTCGGTCCTTTCAAGTTCGTGGACAGCCTTCTTTTCATACCGGTCGCGGTCGCCCCGTGCCGGTTTGAACACGGTTACCGATATGAGTGCTGCGTTTCTGGTTATCTTTGTTACGCCCGTGGAATCGACGACCGCCTCGTTTATGTACCAGTTACTCGGTATGGCTGCCCGGTAACCGTAGTGTGTGTTGTTATAGGTACGGTACTCGGAGGGCGCGAGTGTCGCGATCGGCAGTTCTGATCCGTCGAACAGATCGTCGATGCGCTCGTTTTCAAGCGACGCGATGGAGTCCTCGTTCTGCGGCCGCTCTGTTCTATCCTCTTCCCCGTCTTCCGGCTGCTGTGCAGATGTTTCCGCTTGGTCATCCTGACCATCCAGTCCGGAGTCCTCGGCTACCCATTTTTCGTCCTCCTCCGGGACCGTTTCGGCCGCGTCAGGGGTCGATTTGCAGGACACCGCACAGAGTACAAGGCACAGTATGAGTAAAACATTCACTGGTTTATTCATATACTCCCCTTCAATCAGAAGTTCTTTACCGTATATTTCTCCGTCAGCTCAGATATGGCAGGTACAAGGTACTCCATCGCTTCATCCGGAGATTCGAAAAACCTCATAATGCTTCTCTCATTGGGAGTGATCAGTCCGTTCGTTTCCATGAGGTCAAAGTTGATGAGCTTGTCCCAGTAAGACCTGTTGTACAGCAGCACGGGGAGAAACGGTTTCTGTATCTTCCGTGTCTGTATGAGCGTCAGCGTTTCGAAGAGTTCGTCAAGCGTACCGAACCCGCCGGGAAAGACGATTATCGCCTTGGAGTGGTAGAGGAACCAGAGCTTGCGCATATAGAAATAGTGAAACTCGATATTCAGGTCCGGCGAGATAAACTGGTTGGGGACCTGTTCAAAGGGCAGGGCGATGTTCAGTCCGATTGAGTGTTCACCCGCGCGGCGCGCTCCCTTGTTTGCCGCTTCCATTATTCCCGGTCCGCCTCCGGTGCACACATAGACCCGCTTCCCCTCGTCCTCGATGGTTTTTGACCAGCTGGCGATCCTGTACGCAAGCTCCTCTGCGGCGTCGTAGCTCTCCTTCAGCGGATGGGCATCCTCCGGGCGGATCCGTGCCGAACCAAAGAAGACGACCGTATGGTTGATGCCAAGCTCCTTCAGTTTGCGTTCGGGGTTGAGGTATTCGCTGAGGATGCGTATCGGACGCGCCTGTCTGGATGTCAGAAACTCCTCGTCCATGTATGCCAGATTGGCACGTTCCAGTTTCATCTGTATCTCCTTTTCCTGTGCATGGTGATTATGGAGCCGTCTGTCGAGCAGCCGACCGTGTCGCTGATGACACAGTCCCGGTCGATCAGGTCGATGTTGAGGACGTCCATGAATGACAGGATTATTTTCAGTCCGGCACCGATGCCGTTGATAGATATCTCCTTTCCGTTCAGCCGTACCTTCAGTTTCTTTCCGTCAGACTTATGGGCATACCTTATCAGCTGTTCCTTGTAATCTGGTGCGTTGCTGTCAGGGATTTTCCTGAAGATAGTGTTAATATCAAGCCCCTTTCCGTGGTCGATGATCGTGGCGTCAAAGTTGTCGTCTGTTATGCGGTACCGTACGGATATCTCGTGTCCCGACCCGAAGGTCGGATTATTCTGCAATGTAAAGAGCGTCTCCTGAACGGCGTTGGTGATAATCTCGTCCATCGCCAGGATGATTTCGTCCTTCTCTTCCTTGGGGTAGTTCATTTTTGTAAGGTCATTCATGAGTGAGTCGATAACCTTACGGATGACGATCGTGTCGGCAGAGAAACTGTCTACGAAGTTGATTTCGCTCATCTGATCTGACATTCGAACCCTGCGTGATTAACCTGGTCTGGATTCCGGTATCGACGATACCGACTGGGTATTACCGTATTGGCCGTCTTGATATTTAGCAATCAAAATATTTATTACCCTGAATCCTGTTACCGTCCCGTTCAGGAAAAAACAGCCGTCCCTATTAGTATCGGCTGACTGACGAATATGATTGACTGCCGAAAAGCATGAAAGGAATTGCTGGACATATATCTGGATTATATGTACACCGGCTTTTGGGAATATTATCATCCACTCATCTTGCTGCATATGCCGCGGCTGGTATAGTGCAGGCTGCACTGTTGCAATGGGGATGATTGAACCCTTTCCGCTCTGCTTTCGGCACAGCCGGAGAAAACCGGAACAGTATTTCGCTATCATTTTAACAGGATGATCACCATATGATACTATTTTTCAGACGTACTATCTTGTGTTTGGCGGTACTCCTTCTTCTGGCCGCCGGACCCGGCCCCGGACCCGGCCCCGGACCCGGTTCGGGAAGAGGGGAAACAGTATCAGGAGATGATCACATGTCGATAGAACGGAAGATCGGTCAGATGCTTATGGTTGGTGTTCCGGGTACCGTTATAAACCATACAATGAAGAAGATGATACGTGACTACCATGCCGGGGGGTTCATCTTCTTCGGGTATAACTGCGACAACAAGGAGCAGATAACCGGGCTTGCCGGTTCGCTGCAGGACTATTCCGTGACACAGGGCGGACTGCCGCTTTTCATTTCCATCGACCAGGAAGGCGGGCGTGTTGTACGAATCACGGATGGGGTAACGCAGTTTCCCGGCAGCATGGCCTTCGGCTCTGCGAACGATGAACAGATCGTCCGCAACGCGGCCCGCATTACGGGCATACAGCTGCGGCTTCTCGGAATTAACATGAACCTCATGCCGGACATCGACGTAAACAATAACCCGGACAATCCGGTCATCAACACCAGGGCCTTTGGATCACGTCCGGAACATGTTGCCCGTCTGGGCAGCGCCTATATCAGGGGCATACAGGCGTCCCGTTGTATGGCAGTTGCAAAGCATTTTCCCGGTCACGGCGATACCCATGTTGACTCACATGTTTCACTGCCGCAGATTGATTTTACACGAGAGCGTTTGGACGCCGTGGAACTTGTTCCGTTTCGCGCGGCTGTCACGGCTAACTGTTCCGCGGTCATGAGCGCGCATATTCGGTATCCACGGATAGACCCGTCCCCGTATCCCGCCACGCTCTCCAGACGCTTTCTTACAGGCATCCTCAGGGAAGAGATGGAATATGACGGTCTGGTCATGACGGACGATCTGGAGATGGGTGCCATCGCCAGCAACATGGGTATCGGCGAGGCGGCGGTACGCGCTGTCAAGGCCGGAGCCGACATCATTCTGGTAACAACACATTTCAATACGCATAAAATATGTACGGCGCTTACAGATGCGGTGAAAAAGGGAGAGATATCCCAAGAACGCATTAATGCGTCGGTAGGGAGGATTCTTCGGGCGAAGCGCGAGTACGGTATCTACGATCCCGCTGTTTCCGCCTCCGTATTGCCCTACAGACTTGACATGCAGGATGCGCGTCTTTTGAGTTCTGCTGCAGATGTCAACCGCCAGGCGTCAGAGAAGGCCCTCTATTTCAGACGCGGTTCAAACGAAGTTCCGTTTAGACATCATGGCAGCAGCATAGTCGTTCCCGCTTCGCGGGCGTTTGCCGAGGAGCTTGCGAGGGAGGGAATGCCGTTTGCAAGGCGGATGTCTTTCTGGAAGGGGATCAGTCCGTCTGCGGAAAAAACCTATGTGTATTATGAATGCCGTGATTCCGACGCGTCACGGATCGTATCGGTCGCAAACCGCCTGCCGAAAAACTATACCCTGATAGCCGTTTCCACGGGCAATCCCTTCACGGTTGCAAAACATGCGGGAGGATTACCGGTGCTCTTTACGTTTTCCAACACCCGCCGATCGTACAACGCCGTTATCAGCGCCCTGCGCGGAAAGACCGAGGTACAGGAGTCTGTTCTGATCGACCTGGGCTTTCCCGATGAAGGTTGACGCAGGCATATATATCCACGTGCCCTTCTGTGAGGATGCGTTCCACTACTGCTCCTTCTACTCACGTCCGCTGCGGACCCATGGTGAACTCGTGGACCCGTACGTGGACCGGCTCTGTGATGAAATAACAGGGGTGCTGGACGGTCTCGCCGTGTCAGCGGACACGGTCTACTTCGGCGGCGGTACTCCTTCCGTCCTTGGACCGGCACGGATAGAACGGATCCTTGACACCGTCTCACGGAAAACTGCGCTCAGCCCAAAGAGCGAGATCACCCTGGAGGTTAATCCCGTTCATGCGGTGCAGGCGACGCTCCTGGCGTATCAGTCTGCCGGCATCAACCGAATGTCGCTTGGCATACAGACGTTCAGCCGCACGGGATATGACCGTATCGGCAGAAGAGGAGGGTATGCTGATGATGCAGTGCTTGACTGTTTCTTTTCGCCTGATGTGGACCATTCTGTCGATTTTATTTCCGGAATCAGCCGGGATATCGATACCGTTGTGGATCTCCGGCATGTGCTGCCGTACGCCCCCGGGCATCTTTCCGTATACCTCCTTTCCATAGATGAAGGTACATCGCTTTACAACCGCTTTACGCCGGACTCCGGCCATGATGAGCATCAGCTTGAAAGCTACAGAACCGTCTCGGCCTTTTTACAGGATACGGGTTATGAGCATTATGAGGTGTCAAACTTCGCCCGGCCGGGAAAACGCGCCCGTCATAACGAGAAGTACTGGACGTTCGCCCCATACTACGGGTTCGGTCCCGGCGCCCATTCGTTTGACGGAACGGCCCGGTATCGCAACCGCCCGTCGGTTGAGGATTACTGTACGGGACGTCCCGTCCGGGAATACGACGTGCGTACGGAGCATGACGCCGTTGCCGAGTTTTTCTTGACCGGGCTCAGACGGGCCGACGGTGTCAGCGAATCACGGTTCGTGTCCGTATTCGGCAGGCCGTTTCCGGATGTGATCATGAACCGGTGCGGTAGCGTACAGGACATTATGGTACAGGGGAAGAAGCCGTACAGGACGGTCCGTGTAGATTCTGAAAACTGGCCGCTTCTTGATACGATCGTCTGTGATCTGCTGGCTGTGTTGTAGCAGCAGCGGCAGGGAGGTCAGCGCATGTCCGTTATTGCAAACGAAATCAACGATTTCGGCGATGTTGCCTATTCCGCGGCAAAGTAACTCTCATTAATATACTTCAGGTCGTTTCTTACCTTGTCCGCGAGTGGAGAGTTTGCATAAGGCGCTTCTCCCTTTTCCGCACGGTTCAGGAAAAGTGTAAAAATCTGCCGGGCCTTCTCGATGTCCTTCAATCTCGGGTCAGTCTCGTATATCTTGCCCATCATGTAGAAGGCGTCATCTGCGCTTTCCCGGTCTGCATAATTTTTCAGAATATAGACGGCGCTTTTTAACGCCTCTTCGCCGTTGCCCTCGCTTTTGTACAGCTTGGACAGTTCAAGGAGTGCGTCATCCGCTATCTCATGCGACGGAAAAAGCGACGATGCACGGTAAAATGAACGCCGCGCACGGTCGTACTCCTTGAGGGAAAGGTAATGTGTACCGGCCAGATAAAGCGCAGACGGATACTCGCCCGAGCTTTCCGGTATCAGCTCCAGGGTGTCGAGTCCTTCGCGCGTCTGGTCCTGGCGGAAGTGGGAGCGGGCGATCCACATGTTGGCCTGGTCCGCCAGGGGTGAGGCGGGAAAATTAGTTCTGAGTTCCCGGAGTGTCTCGATAGCGGAGGCGTAGTTGCCGCTGTTGTACAGTGCTATTCCGCTTTCGAGCAGTACCGAATCCGTACTCATGGGAGACGGCATCGCACTCTGCTGGTTCTGTCCGTTCCCGCGGGTGGACGGCCGTCGAGCGGCTTGCTGTTCTGCAGCTTGCTGTTCTGCAGCCTGCTGTTCTGCAGCCTGCTGTTCTTCAGCCGGTTGAGGTCTTTCAGGGGACTGGTTACCGGTATCGGCATAATCGTCCTGCCTGGGCTGTGGAGCCGGTTCCTCTTCAGTCGAAGTTTCTTCGTCCTGAACAAACTGTATCCGTGCCCTGTCGGATTTATCGACCCGTGCCTCGTCGTTATTGCCGCGTATTGTGTTTCGGGAGCTGTCGCTCTTTGCCGGCTCCTTGATGATCCTTATGATATCGTCCGCATTTTTCGCGTTCAGTTGCAGGAAGGAGATGATGCAGAGTATGGCAGCAAACTTTTTCATTCCACTATTCCTCCGTTTCTGTCAAGAGGGACCATGTTTTGTTCACGGTCTCCATCTTCGCTTCCCGGTGCCCATTCCGCTGAGGCGCTGCTGTCTTGTTGTTGCGTTTCATCTTCGGGTACCATCCTGTCCTCTTCGCGGATGATGACCTCGGCGTCAGTCTGTTCGGCGGAAGGGACCGGTTCAGGCTCACGCTCCCGCGGCGTCATACCCTGCGGTTCTATCGGCTCAAGCGGTTCCCCTTGTGACTGCGGTACGGTCGTCTCTTCTCCGCGGAGGGTGTCCCGCTCAAGTACCATATCTTCATCCGTACGAAAATCTGGTTCTGTTTCACGATTAGCGGTTCGTTCCGGAGCCCGATTGTCCCTTTCAATCATCACCTGCTCATCGATCATTCCAGAAAAGGTGACCCGTTCGCGTTCCCGCGTAATGTCTATATCGAAAACATCACGTGTCTCTTCCACGATCGGTACGCCTCCCTTGTCGGCGGCCCGTCTACCGGCTGATACACCGATAAAAAGGCCGACGAACGCGAGGATCACGATGACGAGTGTAAACGACTGACGGATCATGATCCGCGTCTTTATATCCATTTCATCTGTTGCACGGTCAAACCAGACAAAGAAACGTCTCATTATCTTGACGACTGGATTCACATGGTACTCCCGTCGGTAATAAAAAACACCCGACACTTTTTCAAATAGTCAATGTTATCTTCCCTGCTGAAGAGACGGCGCACGTCCCGGTATGATATGACCGGACTCCCGGAAAGGGTCCTCAGCGCCACGGTATAGTAGGGGTGTTCTCCCGCAAGTTCATGATTCATTGCTTCATCCTCGGAAGTGACGTACAGTACAAGTCCCGAGTCGTGCATCTTGTCTGGATCGATATACTGACGTCCGTACAGTTCAAGTCCGCCTTCGTCGTATATGGACGGCATGAGCAGTGGAGTAAATTCGGTACCCCGCGTGTCGACAACGAGGGAGGTGTAGACCGTAGCGTGCGCGGCGTCGTCAAATCGGGGGAAATCCCGGGACGGGTACCGGTAGGGCAGTACGCGTATAATGTCTGCAAACGTTACATACGCATTGCACCGGGTCATGTAAAAGTCAAGCGGATAGCGTCTGGTAATCAGACGGTCTGTCAGAAGGTGTGCGAACTGTTGTCTGCTGTACTGATGCTTCTTCATGATATCGTCAACGGTCATTTGTCCGTCAACAGGAATCATCAGTATCTCCCGCGCAAGCAGTTCCTGAGCCGAAAGCTGCGCCCTTCTGTACGACAGCATCCGGAGCGAATTGAGGCGTTTCTTCTCACCAAGGACGATGTCGCTCCGAATGGAATCGGTTACCGTTGTCTTTACGACACCCTTATTCCACATGACGGCGACTTCCTGTACGGACTCGTTTGCGGCGCCGGCTTTGCGTCCGGAAAGGACCGCCGTAAGCAGGATCGAGCAGATGATAATGTATGAATATCGTTTCATGTTGGTGTACCGTTACCGTATGAAATAGGCCGCTTCCTTCGGTTACAATCCGGCTAAACCCGGCAAATCAGCGTGCTGAACTGTGTGTACAGTTCTTCCTGTCACAAGTATCGTACGGTATGAATAAAAATAAAGGAAAAAATTATGTCTCATCGCGGTGGCCTCTTTTTTGCGGACGAATCGTCCGGTTTTTACTATATTGGTAGGGGAAAAAGGAGGAAAATATGAGATGTTCCGATACATGTGCCGTCATGAAAAGGGAATCAGTGACGATTATTGCGGTACTCGTCCTTATCCTGTGTGGAAGCGCGCTGTACGCACACCACGGATGGGCATGGGCGACGGATGAAGAGTTTACCATAACCGGTACAATCGTTTCGTACAAGCTTGGGAACCCGCATGGAGAGGTTACGATCGATGTGGATGGTTCACAGTGGACGGTGGAGATCGGCCAGCCGTGGAGAAATGAACGGGCCGGGTTGACCGAGGAGGTTCTTCAGGATGGAGCGGAGATGACCGTTTACGGGCACCGTTCTTCAGACAAGGACGTATTGACGGTAAAGGCAGAACGCCTCGTTATCGATGGGAAAGAATTTGATCTGTATCCCAACCGGGAATCGTAGGAAAACGAAGCGATGCAGATTGGAAATATCGCAGAACTTATCGGAAATTCCTATCCGGCTGAAATGTTACGGATGTCTGTCTGGTTATATCCGGCCGTGAATGCGTTACACATTATCGGCATATCCCTGCTTGTCGGCGGGGCTGTTCCGATTTGTATCCGTATTCTCGGGTTTTGGCGATCACTTCCGCTGGAGCCTTCGTGGAATGTCCTGGCAGGAACATCCATAACCGGATTCATCATAGCCGCAGGAAGCGGACTCCTTCTGTTTGCCGCAGGGGCGGACAACTACGTAAAATCGCCCATTTTTACGGCAAAGATGGCGCTCATACCGGTTGCGCTGTGTTCCATGCTGCTTTTGGGTGTTTTGATACGGAACAAAAGAAGCAGAATACAGGGTGGTGACGGCGAACCGAATCTTCCGGTTCGCATGATGTCACTCCCTGTCATTGTGCTCTGGCTCAGTATACTGGTCCTTGGACGGCTGCTCGGCTACTTTTAACGGGATGTATCTCTGTAGCCGGCTACTCGAGTGTGCTCATGAGGAACTCGATGGTAGTCGGCCATGCCTCTTCGGCAGCCTTCATGTTGGCCCCGTCCATGCCGTCTTGCTGGCGGAGAAACGCGTGGCCCGCACCTTCATACACATACTGTACATGGGGCTTACCCATGCGGTGCAGCTCTTCTTCGGCTTTGGAAACGGTCTCCAGAACACGGTTGTCTTCGCTGCCGTACAGTCCGAGTGTTGCCGCCCCGATGTCGTGCAGTTTGGTTATGTCCTGGGGAGATGATCCGTAGTACACAACGGCTGCGGTCAGATCGGGCTGCTGTGTCGCATAGTAAAAACTTTGGGCCCCTCCCCAGCAGAATCCGACAGTAGCGAATTTTTCGGTCGCCGCGTCAAGTGATGTCGCATACCGGGCCGCACCGTTCGTAAGGCTGACGATTTCATCGGGTTCAAGATCCATAATAAGATTCCTTGCTTCATCTTTGCTGAGCCCCTCAGAACCGTCTTCTGTCTTGCCGCTCAGGTAGTCCGGGGCGATTGCGATAAAGCCTTCGCTTGCCAGCTGATCGGTAACCGCGCGGACCCAGTCTGTCAGGCCGTATATCTCATGAATGACGATAACAACCGGTGCCTTGTCGTCACGTTCGGGATAGACCAGCCACGCCCGTACCTCGTCCCCTCCCGGAGCCGTATAGGTGACCCACTCTCCGTGGCGGGGAGATTCTTCGAGATGAGAGTCCGCGCCGTCTTCGGCCGGAGGAAGTTCATGTTTGCCGGTTGTCAGCTGTTGTCTGCAGCCGGCAGAAACCAGAAGCAGCATACATGACAGCGTTAGAAATACCTTCTTGATAGTATTCATTGTTTGTACTCCATGCGGCAGGTATCGCGTGCACCGCTCATTGAAGACAGCAAAGCGCGTGTGCAAGCAGCCGCAATATTTAAGGTACCAAAAGCGGGAGTGGAAAACAACCGTTTCGGAACATTGTATACCGGCAGCAGGTCAGCGCTCTCACATAGGCTCATTGTTTTAACGGGGACATACCTCAAATACCGGCGAACGGATAACAGTGGGCGCGGTTTATCGCATACGGCCAGCCCGCACGGCCATCCGGTATAAAACGAAAAGGCCGGTTTCTCCGGCTGTACTATGACACAGAGAAAGAAACACCGCGGATGATGCGAATCGAGATGCCGAAGAGGTGGTTGAGGTAGTGTATGTTTTCCCTGCGGTGCCCGATATACTCCTCATGGTATTCAGGTGGAACGGTGAGGGTGACAGATTGTACATCATTCAAACCGGGAAAACTGCGAATCATCTCCTCCGCATGGTCCCTCCTCATCCTCGACTTAACCAGAAAACCGAAGGCGGTGTGGTATGGGCCCGCTATGATGCTGTTATGCTCCCTGTCTTCCATGGGATGCAGTCCGGTACGGATGACCGGAACAGACTTTTCATCGAAGATTCTGAGCATGGCCGCGGCGGTCTGCACGGCCTCCTCGAGGCTCTGCGGTGAATACTGTCCGGATGCGTACATCTTGTGGAGCTTGGTATTTCGTATAACGACAGCAGGATAGATTCTGACGCAGTCAGGAGCAAGTGAGGCAGCTATACGGGCGCTCTCTGCCGAACGATTATGTGTGTCCAGCGGAAGTCCGGACATAAGCTGGATGCCCGTCTGAAAGCCCCGCTTTTTGAGGGCGTCATGGGCGGTGTACGAGTCTTTTACAGAATGTCCCCTGTGTGATGCGCGAAGGACTTCGTCATGGAACGATTGCACACCAAGTTCAACCGTATCGACAGAATAGAAAGAAAGCAGATCGAGGATCATATCTTCAAGTGCGTCGGGTCTGGTGGAGAGGCGGATTGCCGAAACGGTTCCTGAATCCTTGAGGCGCTTTGCTTCTGTCAGGTATGCCTCCTGAACGGAGACGGGCAGTGCGGTGAAGGTCCCTCCGAAGAAGCCGATTTCCGTATGGATACCGTCCGCTGCGCTTGCCCTATGGCGTCTGACAGTCCATGAAATTGACGACGGTTCCGGCATGGCGATTTTTCCGCTTATCCGGTTCTGGTTGCAGAATACGCACGTGTGCGGACATCCCGCATGCGGGATAAAGAATGGTACGGTAATCTGTCGCTTCACATTGTACCCGGGCGCCCTTTTAGTAGAACATCAGCGCGATATCAAGTAGAATGTCGTTTGAGAGGTCGGTAACCTCTTCGTTTTCGGGATAGTCAGACTGGAGTTTCAGGCTCTGGGAGTATGCGATCAGGATGTCGCCGTTTTCCCGATAGAGGTTTATGAGATTAATGCGGGAATCTATCAGCCCGGGATCGATGGTGATCGAACTGGTATAATAGTAGATGGCCTGCTCATAGTCGCCGAGCTGCCAGCAGAGCGATCCCTTGTTGGATATCGATACGGGATCGTCCGGAAAGAGATCAAGCGTGTAGTTGATGATGTCCATGGACTTGTCGTAGAGCTCCATCTCATACATACAGACAGCCAGGCCGTTCAGCGGCTCGGGAGAAGGATCGTTTTCGCTCAAATAGAGATAGAAGAGCTTGGCGGATTCCTGGTGCAGTCCAATCTCCATATTCTCATATGCATGCTGGAGGATTATGTTTTTGTTATGGGAGGCATCGACAAGAAGATCCTCGTCGAAAACCGTTGCCAGTTTCTCGATTGTTTTTTTATTCATGTTGTACGGATTATATAAGGATATGTTCTTTATTAAAAATAGCAATCGGTCAGTATCTGTCAAACCATTTTGGGAGAAAAAAAATTAATTAAGCGAATCCGAGATGCCGCTGTAGGTAAACCGTTCCAGCTCACCGGAGTACTGTCCGTCAATCATCACGGCATCGAAGTCCTGGACATCGAGCCCCAGGTCCCGTGCCGAATCCACATAAAAAGAGATGACTTTCTTGATTCTGTCTGTTGCTTCCGCGGGGTTTGATGCGTAACAGTTTATTTCGAGTTCAGGACAAGTCGCGATGACCTTGTCATCCTGTTTGAGCAGCGTGACGGATATTTTCATGTGTTTACCTTGCCGAGTGAGTTTCAATATTATAGTCGGAAAGGCGTTAAGGATTCTTTAGGAAGCGTCGGCATGTTTTCCGTATAGAAGGCTTTCGGCTTACACCGATGGGGTATTGCATGTAGATTACATGTGTGAGGTTACAATAAACCTGCATGGTGGATTCTTGTAAACGGAAAAAAAATTGACAGAACCCATATATCGCAATATAAGGATATAGAAAGAAAACGATGAGAAGCCGTAAAGCCTTTCTTGCGGTACATACAAAAATACGTATAATTGGAGACAGAGTATGGCACGATACTGTATTGTCGGTGGTGTAGCCGGAGGAGCGACGGCGGCTGCCAGGCTTCGGCGTCTTGATGAACACGCCGAGATTTTGCTTTTTGAGCGGGGCGAGCATGTCTCCTTCGCAAACTGCGGTCTACCGTACCACATCGGCCGTGTTATTTCCGACAGGGACACCCTCTTTCTGATGACGCCGGAAAAGCTGTCGGCACGACTGAATATTGATGTCCGTGTACGAAACGAAGTCGTCGGTATAAACAGATCAGAGCACACGGTAACCGTACGGAAAACCGACACCGGCGAGGAGTACACGGAACACTATGACCGTCTGATTCTGTCTCCGGGTGCCGAGCCGCTCCGGCCTCCCATACAGGGTATCTCTGCGCCGGGTATCTATACACTGCGGAACGTCGGGGACATGGACGCGATCATTGGTCATATCAGCGAGAAGAAACCGCGCCAGGCGGTCATCGTGGGTGCCGGCTTCATCGGCCTTGAGATGGCAGAAAACCTTCATCATCTGGGGATGAGGGTTACCATCGTCGAGATGGCGGAGCAGGTAATGGCGCCGATCGACTACGAAATGGCTGCACAGGTCCATCAGCACCTGAAGACCAAGGGTGTCGAGTTTTATCTCGGCGACGGTGTCTCATCCTTCGGCGGTGATGGAAAGCCGCTCCAGGTTAACCTCAATTCCGGACGCTCGATCGACAGCGATCTTGTTATTCTCTCCATTGGGGTCCGGCCGGACAGCAAACTCGCCCGTGACGCCGGGCTGGATACAACTGAACGCGGCGCGATACTGGTGAACGGCTTCCTTCAGACGAACGATCAAGACATATATGCAATCGGCGACGCAATCGCGTTTCCGCACCCGGTTACCGGTAAACCGTTTAATACACTGCTGGCGGGGCCCGCAAACCGTCAGGGACGCATCGTTGCCGATAACATCGTCCGCGGCAATGTCCGTGAATATCACGGCGCAATCAATACGGCGATCGCGAAGGTCTTCGACATCACCGTCGCCTCAACGGGTCTTGCCGAAAAGAACCTTCAGGACAGCACCATTCCGTTTGTTTCAAACATAATACATGTCGGCAGCCATTCCGGATACTATCCGGGTGCCATACCCATGACGCTGAAACTCATCTTCAACCCGGAAAACGGCCGCGTGCTGGGGGCGCAGGCGATCGGCTACGAGGGTGTTGACAAGAGGATAGACCTCATCGCGTCTGTTCTCTCCAGAGGTGGAACGGTGTACGATCTTCAGGAGATCGAGCACGCATATGCCCCGCCGTACGCCTCCGCGAAGGATCCGGTAAACATCAGCGGATATGCCGCAGAGAACATCATGGCCGGTATGCTGAACGTCATATCATGGGAAGAGCTGAAACAGGAGCGTCAGGATGAGATAATCCTCCTTGATGTCCGCACACCGGAAGAGGCCGCGCTTGAGAGGATCGACGGTTCGGTAAACATAGAAATTGACTCGCTGAGGGATCGACTGGATGAGATCCCCCGCGGCAGAAAGATCATCGTGTACTGCCAGGTGGGTACGCGCGGATACTTCGCCGCACGGATACTCATGCAGCACGGCTTTGAACGCGTCTATAACCTGTCCGGTGGAATCAAGACCTACCAGCTTGCCAACCAGAAACAGTCAAACGAAGACATCTTTTCCGATCTTTCCGTGGGCAAGGACGACATCATCGTCAGCCGGGGTGAGGATACACCAGTTTCGGTTGAGGCCTCTGTTTGCGTGGACGCCTGCGGACTGCAGTGTCCCGGTCCGATTATGCAGCTGAAACGGTCGATCGACCGGATCGTCGAAGGCGAAACGCTGCTGATCAGGGCAACCGATCCCGGATTCCGCAAGGACGCCGCATCCTGGTGCACGATGACCGGAAACACGCTCATCTCAATTTCCGACGATAAGGGCGTCATATCGGCCCTTGTAAAGAAGGGCGGACAGACGAAGACGCTTCGTCAGGGGCATGCGGCATCCAACAAAACACTGGTTGTCTTTTCGGATGATTTCGATCGTGCGCTTGCCTCGTTTGTCATAGCCAACGGAGCAGCATCGACCGGAAAAAAGGTCACCATGTTCTTCACATTCTGGGGCTTGAACCTGCTGAAAAAGACAAAGAGGCCGCATGTCAAAAAGGATCTGATGGGACGGATGTTTGCAATGATGCTTCCAAAAAGCAGCCGCGAGCTTTCGCTCTCCAAACTCAACATGATGGGCATGGGAACAAGGATGATGCGCATGGTGATGAAGAACAAGCGGATCGATTCTCTTGAGGATATGATGAGGGCGGCAACGGAGTCTGGCATTACCATGATGGCCTGTCAGATGTCTATGGACGTTATGGGAGTGAAGAAGGAGGAGCTGTTTGACTTTGTGGAGATTGGCGGTGTCGCGACATATCTGGAGGCCGCTGAAGAGTCTAACCTTAACCTGTTTATTTAATGTGAGTCAGGGGGAGGTCACTCCTTCGATCGAAGAAATACCTGTATGGCTGATTCGAGGTCCGCCATGTTTTTCTCGAACGAGTCGGTAAAGATCTTTCGTACACGATCCATGTTTCCGTCTTTTGCCGCATCTTCCATATCCAGGAACATTTCATTCAGGACCTCGGCGCCGAGTGTGGCTGAGGAGCCTTTGTATGAGTGCGCCGTTTTCTGGATTGCCTCAAGGTCGGATGAATCTATGCTTTCTTTCAATCTGTTGCGCCATTTGGGAAATTCCTGGAGGGCGATGGTATACAGTTCCCGCAGTCTGTAACGGTCGTTGTCGATACGTTCCATCGTTGCGTTTACGTTGAGTACACTGTTCATCTGTTACCTCTTTCTATAGTCAAGACCGACTTTTTTCCTGACAACGGAGAGTGTTTCGTTTGCCTTCTCCCGCGTTTTCTCGGCCCCCATGCGCAGAACGGAGTAGACGTACTCCGGGTCTGCGGCAAGCGCGTCGCGCTTTTCTCGATACGGCTTAAAATATTGCGTAACGAGCTCAAAGAGCTCCTGTTTTGCCGTTCCGTAACCCATGCCTCCCGCACGATACCGGGCTGCAAGATCGTCACACTGTTCTTTGCTTGCGAAGAGCCGGTAGAGTGCAAAAACATTGCAGCTGTCCGGATCCTTCGGCTCTTCAACCGGAGTGGAATCGGTAACAATCTTCATGATCGTCTTGCGCAGCTTCTTTTCATCATCGAACATCTTGATTGTGTTATCGTAGCTCTTGGACATTTTCTGGCCGTCCGTACCCGGAATGACCGCGATCGTCTCTTCAATGATTGCGTCTGGAAGCGTAAAAGTCTCGCCGTATGTGGCATTAAAGGAGACGGCAATGTCACGGGCGATTTCAAGGTGCTGTTTCTGGTCCTTCCCGACGGGAACCTTTTCAGCCTGGAAGAGGAGGATGTCGGCAGCCATAAGAACAGGATAGGTATACAGTCCCGTGTTCGGTGTCAGTCCTTTTGCAATCTTGTCCTTGTATGAGTGACTCCGTTCGAGCAGGCCGAGGGATGTGTTGCAGGCAAGGATCCAGGTCAGCTCCTGCACTTCCGGAACGTCACTTTGTACCCAAAAGTAGCATTTTTCCGGATCGAGTCCCAGCGCGAGGAAATCAAGCGCCGCGTTAACCGTGTTGTCGCGGAGAGTGTCTCCGTCGGTAACCGAGGTCAGCGCGTGGTAATTCACCAGAAAACAGTACAGTTCGTTATCATACTGGCTCTCTATCATGGGTTTCATCATCGCGAAATAGTTTCCGATATGAAGAGAACCTGAGGGCTGGATCCCTGACAGTACTCGTGACATTGGCAACTCCTGTTAACGTGAATGTATAATGTTGATTATGCAATCATCCGGGATAACGCTCCCGGAAGCAACTATCACAGTATGCCGGGATGTTGTCAATGGTAATATCAGACGCAAGACGTTCGTATTTCGGTCTGATTACGGCCACCGGCGGGTCAGGCGAGGTATTTCTGACGGAATGTATCTTCTGAGATGATGTCAATGAGTGTGTCGAGTTTGGAAAGCCTGAAGACGGAATCGATGTCAGGACCGAGATTATAAAATACGGTTTTGATGTTCTGTTTCCTGGCGAGGTTGGTGCACCGTATCAGCGATCCAATCCCCGATGAGTCGATATAGTGGAGGTTTTTCAAGTCAAACGCGATTATGTCAAAGTCTGCATACAACTGTTCGCGAAACACGTTTTCGACATAATTAACCGAGGTGAGTTCATATCGGCCGCGGATTTGTATCGTGGACACGCGTCCATGTACGGTGACTTCGGTTTCAAGCATTGTACCTACGCGCATGATTTTTATTATTTTGTACTATTATAGTAAGCATGTTCGGAGAGGTCAAGCGATGCGGTCAATATAGATGATTTACTATGTACAGGTTACCCGGCACCGGATGCAGGTACATTTGGCAATGGTATATGGCGCCGGGTAACCGGGACGGCGTTTGTGAAGCAGTGGTTCTAAAGAAAGCATATGATCGGTGTCTCAGATTAGTCTGCCGCCCACGTTCTGTATATATCATACTACCGGTTCATTCCCATTTTTTTTTTACGGTTTTCCCGCCTAAAATCCTGCTGCAGCTATTTACTCAGGTCGCAAACCGCTATTTACCGTTTCAGGTTAATCACTTCCTGCAGCATCTGGTCAGATGTCGTAATCGTTCGTGAGTTGGCCTGAAATCCCCTCTGGGTGACGATCATATCGGTAAACTGGTCAGAAAGGTCAACATTTGACATTTCAAGCGATCCGGCATTTATCTTTCCGCGTCCGGCGCTGTTCGCCGCGCCCGTATTTGCCATTCCGGAGTTGTTTGACACCTCAAAGAGGTTCTCACCGACGGCGGTCAGTCCCTGCGGATTTGTGAACACCGACATGGCGACCTGGCCGACGGGTTGTTTGATGCCGTTCGAGTAGACGCCGGTTATGACGCCGGAGCTGTCGATGTTGAACGATTCCATGTACCCCATGCCGTAACCGTCCTGTTCGACAGCCTTCGTCGTAGACGGTGTCGAGGATCGCCTTGAACGCCGGCCCGGGGCGATCCCCG
>CAZAHA010000029.1:0-18683 GCA_964484915.1 uncultured Leptospirales bacterium
CCGTAGGAGTCTGGGCCGTATCTCAGTCCCAATGTGGCCGATCACCCTCTCAGGCCGGCTACCCATCGTCGCCTTGGTAGGCCTTTACCCCACCAACTAGCTAATGGGCCGCGAGCTCATCTCCAAGCGGTAGGCCCGAAGGTCCCCACCTTTCAAGTTGCCTCGTATCCGGTATTAGCCCCGGTTTCCCGGAGTTGTCCCGATCTCAGAGGTAGATTACTCACGTGTTACTCACCCGTTCGCCACTGTCCGCTCATGTGCAAGCACCGAGCTTCTCGTCCGACTTGCATGTTTAAGACGCGCCGCCAGCGTTCGTTCTGAGCCAGAATCAAACTCTCCGTTATAGATATCTTCACTCTATACAGAGTATCTTGTTCTAACTTCGTGCATCACTCTTGACGAGCAATACTCAAATCATTGACTTTCTCTTTCGTCTCTATTCAGTTTTCAAAGAACCATTCCCCAGCCCCCTACAAGAACCAGGACGCACGCCCCTTTCCAAGGCGGCGAAAACCGTTATGACAAAACCGCTTAACAACGTCAAGCTTTTTTGTAACACTTTGTGAAAAAGTTGAAAAACAAAAACGCTGAAAGATGTTAGAAGTGATTGATAACTGGCAACAAAGTATTTACAACACCGTTCACGGTCAATACTAATTTTTTAATTAATTCAAAATTCTCGGTTAGAAAATGTATTGACCCCTTAGGAGCTCTCTCATCACTATTTTTGAGATAATGACATACACCATTATACTATGACGTTCTGCGTGGGAGACACTGCATGATAACAACAAAAACAATTGCCGAACTGTCCGCTCTTCTTGAATCCAGAGAGATATCGTCGGTTGAAATTGCAAACGCATATATCGATAAAATCGGTTCTGCCAATAAAATGTGTAATGCATATATTACATTCAATCCTGAGCGGCTCCTCGTTCTGGCACATGAGTCTGACAGACGCAGGACTTCAGGAGAAAAGCGCTCCCGGTTTGACGGCATTCCCATCGCAATAAAAGACAACATCTGTACCCGGAACATTCGCACGACCTGCGGTTCCCGTTTTCTTGAAAAATTTATACCGCCGTATAATGCAACCGTGATTGAAAAACTGGAGAACAGCGGCTTTCTCGTCCTGGGCAAGACGAACATGGACGAGTTCGCAATGGGCTCTACAAACGAAACTTCATTTTTTGGACCTGTACGGAACCCCCATAATACCGACTGTGTTCCGGGCGGGAGTTCAGGCGGCTCGGCCGCAGCAGTCGCCGCACATCTTGCCCCCGCGGCACTCGGTTCTGATACGGGTGGGTCCATACGGCAGCCCGCATCCTTCTGCGGGGTTACGGGTGTAAAACCCACATACGGACGAGTCTCCCGGTACGGACTCGTCGCATTCGCGTCATCGCTTGACCAGATCGGACCGATAACGCGAAACGCCGATGATGCGGCACTTCTGACATCACTGATAAGCGGAAAGGATCACCGGGATTCGACATCGGTTGATCCCGAGTGTACGGTTATGCCGAATATCGAATCCCCCTCTATCAAGGGTATCCGAATCGGCGTACCCGAGGAATATTTTAACGGCGTTTCTGACGAAGTACGCCATATCGTTTCGCAGAAGATACATGAACTGGAACAAATGGGCGCACATATCGTGACGGTTTCACTAAAGATGGTTGAATACGCTGTTCCAACCTATTACCTCATCGCACCCGCAGAAGCGTCTTCCAACCTCGCGCGATATGACGGGGTTAAGTACGGATACCGGACAGACGGGGAAGTCTCATCGATATCCGATCTGTATAAACAGACCCGAAACGAAGGATTTGGCGATGAGGTTAAGCGCCGGATCATTCTCGGCACATATGCGCTGTCTTCGGGATACTACGACGCCTACTACCTGAAGGCGCTTAAAACACGGAAGCTCATTATGGATGATTTCCAGGCAGCTTTCGAAACCGCTGACATCATACTTTCTCCGGTAACTCCGACAACTGCGTTTAAACTGGGGGAAAAAACCAGCGACCCGCTGGAAATGTACCTTTCAGACATACTGACAATATCCGCGAACCTCGCCGCAATACCGGCAATGTCTGTTCCGATAGCGAAAGACTCCAAAGATCTACCGGTAGGTATGCAGATTATGGCCAGTCACTTCAACGAGAATGCCATGCTGAACGCGGCCAAATGTGTGGAGGCAACCGTTGAATCGTTTGCTCCTGCTAGGTCTGCTGTGTAGCCTTAGCTGCACGGCCGGATGTGCATCAACAGTTGAACAGATCAGGATATCCGATAAATATTCTACTGAACAATTACTGGGGCGTTCCGATTACTATAAAGAGGGAGAGTACCAGCATGATAAACTGCGCCGATATTACCATATACGCTATATGCTTCGCGCAAAGGGCGGGTCGCCGGATGCCGTTATTATAAATAAAGCGGTTGATCACGCAGTAAACGGAAACTACGGTGACGCCCGTATCCTGCTTGAACAGACACGTGTTCAGTTTGACGGTATCCGCGACAACAATCTCGGTGTTCTGTACGAAATTACGGGTGACCACTCTAAGGCTCTACAGTTTTATCTCCGGGCGTATCGTCAGAACAGGAACAATCCCTATTTTTTGCTCAATTGTAACGGCTTTTAGTGATATCTCATTGTACCATTTCTGCTCTAACATGAATAATGTGATACAATACTATACGTATCACGCACCAGCTTCATCAGGAATACTATATGGAACTTGTAGTTTTTAACGACAGAGAAAGCGAAGTAATCTGGAAATGCCAGCAGGAAGTCAAGAAGCGGGAGAAGGATCACGCGCTCCATAAGATTAACCGAAAGATAAATGCACTCGTCGAGTTGGCCAGGGCAATCTCCCAGTATCCTTCGATTTTCAAGTCGTCCGACATAAACGGCAACATGCGCACTGCGGGAACTCTTGTTGAGAGCCTCTGTAACCAGGACGAAATTGACGAGATCATGCATATTCCTACAAAAGCGGTCCTGGGCAAGGGGTATCTGATTGCAAAGATTAATTTCTTCAATATGCTGAAGACGCTTGCAGACCCCATTCCGGAACTGAAAGACGAAGCGATACTGATTTCGCAGGACATCACCGAGATCGTGTTTACCCTTATGTGCGAGGACGTCTTCATGGGGATAATTCAAGACAAGTCGATGGACATGAAAATCCGTAACCGTACGGCTTTCCTCCTTGCCAACATCTGGGAGTACCGGCTGAACCACGGCGTTACCGAGTTCGCGCCAATTCTGAGTTCGATTTGGGAATCCAGAAAAAAACTGCGTCCTGTTTTCGGAACCATGATGGGAACGAGCGAACTCATGGCGATGTCCTATTCTATCGACAGCCGCTGGATGGACTTTCTGAACGATGAGTCTATCCCGGAAGATACGTTTCTGGCTCTTGAAGAGTTTCTTTTTACGCTGACATATGAAGAACTGTCAGAACTCCGTATAAAAATGAAGGAGCTTGGACTGAAGTCCGTCACTAAAAACGAACTCTATACAATCACCGGCAAGCGGCCCAGGTATCCCGAATTTGACCAGTCAGACCCGCGGGAGATGTACCGGTTTTTTAGAAACAGGAAGCAGAATGCGATCTCGCGTAACCGGTCAGGTGTAAAAGGACCCAAAAAAACGATCGAGGAATACATTATGGGCTATATTCTATCATCGCCCAAATGGACCGGAACCGATTAACAGAACGATCATACAGGCAGTATACAGCACATGTTTGATATAAATGAATACTACATTGAAAAGGACCTTATCCGGGAGAACGATACACGGCTGGATATAATGCCGTATACCCCTGAAAGTGCAATTGAAAGTGATATTCACCGGATAATACACGGTTCGGATGAAAGCGACTATTCGGCTCTCAGGTTTAAACGCAACTTCCACGCCATAAACATATTTACGCCGGAGTTATATTGTCCGTTTGCAGGCGAATTTTCCATTCATCCCGACTACTTCAGATTTCTGCTGTCTGTTTATCCGGATGCGGAAGATCTTTTGTCTATCCAGAACATCATATTCAGGCCGCGGTACGTGGAATCCGGCGGCGTACAGCTGGTGTCCCTCTATTCAACTCAGTACCAGACCCTTTTGCTCTATTTTTCCTATCCGCACGCCTACAGTTACAGCGATTACAACTTCTTTACCAACAGGAACACGGAAATTGACATATCCTCGATTACCGATCACCACTACCTGGGCACAGCCGCCGGACGGGACGAGACACTGCTGACGATACCGCCGCTTTTTTACATTATCAAGATGATTTCCAGATGTCCAAACAACTCGATAGACAAGTATCTGCTCAGGCTTGGCTCATCGGTAGACAGCCAGAAGATTACACTTCTTGAAGAAATATCCTGTTTCTACAACCGTCACGGGTACTGATATGATCGACCTGCATACGCATACTCATCTGTGCGGACATGCCGAAGGCATTCCCGCAGACTATACGAAGGCCGCAATCGGCAGGGGACTGTCCGTTATCGGATTCGCGGACCATGCTCCATTGCCGGAACATCTGCGAAACGGCGTCTCGATGAGCCCGGAGGAGGTCGGCCTGTATCTTCGCCATACCGAAGAGGCGGCTGTTACCCACGGCGGCCGTATACTGGTTCGAACCGGCTTTGAGGTAGACTTTCCCTTTATGGACACGTTTGATCAATCGTTCTTCACCGATGACCGCATAGACTATCTGATCGGGTCGGTGCATTTCATCGATGAACTCCCGATCGACAACAGCGAACATATGGAGCTCTGGGAGAGGGAGAACGTCGACACCATCTATGAACGATACTACATGATGATAAATGACCTTATTTGTACCGAAATGGTGCAGATTGTCGGACATCTGGACCTGCCCAAGAAGTACGGTGCGCGTCCCGGACGTGATTTGACCAGGCTGCTGATTAACATTGCGAAAAACGCATCGGATACCGGTACGGCCATAGAGATAAACACCGCGGGCCTCAGAAAACCGGTCGGTGAAATGTACCCGTCGCCCGAGATCATCTCACTGCTGGCCGCTTATAACGTTCCGGTTACTCTGGGCTCCGACGCACATTCTCCTGCCGACGTGGGGCGGGACTTTGACCGCGCCCTATCCCAGCTTCGTACAGCAGGATTTTCAGAGGTTTCCTATTTTACAAAACGAAAACGGGAGGTTCTGCCGCTATGAGACACCTCGACCTTGTACCGACGCTGTCACACCGCCTGAGTGCACACCATCCCGGCGAGGATATGTTCGGCATCGGCGTAGCAGCAAAGAACTGCAACACAACCGTGTATACCCAGTCTGATGAAGAAATCAGACGCTCCGAAAAGTATATTATCCACTTTGAGACCGGCATATCACCCGGACGAATCTACTTTGTAAACCAGGTGCACGGCGATGAGATCGTGAAAATTGATGCGCCGCTGCGGACACGGGACCTGAGTGCCGCGACCGGTGATGCCATGATCACCAAAACACCCGGAAGCTGCCTGGTCATCCGTACAGCAGACTGTGTTCCCGTCATGCTCTACGACTCGATACATAAATGTATCGCGGCTGTCCATTCAGGCTGGAGGAGCACGGCGAAAAACATTACCGGCAAAACAGTCCGTACGATGATACGGGATTACAACTGCAGTACGGAATCGCTCTATGCTGTTATCCTTCCGGGTATTCGCAGTGAATCGTATCAGGTAAGCCGGGACGTCGCGATGCTGTTTCCGGACCACTACAGTATCCGCAACGAATCGTACTATCTGTCGCTTCAATCCGCGATCACACAGTCACTCCTTGATGAATCGATACAAAAAGACCATATATTCATATCATTTTACGATACCTATGCACACAATGACCTTTTCTTTTCGTACCGACGAAATGAGTCCGGACGAAACCTGAATTTTATCTATATGTAACCTGTGATGTTGATACAATTATGTATCGCGAAACGCATATCGATACATTTTTGTGTCACGCCGAACGATTTTCACCGTTCACATCACACCTGCCCGCCTCCCGACACATGATTGAAACCAATCAATCCTTCTTTGTTTCGTTCATGTTTCGGCAACGTTACGTCCATGTTAATTATCCGGTGTTTCGTGGTCGATGAAGATAATTACCGGGAAGAGACATCCGCTGGCACGCCTCATGCAACGTATTGGGCAAATAAACACTGTCGCAGGAGGAAATACTATGCGCAAAAAATTTACCATTCTTCTCCTCATCCTGTTAAGCTGTACATACGCTTTTGCACAGGGAGATGGGTCGGAAGTCGTGAACGAAAGTCTTTTTGCTATTGATAATCTCTTTCTCTTTTTCTGTGCCGTTCTGGTGCTCTTCATGCAGCCCGGTTTTGCCATGGTGGAGACGGGATTCAACTCATCCAAGAACGCGGTCAACATCCTTTTCAAGAATGTTATGGACCTGTCAATCGGCGTTCTTCTTTATTATCTTATCGGATACGGTCTTATGTACGGTGCACCGGTTCTCGGCGGATTTCTGGCGTGGGGCGGTATCGGAATCGGAGAATTTGACGGCAGCATCGGAGCCGGCATTCTCCATCCTCAGGTTGATTTCCTGTTTCAGGTAGCATTCGCCGCTACAGCCGCAACGATCGTATCCGGTGCGGTCGCGGGACGTCTGCAATTTAAATCATATCTTATATACAGTGCCGTACTGACCGGCCTGATCTATCCGATCAGCGGCTTCTGGAAATGGGGTGGCGGCTGGCTTGACGCCATGGGTTTTTATGACTTTGCCGGATCGCTGGTTGTACATGCCGTCGGCGGTTTCGCAGGCCTGGCAGGAGCAATCGTGCTCGGTCCGCGTATCGGACGTTTTGCAAAGGACGGTACTCCGCGTGCACTTCCCGGACATAACCTCCCTATTGCAGCACTCGGCGTCTTCATACTCTGGGTCGGCTGGTACGGGTTTAATCCTGGTTCACAGCTTGCAATTGCCGGAGCAGGTAATACATCAGCGGTTATGCTGATAGCTACCAACACAACGCTTTCCGCTGCTGCCGGCGGAGTCTTCGCAATGCTTGCCGTCTGGGCACTGCACAAGAAGCCGGAACTATCGATGGCCCTTAACGGCATTCTTGCCGGTCTGGTCGGGATAACCGCAAACTGCGACTCCGTTTCCAACGGCTCGGCAATTATCATCGGCGCTATCGCGGGACTCCTTGTTGTCGCCGGTATCAAGATTCTTGATGCATTGAGAATTGACGATCCTGTCGGAGCGTGGCCGGTTCATGGCCTGTGCGGTATCTGGGGAGGAATCGCAACCGCAATATTCGGTTCATCTGCAATGCCGGGCGGCGCTCACGCCTTTATGCCGCAGCTTGTAGGCTCTATCGTGATTCCGCTTTGGGCGTTTGTTACCATGCTGATACTGTTTGGCATACTGAAGGCAATCGGTATACTGCGTGTTTCAAGAGAGGAAGAACTCCGCGGTCTGGATATAGGCGAACACGGCGAAGAAGCATATAACGGCTTTCAGATATTTACTATTGAATAAAGGAGGACCATATGAAAATGATTACGGCATATATCAGGCCTGAAAAGCTGACTGACGTAAAGGAAACGCTCAAGGACGTAGATATTAAAAAGATGTCTGTTACCAATTCACTCGGTTGCGGACAGCAGGGCGGGTATACGGAAACCTACCGCGGTGTTGACATGGAGATCAACCTGCTGAAGAAGATCCGTATCGACATAGCGGTAAACGACTCCTTTGTTGAACCAGCCATCAAGGCGATCATCAAGGGAGCGAAAACCGGAAATATCGGAGACGGAAAAATTTTCGTGACCCCTGTTGAACGGTGCATACGAATCAGAACCGAACAGGAAGGCGAAGACGCAATAGGATAGAGAATCCCCTTTCTACCATACATGACCCCTGGGGCTGCCGGAAGGCAGCCTCAATCCTGCCGCCGCACAGCCTTTTTCATAAACAGACAAATGATCCCTGCTTACTTTTTTTTCCTGTCCATAAACACATACATGTGCAGTCTCAGCATCTGAAACTTAACACTAAATCAGTTTTGTCTTCAGTTTTAGTATCTTAAACTGACAATTACCGCTGTATGTGCCGTAAAATCGGCCCTTCCCGCTGTATATTTTTTGTAGAAAAATCACCGTCGAAAACGTTTATATAACACAGCCGCTCCCGGGGACGCTGTTGATTTTTCTCTTTCACCCAAAGAAAAAATCGATTTTTTACAGGCCTTATCCATGCACATACCAGGAAAAGACCTGAAATTCAACTGCTGAAAACAATCGGGTCACACATCATTTCATTTCCAGCGGAGATGGAACCGGGTACTCATATGTTTTTGTGCAGGAACAATCATGGAGTACAGTATGAAAACACATTTGCGGAACAAACGGCATGAAGTCGTTGCCGCCCTTTATCAGGCACATTATGACCGTATCTTCAATTATTTCAGATTAAAGACCTCAGACGGTGAAGCGGCAAGAGAACTCACTCACGATACATTTCTTAAGGTGCTCGAACAAGGCAGGATAGAAGAGATGAATGAGTTGACGCAAAAAAGCTATTTACAAAAATGCGCCCACAATAAACTGGTGGACTATTATAAGACTCTGTCAAGAAAACGGGCACTTATTGACAAGCTGCGGTCAGAGTACAAGTGCATGATACAGACCCCGGATACGGAAGAAACCCTGTTCATAAAGGCCGATCTTGAGCGCCGCCTGAACTATCTGATTCTTCATTCGCTCACTCCGTCCGAACGGGACATCTTTTACCGCAGATATTTCTCTTATGAAAGCATTCATTCGATATGTTCACACACCGGAATGTCTCGTTACCGTGTGGAACGGGCACTGAACTCAATAAACGGCCGGATACGTGAACGAATATCATACTACTATACGGGAAGCTGATGGATAAAAAAGGAATCGTTCTCTTTTCGGGAGGACTGGACAGCATGCTTGCGGCACTTGTTTTACGAGAACAGGGACTTGACCTGACCGCGGTCCGTTTTTTACTGCCGTTTGAATCGGAAACAGACCACCACAGCGAACAGATACACGAGTACGCGCGTTTCTGTGGAGTTCCGCTTCGCGTTATCGACTGCTCATCAGATTTTATACCGATGCTGAAAGATCCAAAGCACGGGTACGGAAAGAATATCAATCCGTGTATCGACTGCAAGATACTGTTTCAGCGTCTCGCGCTTACCATCATGCATGAAGAAGGCGCATCCTTTATCGCAACCGGAGAGGTTAGCGGCCAGCGGCCGATGTCTCAGCGGCGCGACATGATAAAGCACATCGAAAAGGAAGCGGGAACAGCGGGATACATACTCAGGCCGCTTTCGATACGTTTTTTTGATCAGACCCTTGCCGAAAAGGAGGGGATAGTTGACCGCTCCCGTCTGCTCTCGATTCACGGCCGCGGGCGGCACCTCCAGCTTGAACTGGCGAAAAAATACGGAATTACCACGTACGCGACTCCCGCCGGAGGGTGTCTGTTTACGGAATCCAACTACGCGCGCAAACTCAAGTATCTCATGGAACACGAACCAGGATTTGACCGTAGGGATATGCAGCTTTTGCGCATCGGCCGGCACTTTATCCTGAACAGCAGCTGCCGTATCCTCGTTACACGGAACAAGACCGAGGCCGAGGCCGTGCAACCCTACCTGGACTATGCCGTCCTGACCACCGAATCAAGCTTTAAGGGACCGCTTGTTCTCGGCTTTGGGTCGTTTTCCCGTGACGATATGCAGCGTGTCGCAGACATCGCGGGTACGTACGGAAAGACCGGCAGCGGAAGCGACACGGTTACCGTACGATATGGCGGCACGTCCAGGGTACTGACTCCCAGCCCGCTATCCGATACGGTTCTTAATTCTTTCCGTATATAGCATATTTTTATTGCCGCGGATACACATTGTCCATATTTTAGTATCAGTTCATGGAGAATGAGGAGAATCATCGTGATACTGCTGGAATTTGCCATTCTGTTCGGCTTCGTGTGTTTATTATCATTATTTGTATACTACTATATAAATCTGGTGTTTACCAAACATGAATACCTGCGGGACGAGTTTACTAATTTGTCACCGTTCTTCAGCCATCTTTCCATTCTTATTCGAGAAAACATTTCGGTATTCCGCATCGTTTCCGGACTGCTTGCAGTTGCGATACCGTATGTGTTGACGCGTTTTCCCAGGATATGGTTGTTCAACTCTATCATACTTTTAATCGTTCTTTATTATGTATACCCCCTCATCGTTAAAATCTACAGCGGCATGAGCCCCGAAAATCGTGTCTACGCTGCGATGGAACGTCTTGTATCTTCGTACTGGTTCCTTCTCTATCTCTTCGGTGCAGCCCTAACCGCGGGTTTTACCCTTAACAGGCTGACAGACAGGAACATGGGACTGATATTCTTCGCGGTTAACTTCTGCGCATCTTTCGTGTTTTTGTACTTTTCATTATCAGAATCGGTTCGGTACGATCACGGATCGCGAGACACCGAGCCGCCCGAGTCGCAATAGCCGCCTCTCACCCGGATCGGATTCCTGTTTTAGCATTGACCTGACAATCATGCCTGAAAATAATGTCACCGAGGCTGCGCATGCCGCCTGCGGCGGGATGTGGTTTATTTACTGATTGGAAAAGAGGAATCGTATGGGACAGTCGTTAACCTGGAAAATACTTGCAGCGCACCTGCGTGAAGGTGAACTGAAGGCCGGTAGCGAAATCGGCATTGAGATAGACCAGACTCTGACACAGGACGCAACCGGTACAATGGCATATCTTCAATTTGAGGCCATGGGGATACCCGAGATCAGGACTGAACTTTCAGTATCATATGTTGACCACAACACCCTGCAGATGGGGTATGAAAACGCCGATGACCATAAATACCTCATGACCATGAACCGTGCATACGGCATCCTTCACTCAAAAGCTGGAAACGGTATCTGCCATCAGGTCCACCTCGAACGGTTTGGAAAACCAGGCAGGACGCTGATCGGCTCCGACTCACATACACCAACCGGCGGCGGAATCGGCATGATCGCGATCGGCGCCGGCGGACTTGACGTTGCCGTCGCAATGGGAGGAGGACTCTTTTACCTGACCGCTCCGCGTGTGATAAACGTCAGACTGACCGGAAAACTCCGTCCGTGGGTTGCGGCGAAGGATGTAATCCTGAAGGTGCTGGACATACTGACAACGAAAGGGAACGTGGGAAGCGTCATCGAATATACCGGATCGGGTGTCTCGACGCTCTCTGTTCCCGAACGCGCTACCATCACAAACATGGGTGCCGAACTCGGCGTGACCACATCGATCTTTCCTTCGGATGATATCACGCGGATGTTTCTGCGTGCTCAGAATCGTGAAAGCGACTGGCAGGAATTGTCGCCCGATGAAGACGCGCGGTACGATAAAACAATCGAGATCGACCTTTCCGCACTGGAGCCCATGGTCGCCTGCCCCCATTCGCCCGATAATGTCAAGCGCGTCGCAGACATTCAGAACCTCAAGGTGGACCAGGTAGCGATTGGCAGCTGTACAAACTCATCGTACAAGGATCTGATGACCGTCGCGTCTGTATTGAAGGGGAAAACGGTCCACCCGGAAACAAGCTTCATCGTAGCGCCGGGCTCCCGTCAAGTACTGGAAATGATATCCCGAAACGGTGCCCTCGGTGACCTGATCGCATCGGGAGCACGAATAATGGAATCGGCCTGCGGGTTCTGTATCGGCGCCGGACAGTCGCCGAATACCGACGCCGTCTCGGTGCGTACAAACAACCGGAACTTCGAAGGCCGTTCCGGCACGAAGACCGCGGGTATCTATCTTGTAAGTCCTGAAACCGCGGCTGCTACCGCATTGACCGGATACCTTACCTCGCCGGAAACGCTGGGAGCCGGGTCATACCCGGCTGTCGAAGAGCCGGATACATTCCATATCGACGACTCGATGGTACTTGAACCGGACACATCCAACAGGGAGGTGTTCCGCGGACCGAATATCGGCGATCCGCCGTATACGGAAGCGCTCGCCGAGACGATTACCGGCAAGGTAAACATCAAGGTTGGAGACAAGATCACGACAGACCACATCATGCCGGCAGGAGGCAGGCTGAAGTTCCGGTCGAACATACCAGCATACGCGCAGTACGTCTTTGAGGGAGTTGACCCGGAGTTCTCTGCGCGGGCGCTTGCGGACAAGAAAAACAATACTGCAAGCGTGATCGTTGCCGGAGAAAGCTACGGTCAGGGATCAAGCCGTGAGCATTCGGCCATCCGTCCGATGTACCTTGGCGTGCGGGTGGTCATCGCGAGGTCGTTTGAACGGATACATTCGTCTAACCTCATCAATTTTGGCATCGTACCGCTGCATTTCAGAGACAAGAAAGACTACACCGCAATAGAACAAGGAGAATCCGTAGAAATAGCACACATACGGGATGCGGTACAAAACGGAAACGAGACCGTAACAGCCAGGATCGGCAACAGGGATATCATGCTGGATTTGAGACTCTCACAGCGCCAACGGGGCATACTGCTGGAAGGCGGTTTGCTGAATTATACCAAAAACAGGGTATGATAGAAATGCGCTGGCCCGCGCATTTCACCACGCCGAGTCATGCGGAAAGTCTGCAGAAGGGCAACCCCGCGTGCATGCTCACCGCAGGTAGGCAACCCCTTTCTGTTTGACTACACGTATAAAATTTTCGATGCTGCGGTCGTACCCGGACTCAACATCGTCCGGAAAGTAACATGCGGGAAGCTGCCCCATTTGTCTGTGATAGTGGAGACATTCACAGCAGTTTCCCTTCCGCGAACAGGGATAGGTGCAGTTGCAGTTCTTGAGATTTATCTCCTTGCGGTCACACTTCATATCTCTACTCCTTGACATATTCAGCCGCATACTCCGACACACCGTCGGTAACATGCCTGACCCTGATCTCAAGTATCCGCTGCGGATGAATATCCGAATAGAAATGGCCCGGTCTTGGCTGATAGATATTGTTCAGCTTAACGTATTTTTCCTTTTTCTCGTCCAGTACATACTTCTCAAGCTGAATGAGATGGCGGTTAGGTTCGACCTTAGCCGTGAAGAGCTTCTTCTGTGATTCAAGCCCCGTGACGGTCCGGCCCGCCTCCACCTTATCGATGTAGATCTTGTAGTAACAGCGGCGGTCAGATTCGGGATCGGAACGGTCCGAATAGACCACAATACGAAGGTTGTGTTCGGTTGGACGGGCCTAGCGATCGTCCGGAGGTTGATTGTCCTCAACCGTTTCATTCTCCCGTTGATCGGCGGGCTTCCACGGTGCGTTTACCTCACCTCGTGAGCGGAGCAGCACACCAACCATCGAGGTATCTCCCCGTTCCACGGCCATATGGAGCGCGCTTTTGCCGTACGGATGCATCCTGTACGATACCTCGGCCCCGCTTTCAACAAGCACACGGACGAGATCAGCCGACCCGGTTTCTACGGCATACATGAGCGCGCTCTTTCCTGAACGGTCATAGGTATTGACCGGTGCGCCGTTCTGTATAAGCAGCGACGCGGTGGACACATACTTCTGGGTTACCCTGCCGGATGGAGTGTCTGTTATACGGTTTCTAAGCGATCTGGCAAGGTCGGTGTGTCCGTTATTGAGAGCGCGCATAACGGGCGTTTCGCCCTGCTCGTCCCAGACATGCGGGTCTGCACCCTTATCAAGCAGCAGCGCCGCTGTCTCCTCATCGCCGTTTGATGCTGCGATATGGAGCGGCGTTGTACCGGCACCGGAGCGTTTCCTGACGATGTACCCCTTGAGACAGACGATCAGGAGTGAATCACCTTCACCTGTCTTCACGGTATAATCATCCACCCGGCCCTGCACCGAACGGAGTGTTTCGGCATCACCGTCGTAGGCTATATCGAATATTTTCTGCTGTGCATGCACAAATCCTGCTGACAGGAAGACAAAAATACATGTAACGAGGCAGCCGCTGCGTATCTTCATAATACGGTTACTGTAGCCGAAAGTGCGTGTACGTATCAAGAATTTTTCATGAAGAGCACAAAATCAATGTTAGAAGGGAACCGGAAACCGGCGACTTCATATGATATCGCCGGTTTCCGCCACCGTCAGTATTTTTCCAGCCACTCTACCGTAAAGGTATCATCTTCCACATTGATCTTCTTCTTGAGCGATTTCGACGCATACGTATTCATGTAGCGGTCAATCAGTATGACTGAGACATCGTCATGTTCGGACGCGTACTGTATGGAGCGTGATACTCCGAGAACGAAAAACGCCGTGGCAAATGCGTCCGCGTCTACGGCGTGGTCTGTGATTACCGTTACCGAAGAGAAGGTCTCCGTGGGGTAACCGGTCCGTGGATCAATTATATGGTGGTAGCGCTTGTCATCCTTTGTCACGATCATCCGTTCATAGTCTCCGGATGTCGCGCAGGCCTCGCCGTCGGCGAGTTCGACCGTCATGATAACCGCATCCTTCTTTCTGGGATGGCGGACACCAGCACGCCACGGTTTACCGTTTTTTTTGCCGAATACCCGAAGGTCGCCTCCGGCATCGACGATACCGGCCTCGATTCCGTGCTGTTTCATCACCTCAACACCTCTGTCGATGATGTACCCCTTCGCGATTCCGCCGAGACCTATCCGAACCTTCGAATCGTCCTTGGTAACCGTTTTGGCGTCTTCGTCAAGAATAAGGTGCTGATAGCCGACGTGCGCTATCGCCTCTGCAACCTCTTCTTCAGACGGGATCACAAACGGACTCTTGGAAAAATCCCACAATGAACCGGCTGAAGTGAAGGTAATGTCAAAACCGCCCTCAGACAGCTTCGAAAATTCGATCGAACGCGAAATCAGGTCAAACGTTTCGCCGTCGATTTCAACGGGATCGTCCGCTCCGGCTTCATTTATCTTTCGCACAGCCGAAGAGTCGCCGTACGGCCCCATCAACGCGCCGATGCGCTCGACCTCAGCGAATGCCGCATCAAATGCCTGCTGTGCAGTCTGCTTTTCGTCAGCTGCGGCAGTCAGGTTGATGACCGTTCCGATCATCATCTCAGACTTTGTATACACCTCTTTTTTTGAACAGCCGGCCAGAACGGCGGCAGCCATTAGTAAAAGTACGATGATTCGCTTCATATACTGATCTTCCTTTCTATCACTTTGATTTTTTGGTAAATGTGCGACGGGTGATCGGCTGTAAAAGCCTCATCACCGATTTCACCGCTTCGCGCGTGTCCGTACGTACAGTACACAAACGGTATCCCGTTGTGTAATGCCGCGTCGCGGTCCGTTTCCCGGTCGCCGATCATGATCATGCCGGTACCAGAATGACTTTCCTTATACTCGGAGACGATGTCCGCCTTCGAATGAATGGTCTTGTCATCGACAACAAGGATCGGTTCCGAAAATAATTTGTCAAGACTGTAATGCTCGAGGACAGCCCGTATATACGCTGCGGTCCCGTTTGACGCGACAAGCAGCGTATATCCCTCATCCGAAAGACGATGCAGCAGTTCGCTGACACCGTCGTACAAATACCCCCCTCCCCCGCGTACGCGGCGAATGAGCTCTCCCATGAAAAGATCGATCATGGTGTCGGCATGTTTCATGTCCACTCCGGGCACCAGTCTCCGGAAAATGTCCCTCATCGGATATCCGATTACTCCGGTTATAGTTTCACGGGACGGCATTTCCCGCGTTATTCCCGTTACTCGTGTAAATTCGGAGATACTAATCTCAAGTGACGGTACCAGAAGGTCGCTGTTATCAAACAGGGTTCCGTCCAGATCAAATGCACAAACCATTCCTGCCTCGCAGACTAAAATTATCCTGTACTTTTAAACATCCGTACAACAGTTACGGATACTGATCACAAAGACATCTGTATAGCAAGAAGTTTCAATCTGCCGATAAATATAGTAATGGAAACGAAGATGAAACACAGGAAAGCACTTCTCGTAGGGTTTTTGACCCTGGTGATCCTCTTTTTGCCCTGTATCATAATCATCGTCCTCTACCATACTCATTACGGGACACTGACATCATCGCTTGACTATCAGCCGAACCTCCCCACCATCATATATGACGTCAATGGGACCGAGATAACGAAGCTCTACGACGAGATGCGGCAGCCCGTTGCCTTTGAAGAGATACCGCAGACGGTAATCGACGCCTTTACAACCGCCGAAGACAGGCATTTCTACACCCATAACGGCATAGATTACTTCGGCATTCTCCGTGCGATACTCATCGATATCCATACAGGAAGTATCCAGCAGGGCGGCTCCACCATTACTCAGCAGCTTATCAAGCAGCTGTACACACACAAAAGACGCACGATTGAACGCAAGATAATCGAGCTTCTGCTGGTAGGCCGTATTGAGCGGGAATTCAGCAAAGATGAAATCATTACCATGTATCTTAACCACATTTACTTTGGACACGGCGTTTACGGGATCAAGTCGGCGGCATCGTTCTTTTTTGATAAAGCGCCGGGAGAGCTGTCGATATACGAGGCGTCGCTCCTTGCGCTGATACCTCCGGCGCCGAACCGGTATTCGCCGCTGAAGAACCCGCAGATTACCTATGACAAACACCGGAAGATCATGATAAACCTGGTCAAGAACGGCCATATCGACCGGCGGAGCGCCTCCGACGGTTTTATGTCCTTTTGGAACGGATACCTCGACAAACTCGCCGAACGGTCGCCGAACGAGATCGCCCGTACGGCGACCAAGGACCGGGCGCCATATGCAACCGAGCACATTCGCGACATACTGATTGGCATGTACGGCAGCGATACGGTGCACCGCGGGGGGCTGAAGGTGTACACAACTATAGACATCCGGCTCCAGGAGATCGCCCGCAAGCATCTTACCGACCGTATAAAGCAGCAGCAGTCCATTGCATCCCGTTATAACAGGCATCTTATCGAAAGCAGCATCACGACACCCGCTGTAAGCGCCCTGCCCGACTCCAGCCGTGCACTTGCCGGCAGCATGCTGAAGAAGATTGGGCTTGAGCTGACAGATTCCACCGAGCTCCTCTCTCTGATAACCGGTGCCGATACGGTCGGGTCGTTTCTGGACGGATACCGCCTGTATGTACGGCATCAGTATCAGCAGGCGCAAGTCGAGGGCGCGTTTACCGCGATGGAGCCCGACAGCGGCGCGGTACGGGTCCTGGTGGGCGGCAGTGAATTCAGGTACGACAACCAGCTAAACCGTGCGGCAGACGCCAGACGGCAGCCCGGTTCTGCATTTAAACCGTTTGTCTACGCTGCCGGCATAGAAAAACGGAAGATTACCGCGGCGACCCTCTTCCAGGACCTGCCCATGGTCTCCATACAGCGTGACCGTATTTGGGCACCGACGAACGCTTCCAATTCATTCTCCGGAGATATACTGGTACGAAAGGCCATAACACGGTCTATCAACACGATTGCGGTATTGGCCTATGAGGAGATCGGCGGAAGTCTCATCGCCAGGCAGGCCGCCTCGATGATCGGAATACCGGTAGAACGGTTTACGGTTGACCCGACTCTGGCACTCGGATCATCCGAAGTGACGCCGCTTGAGCTCGCCAGAGGTTTCGCAGTGTTCGCCAATGACGGGATAGCCCTATCACCCTATTTTATTGAAAAAATTGTTGATATCGACGATACTGTTTTATATGAATATAAGAAAGAGAGTCAAAAGCGTGTTCTCTCCAGACAGACTGCCTACATCATGAGATCCTTTCTACAGAATGTCGTCACCGGAGGTACCGCAACATCCACTATACGCGGCCGGTACGGCTTTTATGACCAGTGCGCGGGAAAAACCGGCACAAACACAGACTACAGAGACGCATGGTTTGCGGGATTCACACCGGACCTCGTCGCTGTCGTCTGGATCGGATGCGATTCACAGAAGTATACGTTGGGGCCGGGGCAATTTGGTGCTACAGCCGCAGCCCCTGTCTGGGGCCAGTTTATGAAGGAGTCAAAGCCCCTGCGCAGAAGGGCGTCTTTTTCCGGTCGACCGAACGGCGTCGTTTCGCGTAAGATCTGCTCACATTCAGGCCTCTTGCCCAGAGACGGCTGTCCCGTAACGGGTGAGCTCTTTTTGAAAGGAACCGAACCCGTCAAGACATGCGGAAGTTCACATATGAAGATGAGAAGCATTGAATCACTCTTAAGCGGGGAGGAAGACTGATGACACCTGCAGTTACGTCACAGAGTATCGCAACGCAATGCAATTCATGTTCCCATACGTTTACCGTCAACCGGGAAGAGATCCGATCGTCTCCCGACGGCATCACACAGTGCCCATCGTGCCGTACTCCGATCAAGTTTGCCTTCTGTCCGCAATGCAGCATATCATACTCTATCGTCATGAAGAATCTTCCGCCCAACAGATACGCAACAACGTGCAAGCGGTGCGGCGAGCAGTTTACCATCACCATACCGTCTCTGACACCTTCACGAAACACAAAGCCACCGTTTATCGAGAAGGTGACCGTACCGGTCCGCAACCGAGTAACAGCAGAGCGTCCCCATGCACCGGCACCTGAAAGAGAAACCGGTCACCGCCAAGAGAGAACGGAGGAACACAGGAGTACAGGATACGCGGCT
>CAZAHA010000030.1:0-18245 GCA_964484915.1 uncultured Leptospirales bacterium
AATGCCTGCGGCCGAGCGGGACATGGATGGCATACCCATCCCCGTGCCCTGTACCGCGTCCCGCTTGCCGTTATCCGTGCCGGTACAACCCAGGATGCGCCGTACTGTTTTGTAGCAGCTGTCATTATCAAGATACCTGTCCGCGACTAACTTCGCCAGCAGCGGGTCACCCGGCAGCAGGACAGTGTCAGCTATGTCGCCCTTCTGTGCTCCGATATGTATACTCATAACAACTCCTGGATATAATTTCTACTTTAAGCCTGAACCATTCTACAAAAAAGACCCGTCACGATGCGCACCGGTCAATACCGTTAATATCGTCGCGCTGATGTCCGCGTAGGTTTCACGCGTTCCGATATCTGTCGGGGGCACCGACCTGCCGTATCCAAAAACCGGCACATATTCCCTCGTGTGGTCCGTACCGGTGTGGGTCGGATCGCAGCCGTGGTCAGCGGTAATGATCAGGAGGTCGTCATCTCGCATCGCGCCCATGATTTCCGGCATCCGCGAGTCGAACTGTTCGAGGGCCGTCCTGTATCCGGCAACATCCCGCCTGTGGCCATATTCCATGTCGAAGTCGACAAGGTTTGTAAAGATGAGGCCGCGTGAGGGAGATGCCATAAACCCGAGAGTCTTGTCCACCCCGTCCATATTGGAAACCGTATGGACCGATTCCGTGATACCGCGTCCGGCAAATATGTCGATGATCTTTCCCACAGCCTGTACGTCCATGCCTGCTTCATGTATCAGGTCCAGCATTGTTGTGGCTGTCGGCTCCATCGAAAAATCATGACGGTTGCGGGTCCGTGTATAACTGCCGTTTGAGCCCAGGAAAGGGCGGGCAATGACGCGTCCAACCGGAAGAAAGTCACGCGCCTCTTTGCACATTCCGTAGAGTTCCTCAAGGGGAATGACTTCTTCATGAGCGGCAATCTGAAAGACGCTGTCGGCCGATGTATAGACGATCGGCTTTCCTGTCTGCACGTGCTCGTCTCCGAGATCGTTTATTATTCTGGTGCCCGAGGCGGCATAGTTACCCAGAATCTTGCGGCCGGTCCGTCTGGTAAACTCGTCGATAATTTCGTCGGGAAAGCCGTCAGGGAAAAGCGGAAACGGCTCATCCAGAATGACGCCGGCAATCTCCCAGTGGCCGGTGGTGGTGTCCTTTCCCTGTGACTTCCCGGCGGCCTTTCCGTAGAATCCGAGGGGACGTGCCGCAGGCGGTGTACCGTTGAGCGGAATGATATTGCCGAGGCCGAGTTTCCCGCACTCGGGCATCGAGAGGCCGGCAGATTGTGCGATATGGCCCAGTGTGTTCGCGCCGGAATCGCCGTATAAGGCCGCATCCGGCAGTTCGCCGACACCGGCACTGTCCAGTACGATGCAGATGACTCTGTGTATTCCGTCTGTCATGCTAATAGATCCCGGAGTTCCCCGCACTGCCGGCGTTTCCCTTGATAATCGCCAATCCGCTGCTGGTTCCCAGACGTTCAGCGCCGATTTCAATGAACTTCAACGCGCTCTCTCGGTCGCGGATGCCGCCCGAGGCCTTTACTCGTGCCCGGTCGCCCACCATTCTTTTCATGAGTGCGACATCTGCAAGGGTCGCGCCGCCTGTACCGAAACCGGTGGACGTCTTGACGAAGTCGGCCCCCGCTTCGACGGAGATTTCGCATGCCGTTTTTTTCTCAGCGTCGGTAAGGTAACATGTTTCGAGGATGACCTTCAGAATCCGGTCACCGCACACCGTCCTGATCGCGGCTATCTCCTCACGGACGAGATCGTGCCTGCCGTCCTTGAGGAATGAGATATTGATGACCATGTCTATCTCATCTGCGCCGCTTCTCACGGCAGCCTCCGCTTCTGCCGTTTTGGCGATGGAACTCATGGCTCCCAGGGGAAAGCCGACAACGGTGCAGCACGCAACGCTGGACCCTTTCAGCGCCTCCGCCACCCGCGGAACATGGCATCCGTTGACGCATACCGAGGCGAAGGAGTACTCAAGCGCCTCGCTGCATACCGTATCGATGTCCGATACAACCGAGTCCGCCTTCAGTATCGTATGGTCGATATATCTGTTCAGTTCCATGTTCGTTCCTTCTTGTGCTCCATGATTTGGATGATTACAGTATGTCGAGTACAACCTGCGGTGATTCGCACGCCTCAGGCCCGATTACAACGGCAGATTCCAGACGGGACTTCGCACCATCCAGGGCCGTTTCCTCGTTATAGTAGAGCTCGCAGATTACGTCGCCAGGCTGGACCCTGCTGCCGACCTTCCGGTTAAAGACGATGCCCACGCCGTGGTCAATCGCATCGCCCTTCTTCTGCCGTCCCGCACCGAGCACCATCGCGGCAGCACCGACAGCTTCGGCATCTATCTCGTGTATGTATCCTTCCGATTGGGACGTGTACTCATACACATGATCCGCCATGGGAAGACGGGAATAATCCTCGGCGATACGTCCGTCGCCGCCGCAGGCTGATATGAATCCGGTAAAATGGTCCAGGGCCTCTCCAGAGTCGAGTACTGCATCGACCAGAGCCTGTCCCTCTACATATGACGGCGCGTCACCCTTTATGACGAGCGCGATTCCCGCAAGCGTTCTCACAAGTTCGGTGAAGTCGTCCGGACCATTGCCCTTGAGGGTTTCGATAGCCTCGATAACCTCAAGAGAGTTGCCGACCGCATTGCCAAGCGGCTGGTCCATGCCGGAAAGTAGAACGCTGACACGCCTGTTCATACGAGTCCCGACAGAGCGCATCGTCTCGGCCAGCAGCCGTGCCTCGGAAAGGTTCTTCATGAACGCGCCGCTTCCGCACTTTACATCGAGGATAATACCGTCAGACTGAACGGCGAGCTTCTTGCTCATGATCGAGCTTGCAATAAGGGGTATGCTGGGGACCGTTGCCGTCACGTCCCGGAGGGAATAGAGTTTCTTGTCAAGGGGTACGATGGTATCGGAATAGCCCATGATGCCGATACCGGTACGGTTTACCAGCTCCACAAGGTCGCTCCGGTTATCCGGGAATGCGAATCCGGGAATGGATTCAAACTTGTCGATGGTGCCTCCCGTATGGCCGAGGCCGCGTCCAGACAGTTTTGCAGTGCCGATGTTAAAGGCAGCGAGTATGGGCGCAAGCGCCAGCGTGGTCTTGTCTCCGACGCCGCCGGTGGAATGCTTGTCTATCAGAAACCGATGCACGCCGTCAAACGAGATTGTGTCGCCGGATTCCTTCATGCATTCGGTGAAGACCGCAAGCTCGGCGTCCGTCATGCCGGTAAAGAAAACCGCCATACAAAACGCTGCCATCTGGTAGTCGGGAACGTCACCCGCGTTATACGCGTTCAGCAGATATTCTATCTCGCCGGTATCAAGCTGGTGGTTGTCTCTTTTTTTCTGGATGATATCTACCGCGCGCATCTTTCCTCCGCAGCTCTCCGGTTTGGGATGGCAGCCGGGACCAGAGGGCCCCGGCTGCGTGATTTATCGTTGAGCCTTGACCTCAAGCTCGCCGGTCTTGATCAGTTCCTTGATTTCGTCAAGCTGAACGAGATACTCGGCTGGTATCTTGTCCCGTGTAAACTCGAAATCAGTAGTGCCGACGCCGCCTTCCTTCACACCGAAAGACTGTACACCGCTCTCGAAGTTACCTTCTATCACTGATTTTACCGTATCATAGACGGCAACATCAACCTTTTTCAGCATCGATGTCAGTACGGTACCCTTGGCAACGCCGTCCTGGTTTGAGTCTACGCCGATTGCCCAAACGCCCTTCTCCTTGCACGCCTCTATTAGGCCGAGTCCTGTCCCGCTTGCGGTGTAATACACCACATCCGCACCCTGACCGATCTGGTTAAGGACATTATCCTGGCCCTATACCGGATCGTTAAACGGATTTTGTCCAGTGGTATACAGAGACAGTATCTTGAGGTTGGGATTGGTATACTTTGCCCCCTGTTCGTATCCGTATTCGAACTTCTTGATAAGCGGAATTTCCATCCCGCCGACAAAACCGATCGTGTTGGACTCCGTCATCAGCCCGGCGAGCGCACCGACAAGAAAAGAACCTTCATGCTCCTTGAAAGTCAGTGAAGAGACATTCGGCAGGTCGATTACAGAGTCGATTATCGCGAACTTTGTATCGGGATACTGTTTTGCAACCTTTTCACACGCGTCCTTCATGAGAAAACCCGTCGCGATAATCAGGTCATACCCTGACTGAGCGTACTGTGTCAGGAACTGCTCATCCTCAGCCGTAGAGGCAGGCTCCACATAGTTAAACTCCATGTCAAAGTCGCGCTTGGCCCATTCAAGACCGCGGTAAGCCGCATCGTTGAACGATTTGTCACCAAGACCGCCGATCGACAGAACGATCCCCACCTTGACCGTCTTTTCTTCCTGTTTCTGCTCGCCCTGTTTGCCGCAGCCGGCCGCACACACCAGAGCAGCAACAAGCATTACAGCCAGTACCTTTTTCATGTATTTACTCCTTGTTTTTTTTGGCGCCCGCTACTGGGACGCAAAAACGCATGCCTGTACAGTCCGCGGTTCATCATGACTGTCAGTAGACCCGCTTGTCTGGAAGGCGTCGGACGCATGCTTGATGATATGAAACCGCTTTCTGATATTTTCATTATATCCAACTCTACGCCTCTAAGCGGTTACGAGGCTTTGCCTACAACAGTTAAAAGAATACGTCAACGCTTTTTAACGTGTATTTATACAGCGCATAACGGTTATCCCGTTTCGGGTCTATTCGTTCTGCTTGTTGTAGGGCACTCCGTCCGCCGACGGCGCCACGGCTCTTCCGACAACGCCCGCAAGAGCAAGGAGTGTCAACAGATACGGCCACATCTGGATAAACTGCGTCGGCAGAAACTTGAGGTTCTGCTGGCCGACGATCTGGAGCGCATCGAAAAAACCGAAGAGCAGACTCGCGCCAAGCGCACCGAGGGGCGTCCATTTGCCGAAGATCATGGCGGCGAGCGCGATGAAACCACGTCCGGAGGACATTCCCTTTGTAAACTGGGAAAGGGCTCCGATCGAGAGATAGGAACCGGCGAGTCCGGCGAGAACCCCGCTCATGACCGTACCGAAGTACCGGACACGGTACACATTAATCCCGACCGTATCGGCTGCGAGCGGATGCTCACCGACCGCACGCATACGCAATCCCGCCTTTGTTCGGTAGATAAAGAAGTGAGACAAAATGACCAGAATATAAATGATATACACAATAACCGAAAAATCAAATGAAACGGTGGTATCGTTAACGGAGAACGAGAGCGGGACGACCGGCATTTTGGTTACCACCGGCGAGTTACCCGACTGGTTGAAGAGAACACGCAGCATGAACACGGTAAAGCCGCCCGCGAAAAGATTGATCGCGACACCGGATACGATCTGGTCACCGCGGAAGGTAATACTGATGACGCCGTGTATAAGCGCAAGCAGCCCGCCCGCGATCATTCCGGCAGCCATGCCGATGAAGGGGTTTCCGGTATAGTACGCCGCCACTGCTGCTGCAAACGCGCCGAAAAGCATCATGCCTTCCAAACCGATGTTTGCCACACCGGTCAGTTCCGAAAAGGTGCCGCCAAGCGATGTAACGGCAAGCGGCGCCGCAGACCGTATCGTCTGGGCCAGAATCACAAAAAGTATATCCATTATTCCATTACCTTCCCTCTGGTAAAGATGCGGTCGAGTATTCCCCGAAAGAAGTTTTCTGAAACGACCAGGAGTATAATGATTGCCTGTACGATAACGATGACCTGGCTCGGCACATGCGCCATGAACTGCATTCGGATTGCCCCGGCGCGGAGGGCTCCAAACAGGACTGCGGCGAAAATGATCCCAATCGGATGATTCTTTCCCAGAAGAGCGACCGCTATGCCGTCAAAACCAACCTCAGCCATGCTGCCGTGTGGTTATCGGTCTTGACCGACCGCTCCAAGTATACGCTCTGCTCCTCCCAGTCCGGCTATCGCGCCGGCAATACCCATTGCCAGGATTATCCGCCACTTTACATTGATGCCGGCGTTTTCGGACGCAGTACTGTTGAATCCCACCGACTTGATCTCAAAACCGGTGACGGTCTTATAGAGCACGAAGTAGACGATACCCGCCACCAGGATGGCTACTATAAAACCATAATTGAGATTGGTATTCTCGATCAGCTTCGGGAACAGCACCCAGTCGGCTACCGGCGGTGTTTGGGGGCTTGGACCGGCGGGCCCGCCTTCCTTCAGCGGATAGTTAAGCAGATACTGCTCGAGATAGAGCGCGATGTAGTTGAGCATAATCGTGGATATAACCTCATGGACTCCCAGCTTCGCCTTCAAGAAGCCTGCGATACCCGCCCAGACAAATCCCGCCGTGGCGCTTACTATCAGGATAACCGCGATGTTGTTGATGAGAATGTTGCCGACAAATGCGCCAACAGCCGCGGCGGCAAGCCCGCCGACGACGATCTGCCCCTGTGCGCCGATATTGAAGAGACGCACCTGATAGGCAAACGCCACCGCAAGGCCGGTGTAGATCAGGGGGGTTGCCTGGATAAGTGTCTGTGCTATCGCGGTTCTGCCCCCGAACGCACCCGTGAACAGATGAATATACGCCTCCAGCGGATTCTTTCCCAGCATGAGTATGATAAACGCGTTTATGAGAAGCGCTATGACAACCGATATGACCGGTATCAGCATTGTCCGCACCCTGCTATTCATCGATCCGCCCTCCTGTCATCAGTATACCCAGTTTATCCTCATTCGCATTTTCCCTGTCGAGAATTCCGGCGATCTTTCCCTCGTACATTACCGCTATCCGGTCTGAAAGAGCCAGTATCTCGGAAAGTTCGGCAGAGACTATCAGGATGGCATTGTTCCGCTGCTTTTCAGCAAGAATCATGTTGTGGATCGATTCTATTGCACCGATATCGACTCCGCGTGTGGGCTGAGCACAGATGAGGAAATCGTGTTCCTTTTCCAGCTCCCGCGCCACGACTACCTTTTGCTGGTTTCCTCCCGACAGTTTTTCAAAGAGCTTCCTTGAATCCCGCGGACGGATGTCGTATCGGTTCATGGTGGATGCGGCGTCACGGTATATCTTCTCTACATCAAGAAGAATACCCGCAAACCCCTTGGTGTATCTGTCACGGTGGAGGCCGAATGACAGGTTATGAGCCACATCATATTGATCAACAGCACCGCGCTTGTGGCGGTCTTCCGGGATATGCGCCACGCCGTTTCTTGTAATTGTTCTCGGGGAGGCAGTAGTCATATCGCTCCCGCCGACACTGTACGTTCCGTCCTCTATCCGACGAAGTCCGGTCAGCGCTTCAACAAGCTCCGTCTGCCCGTTACCGTCAACACCCGCGACACCGACGATCTCGCCGCGGCGAATATCAAGAGATAATCCGCGTACAGCAACGCGCTCGTTATCATCCTTGACTGTAATGTTCCGTATAGAGACGTAGGTCTGTTCCGGCTTCTTGTTCACATGTCTGAGTTGAAAGAGGACCTGCCGTCCGACCATCAGGTTGGCCATTTTTTCGGTTGAGGCTTCCTCGATCGGCATATCACCGACGACCCTGCCGTCCCGGATGACGGTGACAGAGTCCGCGATCGCCATGACCTCGTTCAGCTTGTGGGTGATAAAGATGATGGTTTTCCCTTCACTCTTGAGGTTTTCCATGATCCTGTACAGTTCGCGCACCTCCTGAGGAACGAGTACGGAGGTAGGCTCGTCAAAGATGAGGAGTTCAGCCCCCTTGAACAGAATCTTCAGTATCTCCACGCGCTGCTGCATTCCCACGGAGAGTTTCCCCGTCTTTACGTCCGGATTTACCTTGAGTCCGTACTGCTCCGACACATCAAGAATCCGGGTGCGCGCCTTCTTCGTATCAAGAAAGAAACCGGTTACAGGCTCCACCCCAAGGATCATGTTCTCAAGGACGGTTAATGTCGGCACCAACATGAAGTGCTGGTAGACCATTCCGATTCCAAGCTTGACGGCCTCTCCCGGATTGCCGATCACCGTATTCTCCAACCCCTTGAACGAAATTGATCCGCTGTCGGGCTGAAAGAGTCCATTCAGAATCTTCATCAGTGTCGATTTTCCCGCACCATTCTCACCGACAATAGCGCGAATCTCTCCCTTCCTGACCCTCAAACTGATATCCTCGTTGGCGGTTACATCGCCGAACGATTTCGTGATATGAGCCATCTCCAACAGATAGTCTGACATCAGCGACTCCACGTGTAATGATTATGCAAAACGTACGAAAGGCCTGGGGACAGCGGCCGGCATCAATAACTATCCTGACCCGGTATAAAAGGATACGGCCATCTGCCGGCAGTGCATATTGGACCCGTATACAACGCGGCAAGAAACAGTTCAATACATTTTATGGTTTTCACGAAGAATTGCCGTATAAGATACGATCAACCGCCTTTGTGCGATTATCTGTAAAAAATCATCATACTAAAGAAGAAAAATAGATTGACGGAACCGGAGTAATTATACACGTTTATCACAATTATAAAGAAGATACTCACTTCTTATAAGGATCACACAGATCCCGCGTTATTATTTAAACAATAAAGGAGCAGCACATGGCTAAGGTTAGTTTGCAGGGTATCGACAAGATATACCCGAATGGATTTCAGGCCGTCTACGGCGCTGATATCGAGATCGAAGACAAGGAATTTGTCGTTCTTGTTGGACCGTCGGGATGCGGTAAATCTACTACTCTCCGCATGCTTGCAGGTCTTGAGGAGATCACGAACGGTGATCTCTATATTGGGGACACACGGGTAAACGACATACACCCGAAAGACCGTGATATTGCCATGGTTTTCCAGAACTATGCGCTCTATCCGCACATGACCGTATATGACAACATGGCATTCGGCCTGAAGATGAGAAAGACGCCAAAGGATCAGATAGACAAACAGGTCAGGGAAGCAGCACAGATCCTTCATATAGAGAACCTGCTGGACCGAAAACCGAAACAGCTTTCGGGCGGCCAGCGCCAGCGAGTCGCACTGGGCCGTGCTATCGTTCGTCATCCGAAGGTATTCCTCTTCGACGAGCCTCTTTCAAACCTCGATGCAAAACTCCGCGGCACGATGCGTGCGGAAATATCACGTCTTCACACGCGTCTTCAGTCAACGATGGTGTATGTAACCCATGACCAGATCGAGGCGATGACGATGGGCGACCGGATTGTTGTCATGAAGGACGGCTACATCCAGCAGATAGATACTCCGATGGAACTGTACGATCATCCGAACAACATGTTCGTTGCGGGATTTATCGGATCGCCGCCAATGAACTTCCACCAGACAACATTCAGCGGAGACAAGTGTACCGCGCAGGGAATTACCATCACTCCCAACCAGGAGCAGCTTGCGAAACTCAAGGAATACGGCGGAAAGAATATCTTCGTTGGTATTCGTCCAGAACACTTCACGATCCAACCAACAGACCACGCGAGCATCACCGCTCTTATCGAGGTTGTCGAGCCGCTTGGAGCTGAAACCGTACTGCACGTCCGTCTTGAATCCGGCACCAACATGGTGGTTAAGGCAGATCCGTCCAGGAAATACAACATCAACGAGAACGTTACACTCGGTTGTGTAATCGACAAGATCAAGTATTTCGATTCAGACGAGAGAGTAGACGATAAAGGCAAGACCGAGAACGTCTGCATCATCTGACATATTCATTACATTCCGAAAAATAAAAGGCCGTCATTCAGACGGCCTTTTTTATATTCCGGACACTTCGTCCACCTGTGAGATCATGATACATATAAATGAACGGGTATCACAAGCGTCCCGTGCTTGCGTGTTGTAAAAGCAGTCAGTATGAGTTCTCCGATACCCACTTCACTGCGGTCCGTATGAGGTCAGCGCTTGATTCGAGATTCAGCTTGTTTCGGATACGCAGCTTGTGGGACTGTATTGTCTTTTCCTTGAGAGATAGCTTTTTTGCGATCTTTTCGTTGTCGTATCCCTTTCCGAGAAGCCTGAATACCTCAAACTCGCGGTCTGACAGCTTGTTGATAAGCATTTTGAGACGCTCGGTCGGTTTGTGACCCTCATCTCCTGAGTCGTTACCAAAAAAGAGCTCACCTGAAAGGACAACACTCATAGCATCGATGATCTTTTCGGTAAACTCGGACTTGTTCACATATCCTCTGGCACCAGCTTCGGCGGCACGCCTGGAGAAGATCTCCTCGTCATGCATCGAAAGGACCATTGTCTTGACCATGGGATAATGTGCGCTGCATTCGCGGATAAGGTCAAGGCCGTTTTTTTCTGTTTTCAAACCAATATCGACGATTACCAGATCGGGCAGCATACTGGATATAATGCTTATCGCTTCTTCATATGTTTTGGCGTTTCCTATGACCTGAAACATGTCATTGTCTGAAATCATCTGCAGAAGCCCCTGATAGATGATTGGATGATCGTCTACAACAAGAATAGTCCGCTTCATACCGCCCCCTTTTGTTGCAATAGCATATTCTCTGTACATGTACGGCAGCATATGACCAAACAGGCGTTAACTGCATCGTGTAAAGTATATCTTTCGCATAAAAATAATTCAATAGGAAATTTTTGCCGGCACCGTTTGACATATCATCAATTCGGTGCTATATCAGCGAGCGGCTTCGTGCAATGTACTCTTGCGCATCTGAAACCGGCATCGGTCTTGAAAAATAGTATCCCTGCCCGTATTCGCATCCGATACTGCGCAGAAAGGTGGCGTGTTCCTCCTCCTCTATACCTTCAGCGACAACTTTCCTGCCGAGGCCGTGAGCCAGACCAACGATTGATCTGACAATGTGCTCGCTTTCCTCGTCGATAAGGAGCCACTTCACGAACGATTTGTCAATCTTGAGTATATTTACCGGAAAGTGCTGCAGGTATGACAGTGACGAATAACCGGTGCCAAAATCATCCATGTACAATACAAAACCCTCCGCCTTGAGCTTCAGCAGAATGATGTTGGCACTTTCCATCGACTCCATGAGCGCGGATTCAGTCAGCTCCAGTCCAAGCTGTTCAGGCTTGATCCCGTAACGGTGCGCCTTTCGGATAACCGTATCCGCTATGGTGTCGTTCGCGAACAGCCGTGCAGAAAGATTCACATTGACGCGGAGAGGCACATCCGATTTGAAGCGCCGGTTCCATCTTCCGAGCGTCATCAACGACTGATCGAGTATGGAGTCCGACAACTGTAAGATGAGGTCCTTCTGCTCCATCACCGGTATGAATTCGTCCGGTCCGATGATTGTACCGTCGGGCTTGATCCATCTGACCAGCGCCTCAAATCCGGCAAGCTGGTTATCGTCCTGCAGGTCAACAACCGGCTGATAGAACAGCTGGAATTCGCCGGAGAGCAGTGCCGTCTCCAGTTCCTTCAAGCTATACGGGCTGGTCAAAGCGTCGTTCGTATCAGTAGTCAGACAGGCCCGTTTTCCCGCGTCCCTCCTGTGCAGGCGGGCAACAAGACGGTTGTGGTGCACAGCAGACCGGCAGTACAGCCTGAACTGGGCAAGGAAATCGGAAATATCCGTGCGGATAGACGTACCCGTAACGGGGTCGGTAATTGTACGAATATCCCGGGTCCGCACATGCTGATCGGCAATGATCCGCCTGATCCCGGAACGGATAAAACCACGCGACGCCGGAAGCGGAATATGAGCGGTTCCGCCATCGTTGATAAACTGTACGAGGAGAGAATAGCTCAGAGTACCGGACAGGAGGATAAACGGCGGGTCAACGCTTAGCATGTTCGGCATATACGGCAAACATACCGTATAATCGCCGCAGATGATGACGGCATCAAAACGGGAGATATCCGTAGAGTCCTGCCCGTCACCTGCTAACAGTATCATGGCTTCATCTCCGGAAAAAACGGGTATAATCATCGACTCTGTTCCGGAATCCGAGCAAAGTATAAGAAGCTTCATACTATAGTGTTACCTTCTCCGCCGTTTCCCACAGCCGGGACAGTCACGGAACCGCTTCATGGTCAGGTATGCAAAGCGGGCCGCCTTTTTGCCTGTTTCACCCTCCATCATCCAGCGGAACGGACGCATGGCGGGAATGATCTCCACAATCTTGCGGACAACCTCACCTCCGACGAGGATTTCCCCGTTCCTGCCCAGCATGTGCACATCCGTTTCAAGCTGTTCACGGCCGGGATAGTCAGCCTGAAGAGCGTATGTCTGAAGAGGAACAGTCCTGATTATGTTATGCGGATCGAGCCGTCGTATCCAGGATGCAAAACGGCTGCACAGCGGACATTCATCATCGTAGAGAAGAAGCCAGTACGCCTCTATCATTTCCACTTTATCTGTTTCCATACCAATCCATGCAATATCTTTGACAAAAAGCGGCAGTTATTTTTGGATACATCAGGTAATTATACTGTCCACTCATTTTTACTGACGGAACCCAACGACAACGGAGTAGCTATATGAGTTCATATCAACCGCCATGCGGAGAGTGCGACGCCCGGTGCTGCAGCCATGTCGCATTGGAAATCGACAAACCAACCGGCAAGAAGGACTACGACAACATACGGTGGTACCTTTTGCACCGAAACGTCTCGGTCTTCATAGACAACAGCGGCGGCTGGTATGTTAAGTTCGAATCTCCGTGCGAACACGTACAGTCCGACAACCGGTGCGGATACTATGAAAATCGGCCGAAGATATGCCGTGACTATCCCGCGGAGGACGAGTATTGTGAATATGAGGGCGAGGAGGATTACTATACCGAGATGTTCAATACGGAAGCGGACTTCACTGAATACCTGGACCGAAAGGGGAAAAAATGGCGGTACAAGCGGCTGTAACGGCCTGCGGACAGCGGCCATTTGGGTTACACAGCCTATTTCAGCGCCACATTCATTTCCAGCTGACCCATCGGGCTGTACAGGTTTATTCCCAGCGTTGTCTGCTGTACAAGCGTAATCGTAAAATCCTTTCCATTGACAACCGTCGGGGTGGTGATATCGATGGATTTTCCTGAGTATGCAAAAAGGTTCATCGCATTTCCGGTTATCATGTTGGCAAGCTCGCCGACGATATCCTTGTATTCCGCGAGTATCTGCTCTTCCGTCATGCCCGGAGCGAGTATCTCGGCAATCTTGGTTACCATCTGATACCCCATACTGTACACAACCTCACCGTTGATCGCGCCGGTTATGCCAATAATAATGGCGACGTCGTGGGACGGTTCCGGATTTTCCTTGATGATCATCTTGCCGCGTCGTAAGTCTACGTTCATAACTGATTTGAACACGGCGCTTGCCGCCTCCAGGAACGGATTAACGTATTCAGCATTTATATTCATAACATTCCAGCCTGAGATTTAGTTCCATCAAACATGATCGGCACATTCCGCTTGCAAGACGGAGAGCGCACCGGCACATTCAATGGTATGAAAATTATTTTGTAAAGGGAATTTTTTACGGCCGGGCAGGTTTTGGCATACACTACCAATCCGGTCAATGCTCGACCGCAACGCCTACTCTTCCCTGTATTTTCTTTCAACCTTCGAATTATCGTAAAATGAATCAAGAAGGAGATCTCCCATGATCTCGAACGACTCGTTGAGCGCCCTTCCCTTGTCCATATCGGTAATATCGCCACGATCCGGGACGGTTATGTTTCTTGTTCTGACGGTATACGCATACAGGCCGTCACGGCCGACAACAGGCTCAGCAAGCGTTCCCGGTTCTGTACTGAGACAGTCCTCATAGAACGCCTGATCAGAATAGAGCTCATGGAGCATGGGTGAGTTTTCCGTATCTGCATAGACAGGATCACCTATGCTGAACGACTTTGACATGAGTGGTTCAACTTCAAGAACGGACAGCGCCTCCTCAAGCGACGATGACGATGACAACTCTCCGGCCATACGGTGCTTGATTACCCCAAGTTTTTCGCGTTCCAGCTCGGTACGCACGGAAGAGCGCGACTTCAGCAGCTCGCTTTCCTCATCCTTCTGATATTCTTTCAGGAGGGCATCACCCTCTTCGTCGGAAACAGAAACCTCGTCCGTATATCTGTTTTTTATCTCTTCATCAGAAAGAAACGCGTACTCGACCTGCACGGAGGATGATGAGACCGTCTTTTGCAGGAGAATTTCGTCCGGCGACGTGCCGGCCCCAAGGATGATCAGGTTGTTGAGTTCGCTTAATACGATAACCTCGCTGATTTTGTCGTAAAACTGGTCAAATGACATGTTGAAGTGTTTCAGATAGGTATCCATCCGTTCAGACGAGAATGTGTTATCCTCCTCTGTCCTGAAAAACGGAATACTCTTTATATACGACAGGACCCTTCTGCGTGGTGCGGTAATGCCCATTTTTTCGGCATACTGAATGTTCAAAACCCTGCGAATGAACTGCGAAATCGCATACTGCCTCATGTTCTCGTTCGCGTTGATGTCGTTTGCCCTTTCCGCGAAACGGCTGTCTGTATTCAAAAAATGGGTAAAATCATACCGTGACACGGATTCCCCGTTGACGACAGCAAGCGTCGACTGGTTCTGGGTCATATTTTCGGTTATACTCGGCACACCGAACGTTATGATAAGAAGCAGCGCCAACAGCATAAAAAAGCCGTAGCTCACCCATTTTATTATCTTTTTATGTATCTCCCTGAACTTGCTCATGTGATCCACCTGTGGTTGAAATTCAATGGTTGTCCGGCCAGACGTACTGAACGTCCGTAATAATAGATGAGAAGTGCCCGTTTTTTGTCAAGGGGACTTCACAAATCCCGGGGTATTTTCGGCGTGCGGAAAGTTCTCCATGGCTTTACAGCTGCAGTTCTCCCGCGTCCTTCTTTTCTTTGTAATTTACGGCCTTTTCGATAATCATGACCGGTATCTTGTCGACAACCGGGTAGACGAGACCGCACTCCTGACAGGTTATAACTGCTTCTTTTGTGTCATACTCGACATTGCCGCGGCAGTAGGGACAGGCCAACATATTGAGCAGCTTGGAATCGATCATGGTATCCACCATTACAGTTGAAGTTTTCATCCGGGACAAGAGAATTACCGTCACGTCCTGTGGCAAACGTACAGCCGGTCCGATAATATGTCAACAGCAATCATCATCCTGGCTGGCCGTAAAAACAGGAAACACCGACATCTTGACTTGACAAATCATTCCCTATGGATACATCTTTTTACCAATGCATCAAACACAATAACGGAACGGAATTCATGAAAAGAAGATTAGTATCGCGTGCGCTGTTCATATCAGCTGTGCTGATGTTTCTTGCGTATTCGCCACCTGCAAGCTGCAGGGAAAATCCTCTTTCTGCGGCGTCTTCCTTCTGCCGTTGGAATGAAGACGGCACAGCCGTCAAGAAGCGAATACGTGAACATACGCGGGAGATTGAACCGGTTCCTTCCGAAAAGCTTGCTGATCAGGACAACTATATCCTGTCCTATATTCTGAACATAGACGAAAATGCTTCCGGGCGGGTCGAGCTGTACAAAACCACAAACAGGGAACCATACAGCGATTTCCTTTTTTACCGGGGGAGGCTCTGTGCGGTGTCGTTCCGAAAACGGTCGGACACTGATGACCTGTTCGACGACCAGACCGGCCGCCTTTCGAAGCAGTTTGGCACCCCCGTCATCAAGAAGACCGATACGTCTTTGACCCATTCGTATTCCGGTCCCGAAACGACCGTTCTGCTGATACGATCGCGTTCTGACGGTGATGTCGTAACCCATACCTATTTCTATCCGACTGACCTGTTCAAACGGCTGCTTTCCCCGTAGCGGACACTTTTTTTATTGACAACAGCATTGCCTCAACAATCATCGTTCTCACAATCGTCAAGATACGTTGCATCAACGGCTGGCCGGGGTACAACGGATTGACGTGAGCGGTTTTCCGGCAAACCGGAAATCGGCTGCATCTATACTAAATAGAAGGTTGAAACATTGGCGAATAACAATTCCACTCGTAAGAGAATCAGACAAAACGAACGCCGCCGGGTGCGCAATGTGATTGACAAGTCCAAGATGCGTACGGCATCGAAGAAACTCATCAAGCTTGTCAGTGTAAAGGGCGAGAAGAACTCCGAAGAGATCAAGAAGCTTCACGATACGTTTGCAAGCATCCTCGACAAGAACGCCCAGAAAAACATTATCCACTGGAAGAAAGCGGCGCGTCTCAAGTCACGCATGGCACAGAAAGTCAACTCAGCACTTTCCTGACAAAGGCTGTGAGGACGGCGTGACCAAGCGGGAACTTATCGACATGGTATACCTTAAGACGGACATTCCCAAGAAGGATGTTACATCCGTCGTCAACGCGTTTCTGGAATCAGTCCTGGAAACCGTATCGGGCGGCGAACGTGTGGACCTGCGCGGGTTTGGAACGTTTTACCTTGCCGAGAAGAAACGCCGTCAGGTTTTTTCGCCCATAGCGCAAAAAACCATTGACGTTGAAGCCGGCTTTAACGTAATGTTCAAATCCAGCAAGAACACCAAAATAACCACACATCCGGGCGATTAGCTCAGCTGGGAGAGCAACTGCCTTACAAGCAGTGGGTCGGCGGTTCGATCCCGTCATCGCCCAATACCCCATGTAGTTTTAACCCCTGAATCTTTCAGGGGTTTTTTCGTTACAGGAGACGAACAGCCTATACCACAGCCGTCCTGGAATATTCAACTTCTGAGATATGCCTGTACAGCTTCGGCAAGCCGTGTACATATCTCACGGCGCCTGTCATCATCGTGTTCGAGCAGTGTCATTCTGAAGCCGTACAGCGTGCTGCAGAATCCCGAAAGGGGGACCACACAGATTCCCGTACCGGCAAGGAGATAGTAGACGAAACGCTTGTCAAGCGGTGCAGCAGCCGTTAATCTCTCGATCACCTCCCTGCTTTTGCCTGATCCCGCCGGCAGACGCTGATTACCGTTGAGGGCCCCGTCCTCAAAGAGTACGGTAAAGTACAGCGCGCCCTGCGGCAGGGTAACGCGGATTCCGTCTATACCATGCAGCATACGGTACACCTCCCTGGCGCGGCGGCCAAAGCGGTCTGCCCGTTCCTGGAGATGAAGCGTATAGCGTTCGTCATCCATGATATACGGTATGGAAAGCTGCGGCAGCGTCGTGGAGCAGACCTCAAGCCGCTTGGCCGCATGCAGACTCTCGATATAGGCGGCAAAATCGGCGTTCATTCCGCTGTTGTAGACTTCTATCCAGCCGCATCGCCCGCCCGGCCAGGGATACTCCTTTGAGATGCTGCGCATGCTGATTCCCGGAACGTCTCCAATAACCTCGCTCAGAAAGACAGGCGCTGCACCGTTATAGACGATATTGCCGTACGTCTCATCGAAGATGAGAAAGAGGCCATAACGGGACGCTATGTCCACAACATGTTCAAGCGTCTCCCGCGAATGTACCGCGCCCGTGGGGTTGTCGGGATTGATCACAAGTATACCGGATACCGAGTCGTTGGTTTTTACTGTATACTCAATCTCCTCCGGATCGATGCGCCATCCGTTTGCCGGATCAAGCGTATACGTTAGATGTCTGTCTCCGGAATGAACGGCCTCCGCAGAGGAGTGGGACGAATAGGCCGGCGAGGGCCCAAGTACACGCGCCGTACTGCTGAGCAGGCCAAATACCGTGGTTACCGCATCGCCAAGTCCGTTAAAGAAGAGGATATCGTCTGAGCGTACCGTACAGCCGCCCCTGCCGTTGGTTTTTCGTGCGATGCACTCGCGTGCGGTCTCGAGTCCCTGTGTGTCGGAATAGGCGTATGTGCTGTCCTGAAGGACAAGACCGGCAACGATTTCCTTCATCCAGGCGGGAAACGGCTCGCCCTTCTGGATGGGATCGCCGATGTTCTCCCACAGAACGGGTATGCCCAGGCTCCTTGCCGCGGGGACTATTTCCCTGATTTCATAGGAAAGGCGTGATGCGAATTCGTGTACGAGTGGTCGTCTCATCTTCTGTATCTCCCTGTCTTCGGTAGTGTATGAAGCCCGCTGCGGTGGGAATGCGGGAGAGATACAGTACTGGCCACTTCATACCGCGGTCGCTCCCGGAAATTCCGTGGACCGCGGCGCTGCCGTTTCAGCAGACGTCTGGCGGTGCCACCGTAGCCTGTGCTGCGGCGGCCATCGCGAACGATGAAACCGAGGAAGTGTATCTGCCGTTTATCATGATCTCACAAATGCGGTT
>CAZAHA010000031.1:0-14308 GCA_964484915.1 uncultured Leptospirales bacterium
TCTTCACGGAATCATCCCACGTTATGTCGGAAACATGTATGAACGCGTCGACCTTGTCTTCCAGTTCAACGAACATGCCGTATTCAACGATATTCTTGATTTTTCCGGTTGCTACCGATCCAACCGGAAATCGGTCCTGCAGTGTATGCCACGGATTGTCCTGTGTCTGTTTTATGCTGAGTGAAAGTGTCTTCTCTTCCGGATTTATCGCCAGCACTCTGACGCGGGTCTTGTCGCCCTTCCTGAACAGTGATTTCGGATTGGGTGCTTTCTTTGCCCAAACGGTTTCTTCGGCGGGAACAAGCCCCTCAACTCCTTCCTCAAGCTCCACAAAGACCCCAAAGTTGGATGTGCCGGAAATGGTACCGTCGTATTCCCCGCCTTTCACATAGCGTTCAGCGGCGCTCTTCCACGGGTCTTCCCGCATCTGCTTCAGGCCAAGAGAAATCTTCTTTTCTTCATTATTTACCGCAAGGATCTTGAACTCCTTCGTGTCGCCCTTCTTTATATAGTCCTTACGGGTATACACCTTCCGCCAGGAGATATCATTCTTATGCAGAAGCGCCTCAAAACCGCCCAGGTCAACAAATGCGCCAAACTCGACAAGTCTGGTCACGGTGCCGGTAATCGTATCTCCCTCGCCGTAATTTTCTACTATACGGTTCCACGCAACACTTCGTATCTCGTCGAGATAGTCTCTGCGCGAAAGGATAACAGATTTCTTCTTCTCGTCAACCTTGACGATCTTGAACTCGTATTCGGTATCAGTATTCACCGCGTCCTTGAACCGGATGTCCGCGGCGAGGTTCTTGGGGACAAATCCCTTGTATATACCGAAGTCTACAATCGCTCCGTTCTGTTTAATGGACACAACACGGCCTTTTACGACATTGTTTTCTTCGGTATACCATTCCGCAAACCTTGCCCACTGCACTATTGTTTCGGCAAGCTTGTGCGAGAGTTGATACATACCTTCGACCGTACGTTTCTTGGTAACAAAAACGTTTACAACGTCGCCAGCAGCTGGAAGAGTATCAAAATCTGAAGCCGGTACCCGGCCCTCTGTTTTGCCCCCGACATTTACGTACACAAAATCATTGTCAGCGGAGACGACCTCTCCATTAATTACCTCTCCAGATGACGGATCAATAGACTCACCCATAAGTTCGTCCATAGACACGTTATCTTCGAAGATATTATCAACATTTTCCATCATCTTATCCGATTTCCCGTTTCTTGTATTTAATTTACTGTCAGCAATAGCGTTGATCACCGCGACAACCTCATCGATGCTCATGTCGGACGTATCTATATGTGTTGCGTCCGGGCTCTGAACGAGAGCTCCGTGGTCACGAAGTCTGTCCTGATTGTCACGGTGTATAATCTGATTTTTAATACTTTTTAAGTCAACATTTTTTCCGGCAGCCACATATTCGTCATAACGCCTGGCTGCGCGCACATCAACAGACGCGTCAAGGTATACCTTCACCGCGGCGTCCGGAAATACAACGGACCCGATGTCACGGCCGTCCATTATCAGCGACTTTTCAGTACGCCAGGACCGAAGCTGCGCACATACCATGCCGCGCACATCCTCGCGTGACGATACCTCGTTAATCTGCGACAGCACCTCTTCCGTCCGTATCTGTGCTGACACATCCCTCCCGTTGAGAAATGTCGTTACTGTCGTGTCGCTGTTAAAACGCTGCTCAAGCTGTATGGAGCCGATCGAAGATGAATAGTCTGCATGTTGAACATTGCCGTACTGTTCAATAAGGTACAGCGTTACCGCACGGTAAAGAGCGCCGGAATCCACGTACGAAATACCCCGTTTTAGCGCAACATGCCGGCAGACCGTACTCTTACCTGACCCGGCCGGTCCGTCAACGGCAATCACATAACCGCTCATCATTCACTTTTCTCCCGTGAGTCATCAGAGGCATATGAAAATTCCTTTATTTCCGAAAGCTTCGGCAGATCCGACAACTTGTTCAGACCGAAGACGCGTAGAAACTCATCAGTCGTACCGTACGCAAGCGGCCGTCCCGGTAGTTCCTTTCTTCCAACAGGCTTTATAAGATTGCGCTTCATGAGGTTCGCTACCATCATCCGTGAAGAAACTCCGCGCAGCTCCTCGATCTCAGCAAGGATAACGGGCTGTTTGTATGAAATAATGGAAAGTGTTTCAAGCATGCCCCGTGTAAGCGGGTCCTTCCGTTTAAAACCCATGATTCTGCGAATCTGCCGCGCGTAGTCGGGATTTGTGACAAACTGATACCCATTGGATATTTCCGCAAGCTTGATACCGCCGTCGCGCTCCTCATATTCGTCAACAAGCGAGTCGAGCACAATTTTTGCATCCGTCTTATCTATATTAAAATTTTTAGTAAAATAGTTAATAGATAGCGGTTCGTTAGAAAGAAATAATAGCGCTTCAAACACCGCATGAAGGTTCTGTTCGGCGCCCGGCGCCACGTCATCGCTTACGTCATCGTCGGAAACATGATCCTTTTCTGACTGTACAGCATCAAGATCGTCAATGTGTGGATTGTTTTTGTTCTCTTCCATAATTGTGTTTAATCACATGGTGATCGGCTGACTCTATTGTCGACCGACACCGCTTCATTATTGAGAATGATTGCATTTTTCTGCAGCAGGTCCGCTCAGCGTGTATGCACTATTAAAAGGGACGGTATTAATTACAAATTAATTTTAGGGAACTTCAAAAAATTACATTGAGACATGATTATGTGGTTGTAATCCACAATATCCCTATTCCATTAAAATATTTCATGAATCGGGACTTCGAAGTTTTCGGGTACAAACTTTAACCATTAGAGATTCCCTTTATTCTTATTTTTATTAATCCGGATTATTGCGGCTTACTCGTGTGACAGTTCCAGCGGATCATTATCCGTCTGGTAGGATTCTGGATCGAAATTGCGAAATAGATGTATCGTTGAGAAAACCGAATGCTGCATTATTTTAATTCTCTGCCCCTTGGCCAGTTCGAGACACGCGAGGAATGTCGCCACAATCTCATGAGTGGACGGTACCGTATGAAAGAGCTGCTTGAAAGATATCTGCTCTTTGGTCCGCAGCGCGGAAACAATAAAATCGATCCTGTCGCTAACGAGGATCTCGTCGAAAACAATTTCGCGCTGCTCAACCTTCTGCGACGAACTCATAACGTCCACAAACGCATTGAGCAGATCAAAGAGGGACATCGTGGTATACTCGCTGTCGGTTGCCGCGCTTGCGAAATCGTTTTCCCTGCTGAAGCTCTCTGACTGCTTTTCGTACAGATCACGCATCTTCCGCGCGGTGAGCTGGTGCCGTTTGAATTCGAGAAGTTTTTCTATAAGCTCCTGCGGAAGGGGCGGTATGAAAAACTCGTCCTCGATTTCGCTGGACGGTATAAGCGCGCGGGACTTGTAATACAGGAGTTCCGAGGCCATTGTAATGAATTCGGCAGCCACCGCGACATTCTGCTTTTCCATCGACTTGAGATAATCGATATATTGCTCCGTAATCTGGGAAATGGATACGTCCACAATATCAATCTTTGATCTGCGGATAAGGTTCCATAACAGATCCAGAGGTCCGTCAAAGTTGTCTATATGCAACACATACTTTTCGGACTGCTGCTCTTCTTCAACGTTATGTGGATTTTCCTGTAAGTTCATACCATACCGGGAGGATAAAAAAGAATTAACCGGCGGTGCCGGTTAATTATAGAATCAGAATGCTGTATAATTACATTCGGCTTCAGCTGTTCAGCGCCTTTTCGGCAGCTTTTTGCAGTCTTTCTGGAGGAAACGGTTTTACGACGAAATCCTTTACTCCAAGCTTGATCGCTTTTGTAAGAAGATTTTCCTGGCCAAGCGCGGTTACCATAATGATCTTCGCGTTGCTGTCAAGTTTCAAGATCTCTTCTGCTGCCTCTATTCCGTCCTTTTCACGCATCGTAATATCCATTGTGACGAGATCGGGTTTAAATTTTTTATACATTTCTATAGCAATATTGCCGTTTTCTGCTTCACCGATTATTTCATGACCTTTGGGACTTAACGCATCCTTTACAAGGGTCCTCATAAACTTTGCGTCATCAACAACCAGAATCCTTGCCATTAGTAATCTCCATTAATATTGTCTCAACACACAAAAACCAAACGATTTAGAGCATCAACCATTATTCAAAATTATAATCCATGACGAAAGTATAATAGTGATTAGATATGTTCAACAATTTTTTTGGTTATTTCCTCGAGGGGTACGATATTTTTTATGGCGCCCAATTCTATGGCAACGCGGTTCATGCCGAACACAACTGATGTAGACTCGTCCTGAGCGATAGTATATCCTCCACTTTTTCCGATTGCCGTTATTCCTGATGCGCCGTCACGACCCATTCCCGTCATTATAACAGCAATAACCTCTGAAGAATAATACCGATTAACCGAGAGGAAAAGCTCGTCGATTGACGGTCTATGACCGGAGACCTTTTCCCCCTTGTGCAGCGATACATAGTCCTGCCCCATACGTTTTTCCAGCACCATGTGTGAATGACCCGGCGCGATATATGCACATCCCTTTTCAATTTTGTCGCCGTCCTCGGCCTCTTTTACATTGAGTGCCGAAAAGCTGTTGAGGCGTTCGGCAAACGCCTTCGTAAAGCCCTCGGGCATATGCTGTACGACGAGTACCGGAAGCGTGAAATCCCCTGGAAATGACTGAAACACACGCATGAGGGCCGATGGTCCGCCGGTTGACGTGCCGATACAAACGATCGACCTGTGTCCGGCAATCTTTACCTCTTTGGGTATGGGCCTGGCCGCTTCCCTCTCGGCAGTCGTTAGGTGCCGGGGCATGTTTTCCTTGAGGATTACCTTGTGGCTGAGGTCCTTGGCGCGGTAATTGATTTCCGATTTTGCGACAGCTTTTACCTTTGAGACCAGCAGAGAGGCAATTTCTTCTACGGACATGGAGAGCATAGCCTGGGGTTTTGGTACAAAATCTACCGCACCGTACTCAAGCGCCTTGAATGTCGCTTCGGCGCCGTGCTGGGTAAGCGAGCTGAGCATGATAACTGGCTTCGCGTTCGTTTCCATTATCTCGCGTAACGCGTCGAGTCCGTTCATGATAGGCATCTCGATGTCCATCGTTATGACATCGGGATACAGCACAAAGCTCTTGAAAACAGCCGTCTTGCCGTTATTTGCAGTACCGATTACTTCGATCTCCGGGTCTTTTTCAAGCGCGTCGGTAATTATCCGTCGTACGAGTGCGGAGTCATCAACGACAAGAACCCGTATTTTCTTATCCATTATCCCTCAGGTTATCGATAAGCCGCCTAAGAGACGATGTTCTCGGAATGACCAGCAGATGTCCCATAACCCTGTCATCCTCGTAATAGAACTCCGTATCCATTGTCAGGGCATAATCTTTCTTTATGTTATAACTGCTAAATACTGACTGTACAATCTTTCCTATTATGCCGTGCTCAAATTCAGGAACCTTTGTGAGTATCGAAAGGCCCGTACGCTCCGATATGGCGTTAATGACGGATGATCCAACTATGTTAGTTATTTCCTTCAGTGCCGAAATTCCGTCCTCGTTAATTTCCTGTGTCTCGCCGCTTTCCAGATTATAAAGATCATCGATAAGGTGTAATCCCGACGACTCCGGAATACTAAACAGTACATCGCCGTTTACATCGCCGACCAGACCCATGCTTACCGAAAGAAAGATCTCGTCGGCATTACCGACCGTTGTCGCTACCTTACTGACAGGCAGCAGACGGACATCCGGTATTGCCATGTCTATCCGCGTGCCGATTATCTTGGAAAGTGAATCGGCCGCCTGGGTGACACCCACATTCGCCAGCAGCTTCACCTTGTCAAGGTCTGACTCCTTCAGTTTCAGCACCTTCCTGATATGGCCTTCGGGATCAGTATTATTCATCGACGAGCGGATGTTCTTTTGCAGCTCCTGCTTGAACGTGCTGAGTGCCTCATGCACGCGGGAATCGGTTTCTTTATCTTCTTCTTCCGGTTCTTTCTTTTCTGCATCAACCGGACGAAGCTGGTCGGTAATGTCCTCGGCGGCATGCCCGGCTGTATCTTCAATCATTTCATAATCGTCATCCATGAGCGGATCAATCTGATCATCGTATTCATCCGACGCATCGTCAACGGCTTCTGTCGGCTGTTCATCCTGAGCGGCTTCTGCCGGCTGTTCATCCTGAGCGGCTTCTGCCGGCTGCTTTACGTCGGTATGAGGCGCCTTCGTTCCGTATCCATTTTGCTTCTCCGGTTCTGGTTCTTCATCTGTCACCGGCGGTACTGCTTCCTCTCCCTTTTTATAGACGTCCTCCGCTCTTTCGTCTTCAGGCAGTGAAGCTGTCTCATCACTCTCGGTATCTGTTTCCTTCAAACGGTAAATGCTGTCAGTACTTTCTCCGTCTGTCGCATAATCGGAGAGATCCATGCCGGCTTCTTCCATCTCTTCCTGCGCGCTGGTCAGTTCGGCATACTGGCGGTTCTCCTCCTCAACTGCATCGAACTCCTCTTCTTGTTTCCTGATCAATTCGAGTTTCTCTTCATGCGACAGACGCTCCTGTTCGGAAATGACCTTGTTGATCATCGAGGCAACGTCCAGGATGAGGGCTATGCTTCCGTCACCGAGGATTGATGCCCCGGCGAGGCCTTCCACTGTTTTGTAGTTGGTCTCCAGCGACTTGATAACGATCTCAAGCTTTCCTTCAAGTTCGTCAACGATGAGCCCGATCTTCCTGCTGCTGTATCCGACAACGACGACCGGTATGTCATCTTCGTTGACGATGCGGCTGCGTATACCGACAAAGCTGTTCAGCCTGACAAGCGAGAGTATTTCACCGCGAAGGTTGATGACCTCGTGCCCCTCGATTGTGGTAATGTCCTTTTTGTCTATATTGACCGTTTCGATTACATCAGTCAGCGGTATCGCATATGTTTCGGTTGCTACCTTGACCATGATCGCGGGAATAATCGCCAGCGTCAGCGGAAAGGCCATGATGAACCGTGTTCCCATTCCGCGTTCGCTTTCGATACTAATACTTCCGCCCATCTCTTCAACGACTTCCTTTACAACATTCATTCCGACACCGCGGCCGGACACATCGGTAACCGATCTTGCCGTTGAGAAACCCGGATGAAAGATGAAATTGTATATCTCAACATCTTCCATTGCGGCAAGCTGATCGGATGTGGCGAGTCCTCGCTCGAGCGCCTTCACCTTTATCTGCTCTACATCGAGACCCTTTCCGTCATCTATAACTTCAACAAAGATCTGATTGCCGCCCTGATGCGCGCTGAGCGTAATGGACCCCGTCTCGTTCTTCTTGAGGCGCGCCCGTTCCTCGATAGTCTCGATAGCATGGTCGACACTGTTCCGGACCATGTGCATCAACGGCTCGCCGATGACATCGATAACCTTCTTGTCAAGCTCGGTATCCTCTCCCTTGGTTATCAGCTGGACGCTCTTGCCGGTTTCCTTGGACAAATCGCGGGTCAGGCGGTGAAATCGTGAAAAGACCTGACCGATCGGCACCATCCTCGTCTTCATGATGCCGCTTTGCAGGTCCTTGGCAATTCGCGCCATGGTTTCGATACGGTTCTTGAAATCGTTTCCTATCTTCTTCCCAAGCTTGAGCTTTTTCAGGTCCTCATACATACGGAAGAATCCGGAGTTGGCAATGACAAGCTCTCCGACGTTGTTGAGCAGGTCATCCAGCTTGTCGACTGAAACCTTGACTGTCCGAAGCGAAGGCGATCCCGCATGAGCGCCGATTTCACGACGTCCTCCCTTCTGAAGGGTGACTCCGCTTTCCTCTCCGGAATACTCGACTATTTCGGAATCAGGCTCGGCACCGGTATCATCACCACCGTCGGCAGCCATGCCATCCGGTTCGTCCGCTTTGCCAGTCTCGTCTGCGTACAATTCGCGAATTTCGGAAAGGGTCTCCCGTTCTCCATATCGTATAACGTATTTGTTATCCTTCCTTTCAAGGCTTATTTGCAGGAGATCTATCCGTGTCACAAGATCGACATCGCATGCGCTTCTGACATCAGTTATCTCTTCATCGGTCAGTATGATAACACGGAGGAGGTTTCTGATAGCCTCGTCCGTAAGATTTTCCTCGTCCGGTACCGTCTTGACTATCTGTGAAATATTCTTGAGATTATTCAATATAAGCTGCGCCTTGACCCATTTCATCGGCGCGTCGGGTTCGATAAAAATTGCGAGTTCAAAGCACACAAGGCCCTCGTCGAGCCCCCGCTTGAGATGACGTTTTTCATTGGCAGTAAAGACAACCTTTTCAAGGTGTGTGTCTTCCGACTTTACGGGAGTGCCGGATATTCCCGGCGATACGGCCGGAGTTTCCTCTCCTGATTCGGCCTGTGCGTCGGTTATCTCTTGAATTATTTCAGAGAGATCAATATCCGGTTTTTCACCCTTTGATACACGGTCAATAACGGAATTTATGTAGTCAAAACACTTGAAGAGAAGATCGATTATTTCTGGCGTTATGTGCATCGTTTTGTCACGGACACCCTGCAGGAGGTTCTCCATTTTGTGGGCGAGCTCGGAAAGGTCGTTCAGACCGACAAATGCCGCTGAACTCTTCAAGGAATGAGCGGCGCGGAAAATATTATTTATGGTATCCTCGTCATCAGGATTCTGCTCCATATCCAGGAGGTTCTTGTTCAGCTCCTGAAGCTGGTCATCAGCCTCTTCAAGAAAGATATCCTGATATTCACCCAATGAAAAAGCCATTATTTGTCTCCATTATCTCTTCATGATACAAGCTACGATTGAACTCGGTCATGCCTCTCACCGGACATTCGGCACTGACACGCAACTTTAATCAGGCGCGAAGGGCCGCCAGTGTTTTCCGGTCTTCAATTTCCTTGTCTGTATAGAGGACATTCTTCAGATTAAGTATGACAACCAGTTTGTCTTTTAAACGCCCGACTCCCGTAATGAACTCCTCGGATATGCCCTCAATGAATTCCGACGGAGGATCCACATTTGTGTCCTTTAACCTGATCACCGAAGAAACGTTGTCAACCAGCAGTCCTATCTGCTTGTTTTCAGCCTCGATTACGATAATACGGGAAAGATCGGTCAGTTTTTTTGGAGCAAATCCAAAACGTGAACGTATATCCACAACAGGGATCACGTTGCCCCGGAGATTGATGACACCTTTGATAAACTGTGGCGTGTTCGGGAGGCGTGTTATTTGCGGTATCCGGAGTATTTCATGGACCGACAGGATGTCGACACCGTAATCCACATCATCAAGCATAAACGTGACCAGCTGTACGATCTCGCCCTCATTAACTTCTTCACCATCGTCTGTTTTAACGGTACCGTCACCGACACTGCTTATCTGTCTGTTGATCGCTTCCTGTTTCTTGACAAGTTCGCTTAATTCCATATAGCTACCCGGTTACATGTTTTATAGACACGATTATTCAATGCTGCTGTATATCATATGAGTACACGCAATATGCCGAGGAAGGCTTTTCCCGTCTTCACAGACAGTGCGTAACAACATGGGAAAATGTAAAGTATTACGGATATTTAAGCACATTCCCGTTTTTTTTCCCGATAAAGATCTGTTTAGCTTCAAGAACATCGCCAATCAATCCTTCTTCAAGCATTGATATCAGTGCGGTTGCGCGTTTTGTTATGTCCTCTTCAACAGACGAATCGATGCGTTTCAGTTGATGATACTCATCGGCAATGTTCAGTGCTGCAAGAATGGCTATTTGAACAAGATTGGGAGATGTCATCGATTGTTCAATCTCCTCCATCTTTCTGTCTACATATGCAGCAAGTTTTTTGATATATTCGGGGGACGCATCCCCCTGAATGTTATACTGGTTTCCGAATATCGTTACCTGTACTTTTGACGAGTCCCCCATCTGATTATACAGATCTCCTATTTTTCGTCCTCTTCAACAATTATGAAATCATCATCGTCCGAGTCATCGATCACGTCCTCATCCGATTCCTCATCGATGATGATCGATTCATCGTCTTCATCAAGGATTATTTCGTCTTCATCTTCGTCATCAAGAAGTATTATCTCGTCATCGCTCTCTTCAGCGGTTTCTTCCTCTTCCTCGTCCAGGTCGATGGTCTCTTCCTCGATGTCGGCTTCCTCGTCCTCTTCTTCGATGAGAATATCCTCATCATCTTCGGAAAATTCCTCTTCCTCTTCTTCGTAGTCCTCTTCCGGCTCCTCTTCTTCCTCATCCTCTATGATGATAATATCATCGGTATCCGTTTCGGCAGGCGCCTCGACATCCTCAACAACAACGTCCTCCGGTTCCTCATCAACAATCACAACGTCATCGGACTCTTCCATCTCTTCCGGCTCTTCAACAGCCACCTCGTTATCCTCTTCAGGCTCTTCACGCGGCTCTTCCTGTTCCCTTACTGGCTCCCTTTCCTCAGCAGCAGCCGGCTGCTGTCCACCGCGCGTAGCACCCTGCAGCACATCCATCTTGCCGAGGAGCGCAATTATGCGTCTTTCAAGCTGATCCTCCTTGGACCGCAGCTCTTGAAGCTCTCTGGTCGTATCATCAAGATCCTTTTGCAGTTTTACAAGTTCCTGTTCTTTTTCTTCCAGCGACAGCTTGGCCTCTTCCGCTTCAGACTTTAATGTTTCATTGTCTGTCTCAAGACGGGAATTGTCCGCCCGCAGATCGCTGATGAGCTGTAGCGCCTTAATAACCCTGCTCTCGAGTTCCTCAAGTTGCTGCATCGAAATCATGAATACCTCCGGATGACCATCATCATTTTATATTTGTCTTACACATTTTTTTCTATTATATCACCGACAAATATAAATGTAAATTTAAATTACGCAAGTACTTTATCATACACTACTCTTCCGCCCGCGACTGAACTGCACCGGTTATTCTGCCGGCGGACTATGCGCTCTACTACCTGATCGACACATACGTACACATGCTGAACGCTAAAGTCCGTATAAAATCATAGTATGGATTTTGTTGGTTTTTTCAAGAAAAGAAATCGGTACATATAATATTGATCGCTTTCATAACCCCGGAAACTGCACGCTGCAACCCTATAATTCTCGATATATTGTCAGTAACGGGTTAAGAATAACCATGCAGGCGGTATTGGAGCTGCCCTGAAAGGATTTTACCCGGTCTCGCTTTCCCATATCTGCCCAATCACGCTTTGCCCACAAAGTGTTCCTGTACGGATGTTGCAGTCAGAATTCTACCGATGCCGTTATGCCGGTACTCCAGGACGGGTATGATCTCCCGGCAAGGAAAGACTTCCAGACATATACTCCGGCGAATGCCAGACGGGTGATGTGATAACGCACATCGCCTTGCAGCTTCACAACAGAGACGCCGACCCCTTCAAGGAGAATATCCGCATGGCGGGAGCCGGTATACGGCGCTGCATATGAAGCCGTTACAGCTGGTATCAGGGGGTAGAACCGCTCTGAATTAATTGTACAGGAAATATCATACCAGTCGTTGGAAAGTTTCTCCGGAGAGAGAAACGACCCGGAATAAAACGGATTCAGACCGAAAATGCTTGCATAGGTCTCACCGCTTCTCGGATCGAGCTTGATTGAGGAATAGAGCCCTTCGCCCTCCGCCTCCAGAAAATGGTGAAACAGGGAGAGGTGCAGGAAAAAAAAGTCTGTGCCGTAGCGTGTACGGAAACCAGCGGAAAGCTGATTGACACCGCGTCCAACACGAACCGGCTCTTTCCGGTTATACATGCTGCCGCCGAAAGGCATCATCATCCGCACTTCCGCGGCCGTATACAGATCGGCCCATCTCGACAGAAACATGCGGACACCAAGCTGCGGATCGTAAACGCCGGTCCTGCGGCCCTCATCCGACGCAATAAGCGACGGTACGGTAACGAAGAGCATTATTCTTCCGTTTGTTCCCGCCGTGACCGTGTTCTCCGAAACAATTCCTGCGCGGTCTACGTACCCGCTTCGTGTCGCGAGAGTAAAGCCATACGCAGGAGTAACGTATACGCTCTGGGGAGGTGAAGCGTACAGGACGGTACAAAAAAACAAAAGCACCGCGATAACGGCGCTTATGCATTCAAATACCCGCATGTACCGCATTGGTTAAACGGCTGAGACCTTGTCTACAACCGACTTGAATGCGTTCATATCGCTGACTGCGAGATCGGCCAGCATCTTCCGGTCGATATCTATCTGAGACTCCTTCAACCCGTGCATTAGGCGGCTATAACTTATACCGCACATACGCGCGGCTGCATTAATACGAGTGATCCAGAGCGAACGCATGTCGCGCTTCTTTGCTCTTCTGTGTGCGTATGAGTTTTCAAGGGCTCGTCTTCTCGCATCCTTTGCGGTTCGAAAGAGAACCGACCGGCCGCCTTTAAAACCCTTGGCCGCCTTTAAAATCTTGCGAGCCTTCTTTTTATGTATTGTACCACTTTTTGCTCTTGGCATATGCTGTAAAACCTCTTTCCACTAAATCATTATTGCCGTTATCCGTCGGGTCATCCTCAGGCGTACGGCAGCATCCGCTTGATACGTTTCGTTTCCGCCTCGGAAGATATTGTTCCGCCGCGAAGGTTCCGCTTGCGCTGGGGAGATTTCCGTTCCAGCATATGGTTGCGGAACGCCTTTGCGCGTTTCACCTTTCCGCTGGCGGTAACCTTGAAACGCTTCCGTGCGCCGCTGTTACTTTTCATCTTTGGCATTGTATAAAACCTCGTTAACTTATTTTAAGGTAGAAGATCCAGGAGCCATTACCATTGTCATGTTTCTTCCCTGAACCGAGGGCTTTTGTTCCACCACAGCGCAGTCTTCAAGATCGCTCTGTATCAGTTTCATCCTGTCCATCGCAAGATCGGTGTGAATAATCTCCCGGCCGCGGAACATCATGGTAAATTTTACCTTGTCTCCGCCCTCCAGAAACTCACGGGCATGCTTGATCTTGTGCTGATAGTCGTGATTATCGATGGACGGTCTCAGCTTAACCTCTTTAACATGAATGACCTTTTGCTTTTTCTTGGCTTCTTTTGCCTTCTTTACCTGCTCAAACTTGAACTTACTATAGTCCATTATCCTGACGACAGGCATGTCCTGATTTGAAATCTCAACCAGGTCTTCACCCTGCTGTTCCGCCAGTTCTAGAGCCTTCTCGAGGGCGATTACCACTGGTTCCCCGTCGCCTACAAGACGGACGGATTCCCCTCGTATCTCATCATTAATTCGGTACTCCTTTGAGCCGGCGCTTTTACCGCGCTTACGATCTTTGGCAGCTATATCCCCCTCCTCCCACGGTTCATACAGTATTTCTATGTCAGAATCGTACTGATGCCGTTTATTTTTCAACAATAATTTATGCATAACGCATTATTTTCGTTCTCTTCGAAATATATGGATCACGCACACTAGTTACAAGTTTTATTTCGACCGTTCCACCACTATACGGTACCCCATCCAGGATTCCAGTTGCATTCCGTCAACGACCGTACCATACTTTTCCGCCATACACCGCACTTCGGCTGCGTTCTCATACATGAAGCCGCTCAGTATACAATGACGTTCCGTCTTGCCGTTTTCCAGTACACGATCCAGATTCTCACAAAGCGCCCCGATCGGGATATTGGCTACCGTTACACCGTACCGTCTGCAACTGAAACCGCCAATATCGGACACGAGAAAGGTACAGTTACCGATGCCGTTGCGCTCGGCATTTTTTATCGATGCGGCAACCGCCAACGGATCAGAATCGATTCCCGTTACCTTCTTTGCACCCAAAACCGATGCATACAGGGAGAGAATACCGCTCCCGCAGCCGATATCAAGAACAGACTGCGTCTGCATCACCGCCTCTGCGGCGTACTGTTTCAGCAATGCGGCACAGATACGGGTTGTCGGATGGGATCCATATCCGAAGGTTTCGGAAGGATCGATCCGCAGAACACCCGTTCCGTCAGGATACGTTTCATGATCATCCACATCCGGAATGACGAGACAGCCTTCAGCAAGAACAACGGATTTTGCATGGACAATCCAGCTGTTACTCCATCCCTCGTCAATCGGCTCAACCGAAAATCCGCCGAAGCGCCCGTCCGATGCCGCCTTCTCCGCAGCTGAAGCCGACTCAAACAGCGCACTCATCCGTACACGACGGTTTCCTGTTTTTGTCACGGAAACAGACGACGCACCGAAAGCAAAGAGCAGCTCTTCGTTGAGATGAGACGCTGACTCACT
>CAZAHA010000031.1:14408-18214 GCA_964484915.1 uncultured Leptospirales bacterium
TCCGGAACAAAAGGAAATGTTCGGCAGCGGTCACAAACGCTGCGGCCTTTTGCCGTATACAGGATGAATATGGAACCTTCTCGGATTTTATCTGGTCGTATGTTGACCATGTGCCGGTTATCAACACCTTTTCACGGATGGAAGACGTACCTGCCAGCACACCGCTCTCGGAAAGGATATCAGCCGACCTCAAGAAACGGGGCATGACCTTCGTGGGACCGGTTATCATCTATTCCTTTATGCAGGCCGTCGGCATAGTAAACGATCATCTGACATACTGCGAACTCCATCCGGGTTAGATCATACGCCGGAAACACCGGTACCTGCCGCCGATACGTAAAACCTGACACTTTGTGGAATTATCGTGATTATTAACCAATTTTGTGATATATTAATCCGGCTCGTGCTGTGTACCGATGCGAAACCAAAAACAGCACGAATGTGCTTTCATACAACAACTATCAGACACCAGAGGAATTGAATGGCAGACAACAGGGATTACGACGAACTTGTTTCACTGATGATCAGGAAGGAGGGGATTCATATTAACAGGATCAGGGATATCCTCCTTAATTATTCCAGCGAAGAATTTAACGGCTTCGTCAGGCTCGTTCTCGATTCACATGACTTTAATCTCTTTGAACAGTTTGTCTATTATCTGACACTTTTCAAGGACTTTGCCGAAATCCAGGCACATATCACCAACGACAAGGTGTCTGTGGAGGTCCTGGAACATATCCTCTTGTACACATACGCCCGTGCAAGCCTCAACAATGTGCCCGAAGACCAGGCACTGGACAGGATACTTATTTTTATAGAACAGGATAAATATCTTGATCTGCTGCTGAAATCTGACATTATCTCCAGGGACAAGCTGCTGTCATACTATATCCTGACCAAACTTGACCGCAAACATATAGACATCTTCTTCAACTCCCATCCGGACATCGTTGGGTTTCTCAATGGTTTCATAAGCCTACCGGACAGGACCATCAAGACGATACTCACGAAGAACCCGGATCTCTTTGGCTACATATCAATGTTTCTGCAGACGCTTGATGCCCGTTTCGCGGAAGGGTTTATCGAAAAGTACGAAATTGACATACAGGAAATGGAAAAGATAAAGCAGATCATACTGGATATAACAAGCAACTATGATATCGAAAGCGAGAAAAAGCTGCCGCTGTCGCGTCGCAACAAGAAACGGCTTGCGGAAATCGTACTGCGCATAAAGGAGATGAACAATATCTTCAACATCCTGCACACACTCGAAAGTGAGGGTGTTATTATCGATGAGGTTGAGGAGAAGCTGATTTCTGAAATACTGAGCAATCCGCTCTTCAAGGATGTGCTTATGAAATACTCGACCCTGATGTCCGCCTGATATTACTTCTTTATTTCCGAAACAAGATCCGGTATCGTCATCGTAACCGCCGTCTGCTCGCCGCGGCGACGTACCGAAATTGTTCCCGTCTCAACTTCCTTCTGGCCGACGACACAGATAAACGGCACCTTTGCGTTTGCCGCCTCACGAATCTTGTAGTTTATGGTCTCTTTTCTGAGGTCGCTTTCCACACGGATGTTCTCCGCGCGCAGATGCTGCTCAAGACGGTTCACGTCGTCTATAACATCATCGTTAATACTCAGAAGCGAAACCTGTACGGGAGCAAGCCATACGGGCATCGCCCCCTTGTAGTGCTCAATCAGTATGCCGAAGAACCGCTCCAGAGAACCAAGAAGCGCGCGGTGTATCATTATGGGCCGGTGTTCTTCCCCGTCCGATCCCGTATACGAAAGGTCAAAGCGTTCGGGCTCGTTAAAATCCAGCTGCAGGGTAGACAGCTGCCATTCACGGCCGATCGAGTCCTTTATTGCGATGTCGATCTTCGGTCCATAGAACGCACCGTCTCCGGCGTTGACAGCGTATTCAACGTTCAGCGACTTCAGCGCGTCCTTCAGTGCCGACTCAGCCTTCTCCCAGATCGCATCATCGCCGACGAACTTTTCTTCCGGTTTGGTCGAAAGATATACCTGAAATTTTTCAAAACCGAAGCTCTTGAGCATGAACATCATAAACTGGAATGTCCGGGCGATCTCGTCCGTCATCTGGTCGACTCGGCAGAAGATATGTGCGTCATCCTGTGTAAAGCCGCGTACCCTCAGCAGCCCATGCAGCGTACCGGACTTTTCATACCGGTATACGGTGCCCAGCTCCGCCCATCGTATCGGAAAGTCACGGTAGCTCCGCTTCTGCGACTGCAAGAGCTTGATGTGGAACGGACAGTTCATCGGCTTGACGAAGTAGTTCTCGCCGTCGATGTCCATTGGAGAGTACATGCCCTCGCTGTAGAAGTCGAGGTGCCCCGACGTCTCCCAAAGATTCGAGCGTCCGATATGGGGCGTATATATAATATCGTAGCCGTTCCGGTAGTGTTCTCGGCGCCAGAAATCTTCGATAGTGGACCGTATACGTCCTCCCTTGGGCGTCCAGAGGATGAGTCCGGGGCCGATCTCCTGGGCCGTATCATAGAGCGAAAGTTCTCTGCCGATCTTGCGGTGGTCCCGCTCCTTCGCCTCCTCGATCATTGCGAGGTATTCCTTAAGCTGCTTCTTGTCCGGAAATGAGATGCCGTATATCCGCTGAAGCATCTTGTTCTTTTCGTCACCGCGCCAGTATGCGCCGGCCACCTTCGTGAGTTTAAACTCCTTTATGTCCGCGGTGTTCTGCACGTGGGGTCCCCGGCAGAGATCGGCAAACTCCCCCTGGCTGTAGATGCTCACGGTGTCGTCTGGAAATTCGTTTATCAGTTCTACCTTGTAGTTCTGGCCGCGCTGGGCAAAAAAGTCAACAGCGTCCGATCGTGAAAGAACAGACCGTTGTACGGCATGCGCCTCCGAACGGATTTTCTTCATCTCCTCTTCAATTTTTTCCAAGTCATCCGGAGAGAAGTTGATGTCGATATCAAAGTCGTAATAGAAGCCGTTCTCGATGGCCGGACCGATAGTGTACTGTGCCTGCGGATATAACCGCATAACGGCTTGGGCAAGCATGTGCGATGTCGAGTGCCAGTAAATATCCCGGCCGGTTTCGTCCCGGAACGTATGTACGATGAGCGTACTGTCTTCGTTCACCGGCATGCCGAGGTCAGCCGGTGCATTGTTCAGCGTCGCCGCGACGGCCGCCTTCTGCAGGCCGGCTCCTATTTGTCCGATGATGTCGTATATGGTTGTGCCCTTTTCGGCGGATAGTCTGGATCCGTCGGGCAGTGTCACGGCAACAGTGCTCACGGGAAACTCCTGAAAAAAGAAGGGGTGTGGGCGATACTGGATTCGAACCAGTGACCTCCTGCGTGTCGAGCAGGCGCTCTAACCAACTGAGCTAACCGCCCCGAAGCAGTTCAAATGTTTATCAGCACCCCGAAATGTCAAATATTTTTTAGGGATTCTACGGCCTTCCCATAATCCGGTTCGTCCGATATCTCCGGCACCTGTTGCGTGTATGCAACGTTGTGGTTTTCATCCAGAACAATCACCACACGCGAAAAGAGCGACTTCATCGGCCCATCGATGATGGTTACGCCGTATTTTTCTCCGAAGGAATTTTCACGCATCGCCGACAGGGTCACCACATCATCCAGTCCTTCAGCTGCACAGAACCGTTTGTGTGCAAACGGCAGATCGCGCGAAATACAGATGACGACCGTGTTTTCAAGATTCGACGCTTCTTCGTTAAACCGCCGAACCGATTGCGCACAGACACTTGTGTCAATACTGGGGAAGATGTTGAGTACGATTTTTTTCCCGGA
>CAZAHA010000032.1:0-17800 GCA_964484915.1 uncultured Leptospirales bacterium
AAGGGAGTACCGGATGAGAAACAGCATGATTATCGGACTGGGAAACTTCGGCTACAACATTGCCCGGACGCTCTACCAGAATTCGTTCGACGTGCTGTGCATCGACTCGCGGGAGGACGTGGTAAACATGTACAAGGATTCCCTCGGATATGTGATCAGTCTGGACGCGACACAGAAAGACCAGCTTGATTCGCTGCAGCTGGACAACTACGAGACCGCAATCATCAGCATCGGACAGGACATTACCGCGAGCATTCTGATTTCGCTTCACCTGAAAGAGCTCGGCATACCGCGCATTATTACCCGCGCGATTTCAGAAGACCATGGGAAGGTACTGGAAAAGATCGGCGTTGATGAGATCATCTATCCGGAACTGGACACCGCGCTGAAGATTGCCCACAAACTCATGATGAAGAACGTCGCGGACTACCTGCCTCTCGGAGTGGAATTCGGCATTGTGGAAATCGCACCGCCGCCAAGCTTTGTGGGAAAATCTCTTGCTGAACTCGACATAACAAAGCGGTTTGCGTGTCAGGTGATTGGCATCCGCTCATACGAGGGGATTTTATCAACCGACGAGGAAGCGTCACACACGAAAATCGCGCCTCAGGCGAGCGACCGGATAGAACACGGCAACAAGATCATCGTACTGGGCAAGAACAGCGACATCCAGCGGCTTCACAAGGCGCGGTAGCGCATCAGATCTCCAGCACGGCCCCTTCTAGCGCAATGTCCACGTCCAGATTCTTGTTCTTCTTGTGCACATTCATGGTAACGTAACTCTTTGCGTTCGCAAGAACGTTGTCAAGCTTCTCGTCATTGTAGTCGGGGTCGTGATGGTACAGCACCAGACGCTTTACGTTAAACCGGACGGCGATGTCGATGGCAATCGAGGCTGACGAGTGGCCCCAGTCGATCTTGTTGATGGACTCGTTAAACGTGTACTGGGTATCGAAGACGACCACGTCTGCGTCCTGGAAGAACTCGCGGTATGAGTCGATGTTGTCCAGTTCGTCTATGTTAAACTCGCAGTCCGCCGTAAAACAGAAGACCCGTCCGTTCTCCTCGATCCTGTACCCGTATGATCCGCCGGGATGGCGCATCCGTTTATTCATGATCGAGATTCCATTGAGTATGAAGGCGCTTTCCGGACCGAGTGTCACAAACTCCTTTGTCGCCTGCATCATGGAGAGGTTTACCGGAAAGTGCGCCATGTCCTGCTGATATTCAATACGCTTCTGCAGGTCCGGATACGGAGAATAGAACGTAAACTTGTTTCCCGGAATAAACATGGGCAGAAAAAACGGTATTCCCTGTATATGGTCCCAATGTGTATGGCTAACCAGTATGCTGGCATAACCCTTCCCGTCTGCAAACTCGCGCGTCATGAGCTCCCTGCCGAGGTTCTTGAAACCGGTACCGCAGTCGATGATGAGGACCTCTTCGTTGTCCGGTATAACCTGTATGCACGTCGAGTTTCCGCCGTACGATCCGCGGACCGATACCGGCAGCGAGCGGATAAATGCACGGATACTCTCTTCTGAATCGATGTCTGAGGGTTTGGCAAGCGACAGCGCGCTGTATATCTTGTCCTCGATAACGTCCTGTGTTGCAGGGGTCGGCAGTGATCCGCGCACACCCCATAGTTTAATTTTCATCGGCCTATCCAGTTGTTTCCTGCTTTTGTTAACTGTGTCCCCAAAAACCCATGGCGTTGTCACCCCTTCCGGTTCATCAAACCGGCCGGGAATTGCCGCTTCCGCCGGAACAGCAGCATGAAGGTTTTACTCTGCATGTCAATGAAACTACTAATTTTAATATGAGTCAAAATGATGCATGAACCGGATATTTATGGCAACAACTTTTTTCCGCAAACTGATACGCACTTTTACTTGACAAGCGCTTTATCTCCATTTTCCTGAAAATGTAACGTGATCAATGATATTATATTGAGAGGAACAATGAAACTTTCAGACAGGATCCTGCAGATTCAACCGTCACCGACTCTTTACATTACCGCACTGGCAAAGGAAATGAAATCGCAAGGCATAGACGTCGTCAGTTTCGGCGCGGGCGAGCCGGACTTCGACACGCCCCAGAACATCAAGGACGCGGCCGTAGACGCAATAGCTGCCGGAATGACCAAGTATACTCCAGCCGGCGGCATCAATGAGCTGAAACAGGCGATCGCGGACAAATTTGTCAGAGACAACAGCCTTGCCTACGGCCTGAACGAAATCGTGGTCAATTGCGGAGGCAAACACTCATTCTACAACCTGATGCAGGTACTTCTGGATCCGGAAGACGAGGTCGTCATACCGGCGCCCTACTGGGTTTCCTATCCTCCGATGGTACAACTGGCAGGCGGAAAGCCCGTCATCCTTGACACCAACGATATGTCCGATTTCAAGATAACGCCACAGCAGCTCACGGACTCGATCACTCCGAAGACCAAGGGTGTCGTCATCAACTCACCGTCAAATCCAACCGGTTCCAGCTATACAGAACAGGAAATCCGCGATCTTGCCGCGGTCGTTGAAGGAAAGGACATCTTTATCATCTCCGATGACATCTACGAATCGATCATCTACAACGGAAAGAAGTTTTTCAACAGCGCAATGATATCGGAAGATTTCAAGCACAAGACGATCATCCTGAACGGCGTTTCCAAGACCTACTCGATGACCGGCTGGCGCATCGGATACATGGCAGGCGACGCCGATGTCATGAAAAAGGTCGGAATTCTCCAGAGCCAGTCTACGTCCAATCCGTGCTCGATAGCGCAGTGGGCCGCCGTCGAGGCAATAAACGGAGACCAGTCGTTCATTGCAAAGATGGTTGAGACATTTGCCAGACGCCGCGACCTGATTGTCGATAAACTGAACGCCATCGACGGCATTACCGTGAACAGACCTGACGGCGCATTCTATGTCTTTCCAAACATCTCCGGCATACGCGGCTTTGACGGCTGGAAGAAGATCGAATCCGGACTTGACGGCGACAGCTTCTCGTCAAAGTTTACCGAACAGCTTCTTAAGGACGCAAACGTTGCCGCCGTTCCGGGCATAGCGTTCGGCGCCGACGATTACATGCGGCTGTCGTTTGCAACATCGGACGAGCTGATACAAAAGGGAGTCGACCGTATCGCACAGTTCGTTGCTACGCTCAGGTAAAACTCCACAGTACGAAGCAAGACGGGCGGCACACATGCCGTCCGTTCCAATTTTACAATATGCTAAACCCCTACACTGTCCGTGAGCCGCATAATGAACTACGAACTGTTCTATTATTACGAAGTGTGCCCATACTGCAAAAAATGCCATAAGCAGCGGTCCACTACCCGCAACGGGAGCGGACGTTCCTCTTTCTTATGCCAGTTGTTCCGTTGGCAGATTCATTGTCTGTCATGCATCTAACCACGCAGAAAGTCGGAACCGCCCTGTATGCCCCGGCCGTGCTGACCGGTGCCGTCCGTCCGGTTTTCCGCTGCAGATAAACTCGCCACTTTACACAAGCTCCCATGTTCCGCCCGGGGCTATAACCGTTTCAAGTAGAGGCTTCGCATAGTTACTGCATGGCAAAAATCCGGATTATGTCTGTGTCTGTCCTTTACATTCCCGTTAGAAAACGGTATCTTATGCTGATGGATACACAGGGAGAAGAAGATGAAACCATTATATACAGACACCGAAGACCCCGGTATACTCACCGCAAAGGGCGTTTCCATATATGCTGCCGTATCGACTGTATACATCATTGCAAGCGACCTGCTGCTGGACTCGCTCACCATCACCGCGACGGCCCAACTCTACATCGGTGTGGCCAAGGGCATCGTCTTTGTGTTGCTTACCGGCACGCTGCTTGGATACGTACTGTACCGGGTCAATACGGTTATCAGGAAAAACGAGCTGACATTCAGGACGGTGGCCGACAACCTCAAGGATGTCATCTATGTGTTCGACTCGAAAAAGAAAAAGCTCCACTACATAAACAAGGCGGTCGAAACGGTCCTGGGATACGATACATCACTCTATTACAGGGACCCGGAAGCAATTTTCTCGATAATTCATCCACAGGACAAAGACGCATTGTACAGGATATGGTCCGAGATCGATATGCCGGACGGTCTGTCCGAGATGACTTGGATCAAGCGTTCAGGCGAGGAGGTCCGTATCGAGTATCAGGCAAGCCTGGTTTCGGGGGGCAATGCGCATGGAAGGACAATCGTCGGCATCGCACGCGACATCACCGAACGGCACCGGCATATCGAACAGATAGCTCGGGCCGAACGCTCACAGGAGGCGCTGCTGAAACAGCTCAAAAGCCTTCATACGATAGACAAACTGATCACCGCATACACGCCGCTTGAAACCGTGTACAGTGTCATCCTGCACCAAGCGCTGTATACCCTTGACGTTGACGCTGCCGCGATCCTCCGATCCAGGGAACCGGCCCACAGGCTTGAGGCCGCTGCAATAGACGGTTTTTTGGCAAGCACAAAAACCGAGATGAACCTGGCATTCGACGAAGGATGTGTCGGATAATGCGCAGTTACCAGGACGATGCAGTTCGCAAGCGGCATACAGAATCCCGACTCCGGATTTGTCCGGTACAATGTCGCACGCACGGAAGGATTCAATGGCTACGCCTGCGCGCCGCTCATCGCACGGGGAACCTTTCTTGGCATACTGGAGATCTATACAAAAAGCGGTACTGAACTGTCGGGCAGCCAGAAGAGCCACATCGGAGCGCTTGCTGAACAGACCGCAATCGCAATAGACAGCATATCATCATTCAAGAATCTTCAGATAACCAACGAGCGCCTCTACAATGCGTATGACGCCAACATCAGCGGCTGGTCACGAGCGCTGGACTACCGGGACAAGGAAACAGAGGGCCATTCAAGACGGGTAACCGATATCGCCGTTGCACTCGCACAGAAGGCGGGAATCAGCGAGGAGATGCTGAAGTATGTCCGATGGGGGGCATTGCTGCACGACATCGGCAAGATGGGTATTCCGGACAGCATTCTGCTTAAGCCGGGCAAACTCAATGCAGACGAATGGGAGCTGATGAAGCGTCACCCGATCACCGCACGGGATCTGCTTAGCCCGATCGTCTACCTGCATCCTGCGATAGACATCCCCTATTGCCACCACGAGAAGTGGGACGGAACAGGCTATCCTCGCGGCCTATCGGGAGAAGACATACCGCTTGCGGCCCGCATCTTCGCTATCGCGGACATCTGGGATACGCTCCGTTCGGACAGGCCATACCGCGCCGGTTGGCCGGAGGAGAAGGTAATCGAACACATGCGGTCTCTTGCTGGAACACACCTTGATCCTGATATTGTAAAGCTCTTTCTGCTCCAGTATACGACCATCGATGCGTGTCGCGACTATCGGCAGGAATAGTACCCCTTACCCTACAGATCGGTGATGATGGCGACACACTCGTTCATCATCGAGAGATACTCCTCCTGCGCTCGGAAGAAGGCCACCAGGTCAGGATCGTTGTTCACTTCCCTGGCACACTGTTCATACTCGTCTTTCAGTTCCACCGGAACGTTCTGTACAGCAAGCGCGTCGTTTATCCTTCCAAGCAGGGCCGCGTACCTGTCTGCAACCTCCTTTTTGTGTTGATCGCCGTTGATTATTTCTGAGTAACGCTTGTATTCGGTGTACTCCGGTGTATCGGCAATCGCCCGTCCAAGTTCGCGGGCCTTCTTTGCTATTGCATCCATAAACGCTCCCTGTATCATGTCGTAAATATTTGTTTGACATATACCCGGAGGGGCTTAGTGTAAATAAAAAATTACCAAGGAAACAGATCATGGCTGACACCAAAGAGATTGTTGAGGACGAGAACAAGATAGACACCGTCATCGCGGACGATATAGTATTCAAGGGCACGCTTGTCTTCAAGAAATCCTTAAAGATAAAGGGCCAGTTTGAAGGAAAGATTTCTTCAGACGGCCACATCATTGTCGGACAGGAAGCAAACGTCAACGCAAACATAAACGCGGAGATCATTTCGGTAAACGGCAGGGCCAACGGCAAGCTGAAGGCGTCCAAATGCGTTGAACTGTACAACAAGAGCACAACATCGGGAGACATCATATCGCCAGATGTTCAGATAGAAAAGGGGGCAATCTTCAACGGCACCTGCTTCATGCAGGAGTCATAGGAATTCTGCAAACCGTTCCTTCAGGTCCCTGACGGTATCGTTGGGATCGGTGATGGATAGACGGTCGCCCGCCAGCACATCGATAAACCCGACCTCGTTCTGATACCGCGGAACAATATGCATATGTATATGCGAAATACTTGCTCCGCTGTGGTTGCCGACGTTGTACCCCAGATTATACCCGCTTGGAGAATATGTGCTGTCGATAATCCGTATCGAGGCACGGACCAGCCGGTGGATGTCGGCACCTTCCTCGTCGGTCATCTGCACGGGAGATTCCAGGTGCCGCAGCGGAAAGACCATCAGATGGCCCGGATTGTACGGATACAGATTAACCGTCACCCCGCAGGTGGCGTTTCTTGCAAGCTCCAGAGAGGTGATGTCCGGGTTTTTCCTTACGATCTCGCAGAGAATGCACTCGACCTCGGGCTTTACACCCTTCACATACTTGTATTTTTCTACGTTGAACAGATACCGTCTCATCAGACTACCGTTATTCCGGTAAGACTTCTGGTCAGATACAGTCCCCAGAGAATGAGACACGCACACACTCCGGCCACATAGTCGTCTATCATGATGCCAAGTCCGCCCTTGAGGCGCTGCAGGCTCCGTATGGGCCAGGGTTTGAGAATATCGAAGAAGCGAAAGAGGACAAAACCGGCAATTGCCGCAGAAACGGAATAGGGCACCATAAACATGGTTATCCAGTATCCCATCATCTCGTCAAGGACGACGACCTGCGGGTCCTTGATGCCCGTCTCCCGTTCGGCATGGTCGCCGAGAAGGATCGCCGGATACAAAAGGATCAGGACTACACCCATGTTGATGAAAAGTCCGCACCGCCCGGCATGCGTCTGCACGATCATGTACAGCACAAGCGCCAGGACTGTTCCAGCCGTGCCGGGTGCTACCGGCACAAGACCGGTATAAAAGCCTGTATACAGAAGCCTCGCTATACGGGCTCCAGGGCTGTCAAAGCCTTCCTTCACTTTCCTCTCCTTGATTCCTTTTTGTGTACGGCGGCAGGAGAACACCGAAATTTGTAGCCAGATACCGTATACCCGAGAATGCGGTAACCATCGTCACGATAAACATCAGCCAGTACGGCAGCGCAGTCACGATCATGTCGCACTCCCCTGACAAAAGCAGCTCAAATGCGATGCCAAGCGGCCATCCCGCGCGGGAGGTAGTATCGTGGGTGTATCCGAAACTCTTAAAGATAAAAACGGTAATGATGATGATTATGGAGACCATCTGAAACGCCGTCTTTACCTTGCCGAACCGTGATGTCCGTATCGAGCTCCCCTTCCTGACTGCGAGAAACCGCAGTAACGTAATCAAGAGGTCGCGCGCGACGATGATAACCACCATCCACACGGGTATCAGCGGATCAAGTATGAGAAAGGCTGTCAGCGCGGCGATAACAAGAAACTTGTCCGCCAGCGGATCGAGAAACTTGCCCAGTTCGGAATACTGGTTCAGCTTGCGCGCGCTCCAGCCGTCAAGGAAGTCCGTTATGGAGGCGATGATAAAAACGGTAATCGCCCATATCTTTCCGACAGGTCCCGGTTGAAAGAGGAGATAGAGAAAAAGCGGAATCAGAACGATTCTCAAAAGCGACAGCATATTTGGTATATTCATAGTTCACCAGCAAGATCAAATTCCAGAGTATCAGTGACTGTGGCATCAACTATCGAGTTAATGAGAGTTTCGCCGCCGGTCAAGTAGAAAACACCGTCCACCTCGGGAGCGTCGTAGACGCTTCGGCCGATCCACTCTGCCTCACCGGTCTGCTCTTCAACCAGAACCCTGACACGGCTGCCGATTCTGGAGGAAAGCCGCGTGCGGAAGCCCTCCTCCATTGCCTGCGTGAGGCGGTTATACCGCTGTACCACCGTTTCCTCGTCTGGGACATCACCGAGACCGTAGGCCTTCGTCCCCTCCTCGGGGGAGTACCGGAATACGCCGCCTCGATCCAGCGGCACCTCCAACACGAAACGCATCAGCTTTTCGAACTTTTCATCGGTCTCTCCCGGATAACCGACCATGAATGTCGAGCGGACCGCTATTCCGGGAACGCGCTCCCTGAGACCACGTATGAGATTCTTGTATGTATCATAATCGCCACGGCGGTTCATTGAGGCGAGAATGTCGCGGTCCACATGCTGCAGCGGCACGTCGATATACGGAACAACCTTTGGAATGTCCGTAAAGATGTCCTGTATCCTTTCGTCAATCCTGTCGGGATGGCAGTAGAGAAGCCGGATCCAGAAGTCGCCGTCACTTGAAGCGATGCGCGACACAAGCGAATAAAGATCTTCACCGTTATGCGAATAGGCCGCGATGTCCTGCGCAATGATGACAAGCTCGCGCGCCCCGCGGCCCAGAGCCGTCTGTGCGTCACGAAGGACTTCATCCACAGGCGCGGAGATGTGTGAACCCCTGATAAGCGGTATCGCACAATACGAACAGTTGTTGGAACACCCTTCGGCTATCTTGATATACTCAAACGGCGACGGCAGAAGAAGCTCCCGCGAGAAAACGGCCCGTTTTGAACGGATGCCGAACCGTTCGCAGATTTCCGGGACAAGGTTTTCGTCCGTTATGCCGTAAACCAGGTCTATCTCCTTCATTTCACGCTGAAGATCTTCGCGGTAGCGCTGTGAAAGGCAGCCGGTGACGACCAGTTTCCGCCCGTCGGGAAAGACCGACGGCCCGTCGGACAGATCGGCAGCGTCCAGTATGACGTCGATCGACTCGGCCTTCGCGTCCTCAATGAATCCGCAGGTGTTCACGATGACGATGTCGGCGTCTTCGGCAGCCGGAGCGTGCGTGAAGCCCGCCGAGAGCAGGCCGCCGTTTAGACGCTCGGAGTCCGTCTGGTTCTTGGAGCATCCAAGCGATATAATATAGTACGAAAGGTCACTCGCAGGGATCATGAGAGGACCGGCCGAAGGTGCGGCATCACCAGTCCTTTACCACGATATGATAGAGGTTGGGGTCGACGGCGTCCTTCTTCCAGGTTATGACCTTGTTGGCAACCTGGCCCGGAAGTCCAAACACGTGCTCCCTGCCGTTGATAATCGCCTTCATGCCGCCGGCGTTTCCGACCTTAATCTGTATATACTCATTGGCTTCCCACCGTTCGCGTGTACCGGCCTGGATGATACCGTGTGTCTTCTTTTGACCGTCCAGATAAACTTCGAGATAGGTCTTTGAAAGGAAAATCGCCTCAAAGACGATCCGCAGGTTGGACTGGTCCGTCGCGCGTACCTGTGTCGACACCTCACCAGATTCCTTCGAACCTCCCTCCTCGACCGTCTCCGAATCATCCGCGGATGCGGTAACGCCACCCAGGGTCACCATTATCTTTGCCCTGTTCTCGGTATGGCCGCGGAGCGTCACGTATACCTCGCGGGACACGTCCTTAAACGGAATGGAGCTTGCCTTGTCGAGGTCAAGGGAATATTCCTGCTTGTCGGGCATCGTCTGTATCGAGACCGTACCATCACCAACCTCTTTTACCATGAGGATGCACTCCTTGGAGTCTACGAGAAACTGTACGGCCTCATTCTTGTAGACGAGGGCAAATCCCTTGCCGTTTGACAGTTTGAGGTTACGGACCTGTTCAAATTCCGGCTTATTCTTTTCGTTCGTTTCATGGTCGCTTTTGATCTTGTCGATTGAATCGTCCCGGGAGAAGGTAACGTTTTCCGTGATCAACCGGTGAATAACGAAACCGGCGCCGGCTAACAAACCGACAACAACAAGAAGGGCCGCGCCTGCAAAAAGCTGACGCGAATATTTTGACACGTCAATCCGGAAGGACGGAGTCGTGGGCCTGGTCAGCTCTTCAAGCGGCGTCACTGACTCGCCGATCTTGTAACCCTTGTAGGCCTTGATTAGCTCCTCCGGGTCAATCCGCAGGTATTCAGCGTAACTCCGTATGAAGCCGGTTATATAGGTTTCGCCGGGAAATTTGTCAAAATCCTCGTTTTCAAGGGCCTCAAGATATGTCGGAGATATGTTTGTCTCCTCACAGACCTCCTTGATAGACACCCCCCGCTCCTCGCGGAGAGACCTGAATCTTTCACCTATGCTTTCCAATTGCATTACTCCTCGGATATCATCGGGTTTTTGATTGTACGGGCGTTTGACGGCACTTCAAATGTGAACATGCTCTTGTTCAGATTGGCAGAAAGATTAATATTGGAAAACTCGATAACGACGGTTTTTCCAGAGGACGTTTCCCCCTCCGCACGGGTGATAAGGTAGTCCTCGTTTACCCATAAGCGGAGCGTCTTGTAGCCGCTTCGGCGCTGCTTCTGTTTCAGATCGATCGTATAGTAGTTTTTTCCGTCCTCAAGCCGCTTCGGCTGATCCTTTGACGCAAACTTGTAGTGATACTTTCGGAACAGCCGCTTCAGTCCCACGGCAGACGATGTGGAAAACGTGGTAGTGTTGTCTTCCTTCAGGTCCTGTTCCGCGACAACGTTTAACGACGGTATGTATATCCACATACGCTCTCCGTTGGAGACAACCTTCTGGCTTGTGGGAGAGGTATAATCGACCCGGAGCATGTTGGGCTTAAGCGAGCGGACGGTTCCAGACTGGACGGTGGAATCGCTGCCCTTGGTGCTGCGTATGGTAAAGCTCGCGCTGTACGACTCGACATCGGCAAAGCGTTCCTTCACCTCTTTTACGACGTCACTTACCGTAACAAATTCAAAATCCTGTGCGAAAACAGAGCCGGCGGCAAGTACAGCCAGCACTATAACAATTAATCTTTTCATATGGAATCTCTGTAATGTATAATAGTAACCTTATTCATGTTACATGAATTAACCCAAAACCGTTTGTAAAACTTCTTAACCTCGATTTTCGGTTATGTCTATTCCAGTGGACAAAAAAGTCAATAAGGAAGTTTCAAAAATGCGGCCGGCTGTGAAATTCACTTTACAAAACCGCCCCGGTCCATATCTTCGGGACAAACACTGACACCAATTCTACACTTCAGGACATCCCAAATGAGAAACGTACATTCCGCACACATCGATATTCCGCTCGTTGATTATGAGGAGATATCCTTTGACGAAGAGATCACCAGGATAATCGAGGACCAGACCGTTCTCGAATCCCGTACCGTCTACTTTTCCGCAGGAAGCGCCAGGATCAAAGAGGTACTGATCAAACGCGACCCGTCCGTGTCGGTCTGACCGTTCACCGGCCGATTGTCTTAAACTGTACATCCCATCCGTGGGATTCTGCGTTGATAACCGCGTAATCACCCTGGGCCGCGCTTCCCGGGTTCAGTATGAGCATGGATCCCTTGTTATCCAGGTACTGCTCGTGAGTATGGCCGAAAACGCAGACGTCCGCCGACATGCTTCTGCACAGCACGGCCGCGTTCTGTTCGCCGTGCTTGACGTTGTGCCGGTGTCCGTGAAAGACAAGAACCCGTCTGCCGAAGAGCTCCTCAAAAACGATATCCGCATCGTGGACCGGGTGGTCTCCGTCACAGTTGCCGGGGACGAAGAGCCTCCTGGGACTGCCGGAAAAACCGACAAAGGCAAAGTCCTTCAGGCCGTCGCCGCAAAAAATGACGGCGTCAAACGGCTCTTCGGCGCGGATGCACGCCTTGAGGTTGACCGTATTGCCGTGGGAATCGGACAGGACGAGTATTTTTTTCATAATCACTATTCTCCGGGAAATGACACTGTAGACAACCACCCGTTTCTGACAATTCTTTATTACGGTACCATCCGGGCGCCGCGGGACAAAAAATGCTTGTCGGGATAAACGTCTGACAGTTTGCTGAAACCTGACATGATCCGGAACAGGACATAACACATTCGGCTGCCTGCCGTCCAGACAACACGAACAGAGGTACACACGAAAGCACCATGCAGGATAAAATCAGAAACTTTTCCATTATAGCGCATATCGACCACGGCAAGTCCACCCTCGCGGACAGGATCATCGAAAGCTGTACGATCGTGGACACCAGAAAGAAGACCGACCAGATGCTGGATACGATGGACCTCGAGAAGGAGCGCGGCATAACGATAAAGTCCAACTCCATTACCCTCAAGTACCACGCAAAGGACGGCAGCGACTACTTCTTTAACCTGATCGACACACCCGGTCACGTCGACTTTACCTATGAGGTCTCGCGTTCGCTCGCCGCATGCGATGGTGTTCTGCTTGTTATCGACGCATCCCAGGGAGTCGAGGCACAGACGATCGCCAACATGTACCTGGCGCTTGAGAACAATCTGGAAATACTACCGGTCATCAACAAGATAGACATGCCGGCGGCCGATATTGACCGTACGAAGCGGGCGATTGAGGAGACACTGGGCCTTGACCCGGACGATGCGGTCGCCGTTTCGGCCAAGAACGGCATCAATATAGACATACTTCTGGAGCATATCGTCAGCTTTATACCTCCCCCAAAAGGAGACCCGGATGGTCCGCTTCAGGCGCTTATTTTTGACAGCTACTTCGACCAGTATGTGGGAGCGGTCGCCAAGATCCGTATATACGAGGGCCGCATCAAGACAGGTGACGAGATACTGTTCCTCTCAAACAGGAAGCAATTTACGGTCAATGAGGTCGGCATATACGGTCTCAAACCGGAGAAGCGGCAGTCACTCTCCGCGGGTGATGTGGGTTACCTTATCGCCAACGTCAAGTCGGTCACCGACACCAAGATAGGCGACACGATAACGACGGTGAACAGTCCGGTTGAAACGCCGCTGCCAGGCTTCAAGGAACCAAAATCGATGGTCTTCGCCGGCCTCTATCCCATGTACAGCGACGATTATGAGGATCTCCGTGAGGCGCTGGAAAAGCTCAGTTTAAACGACGCCTCCCTCATCTATGTACCGGACAACTCGTTCGCGCTGGGTTTCGGTTTCAGATGCGGGTTTCTGGGACTTCTGCACATGGAGATCGTGCAGGAACGGCTCGAGCGCGAGTTTGACATTCTGCTGGTAACGACAGCACCCAGCGTCGAGTTTCATGTGAGGACGGTTAAGGGCGAGGAACTGGTCGTCGACAACCCGGTAAAGCTGCCCGACCCCGGCGAGATCGACTACATTCAGGAGCCGTTTGTTTCAACAACCATCATCACACCCAAGGAGTACATCGGCAACATTATGAACCTGACGGTAGAATGCAGGGGCATGCATGTTGACATGAAATATATCGACGACAACCGGGTGGAAATCCTCAACGACCTACCCCTCGCAGAGATAGTCTTCAACTTCTATGACAAACTGAAGTCATCCACTCGCGGATACGCATCGTTTGACTACACCCTCAAGGACTACCGGAAGTCAAACATGGTGAAGACCGACATACTCGTCAACGGTGAGCCGGTGGACGCCCTCTCGTTTATCGTCCACGAGGACAAGGCGTACTACCGCGGCAAGGAGATCATTGAGAAGCTGAAGGATATCATACCGAAACACCAGTTCAAGATACCACTTCAGGCGGCCGTCGGTGCGAAGATTATTGCGCGTGAGAACATCTCGGCACTCAGGAAGAACGTAACCGCGAAGTGCTATGGAGGCGACATCACCCGGAAACGGAAACTGCTTGAGAAGCAGAAGGAAGGAAAGAAGCGTATGAAGCTTATCGGTTCGGTCGAGATCCCCCAGGAGGCGTTTCTTTCCATCCTGCGGATCGACTGACGCGCTACCGTTTCTGCGTGGAGACCGTCCACGCGTCGCCGGCGTAATCCATTAAACATGCCCCGCCTGTCCGAATCGCCCTCCCGGAGAGCCGGTTCCAACAGCACGGTCGCGTCGGCGGAAAACAATCCACGCATCCTCCCGCATGCCGCCCGCGAGCGTACGAAGCGGCTGCCCCGGGGAGTGTCATTTTACTTGACAGATTATATCGCATTATTCATATATCTTATTATTACATTTTTTAACACGAGGCTGGAATGACTACACACAGAAAATCACACTTTCACTGGAGCTGGACCCTCTTTGTTCTCTTTTTTCTGATGGCCGTTATTGATATCAGATATGCCATCCTGGGCCTTCTCTGCATGGCGCTGCCGCTGTACCACGCCCTTCGGGGACGCGGAAAGATCCATTGCTCACTCTACTGCCCCCGTGGCTCGTTTCTGCAGCGGATCGTCCAGCGGATTTCACTTCATAACCCGCTGCCCCCGTTTCTCAGGTCCGCATATCTCAAGTGGACGGTCTTTGCCGTCATGATGGGTGTATTCGCGCTCTCGCTCTACGACACAGGGGGAGACCCGTATAGAATCGGCATGTCGATACTGCGGCTGGTCGCCGTCTCAAGCGCCATCGCCGCTGCGATGGGTATCGTATACAAGCCGAGAAGCTGGTGCACGGTATGCCCGATGGGTCACGTGACATCGATGATCCGGAAATCGCAGCGCTCGCCTGGGAAGTAAGAATGCCGGCAACAGATACGTGATGCTGACACCATTCAAAAAATAAAACCGGATCAGCTTGTGATCCGGTTTTGCAACAACAAGGGCCATAATACAGTAAAGGTATACGGCTGCTTTTCACTATTTATACGGATGGCACCCATTACCGATGAGCCACATGATCAATAAGTCAAACGGATCACTTCGTTCGGCCAGGTATTGGGCGCATCCTTCCATACGCACAGGCAACCGGTACCTACTCGGTTTCATCTGCCGGTAGAAGCTCATCTACCGTACGGCGAAGCGTCTTGACCGAGTCTTTTGTAATAGTGAAGTAGTCAGGGCGCTCCGACGTCTTCACAATGACGTCGTCCTCCGATTCGTACATGGTAATCGATATGGTCTTGTCAAAGGCCGCGACTTCGATCGCAAGATAGACAGGGGCACCGTCTACGGCACTCTCTGTTGTGAAACCGCGTGCAATCAGCATGTTCAGCTGCCCTATCATGGAGCTCAGCTTCTGCTGGTCCAGAACAAGCCCTTTATCGGATTCAAGCTGCCAGACGATCGGCCCCTTTTCCTCTTCACTGCCCTCTTCCTGCGCCTTCTTGACGAGGGTGTATGATGTATTGTCAAAGTTAATCGTTACCGAGTCGATCGCGGTTGCCGGTATTTGTGATATATTCCTGTCACGAAGCTCGTTCGCAGAGAGTGTGAAATCATGCGGCGCGAAGCTGCCGGCAAGATAGACGGCTTTGTCTTCCGGAAAACGGACATAGGCCTGGTTAACTCCCGGACTCTGTTTGCCGATGAATACCTCGCGGAGCGTCTCGCCTTCGCCACGCACACGGATCGTCGTCGCAGACTCCTCGTCGAGCCCGTAGCGCGCATAGTTGCCGCTTTCGGTGATACGGTCGTAGATGGTCATCTCTTTCATCTTTGACGCAATCGTGTTTGCCTTGCGGGTCGAGGCCTTCCACTCTGTTTGGTCAATAAACCACTCCTCGCCCTGTTTTACGAGCGTCACAGACGTGCCCGGGTGTTCCAGCACTATGGTATCAGCATCGGCTTCCCATTCCGTTACCTGCCTGATGTCGCTGCCGGTAAAGAACCGCTTTCCGACAAGAAGACCAATCATGAGTATGATGGCCGTCAGTGTGACGATTTTTATCTTGTTCATCAATCAACCTCCGCAAACATTTTCTGTATACGCTTCTTCCGCACCTGACGGCTCCTGAAGACAAAAAGACCGAAGATGATCGACAGCACCGGAAGACCGAAAATATTGAAAAACTTGTGCAGAATCCGTGTCCCTTCCTCGACATCCTTCAGGCTTCCCTCAAGCCCCTTGCTGCGAAGCTGCGGTATGCTTTCGTTTCCGTTCAGTTCGTCTATCAGGTTCTGAATAAAGATCGTGTTGTTGGTTATAAACGGCGACTGGCTGCTTCTTCCCGAAGGATCGATAAGCTGCGATGTTGTAATCTCCGAAGTACCGATAACCGCGATCTTGGACGGTGCAACGGCCTTCGGTATTGCCCTTTCCATCGTCAGGTTTTCGTCACCGTCTTGCAGCTCTTCGGGCATGCCGTCGGCAAAGTGGGACGGAAAGACGCCCTCAAGCATGACACCAAGCGTATACTGCGACAGTTCCTCATCCGCGGGCACCATGATCTGCTGCGGCATCAGGGTAATCCGCTCGGTCATCGTCCACGCCTCATCCGATGATGCAAGAAGCTCCTGCGATGCAATCCCGCCGTTGTCGAGTATGTCGGGCAAAAGCTCCATCGAGGAGACCTTAACCAGGAGCATCTCCAGGAGAAACTTCGTTGAAACACTTTCGCGGCTCAGCTGGTCCGTGCCTATGATCGGCGCGAAGTAGAGCGGCATCTCCATACCCTGCTGATTGGCGACAAAACTCTGCTTGTCCATCACATAGTCGCGGTTTATGCGGACACCGTATGTTTCCAGGAGCGTGTCTATATCGATGTCAAGCGGAACATAAAACGGCTGCTGCATCTGTCCCTGTCCGCCCATCTGGTTTGGAAGTATCTCATAAAACGGGTCTACAAGGAAGAGCACGTTTCCGCCCCGCATGATGAAGTTGTCAATACGGAAGAGCTCCGTATCGGTCAGCTTCCTTTTGGGTCCGTTTACCACGAGGGTCTTGACGCTTTCCGGGACGGGCTCCTTGGCCACATCGATCATCTTTATGTCGTACATGGAGGAGATGAGCTGCTGAAACGCATGGGCCGACTGCTGGTCCTGTTCGTCAAACGTTCGCGTATCGGCCGTGGTTACATAACCGATCGCGGGATTGTTGGAGAGCATCGAGTCGATGGCGCCGTTTATCCGGTTGCCAATTCCGTCAAGTCCTGAAAGCTGAAAGCCGAATATGCCCCGTTCCAGTCCGATCGACAGCGCCGAAAACTTGTCGCCGGAAGAAACCAGAACGCCGATGAGCCCCTGTCCTTCCGGTACGGTTTCGCCCTGCTGTATCTGCATCTCCGGCCACGAAAAGGAGGTAAAGCCAAACCGCGACACAAGCGAGTCGATGTCCGATGCGGGAACCGTTTTAAACTCGTAGTCTATCTTTCCGGAGTTTTCCTCGCGGACCTTTCCGACATACTCCTCGATGGCCTTGTCCAGCTGATCGTCTATGTCCGGCGGGAAGATCGAATACTGTTTCAGGTTATCGGTAACGTACAGGGTGAGGTTGATGTTTTCCTCGAGACCCGTGAGAAGGTTCAGTTTTCCCTTCATCTTGTTGATTGCCGTCGTTACACGATATTCAAGCCCCTGTGTGTTGGTCAGTTCGTTTATCGGCTCGATGAGGTCGCCATGGATGATGACAAGCCCCATGTATGTGCGGCTGGCCGTGTATTCGTCACCCGTACGCTGCGTTATCTGTACCGGGTAGATGCCAAATTCCTCAGCCTGCTTCTTGATCTCGGGGTCGGACATGTCCATAAACTCATACGAGAACAGGCGGTTCGCCTGCGAGTCGTACTCCTGCATGAGATCCTGGAGGTATAGACGGGTGTTGCTGTACGGTGCCGGCAGATCCCCTGAAAAGAAGACCTTTACCTTCATCGGCTCTGAGAGGTTTTTGACCGCACGCTTGCTGACCGGCGAGAGCGAGTAGACGCCGTCTTTTGTGAGGTCTATCCTGAAGTTGTAGTCCAGAGCGACTATGTTAAG
>CAZAHA010000033.1:0-17460 GCA_964484915.1 uncultured Leptospirales bacterium
GGGAAATGTCTGGGCCGCGTCAGCCGGTCTCATCGTTGTGCTTTCGTCTCTGTCGAGTACGGCCCTTACTGCGGTTAACGCGTTTACGGTAAATGTTTTGTGGAAGAGTTCACGCCTCGAACGCATGAAGGAGTTTGTTGAAGAGAATGATCCGCTTCTCGCAGCGGACATATCACGTGCCCGGGGTGGCACGCTTGATGCTCTTGCGGAAATAGCCGAGGTGCCGACACCAAAGAAGGAAGATTTTTTCGTTCTGCTTAAGGACAATTATTCCGTCCTCTATCCCGCTGCCGAGACAGCGCCGGAATACCGTGCGCAGACAATACTGGAGATTACCGAGCTGCTGTAGCGTACGAAACTGTCGGTTTCCGTCCGGGGCGCCGTCCGGTGCCCCGTGTTCTTACCAAAAAATCATTGAAATTATAACCAATCTTCTGTCATGTACTAAACGGATATTTAGTCTTTTACCGAAGAAAACCTATTCAGGCATTATAGAATGAATATTACACAGCTCATTTCATATCTTCAGGAAAACGGGTCCTTCATGAAACAGGTTTCAATGTGGATCAAGAAGGACGCTCAGGAAGGTTCATACATGCCGTTTCCGGACGGTCTGGACGAGCGGCTCGTTGACTACTATCGCAATCATAAAATTGAAAAACTGTATACTCACCAGCGGAGTGCGTATGATGCCATCATTCAACATAATGACGTTGTAATCGTAACACCGACGGCATCCGGTAAGACCATGTGTTACAACATTCCGGTCATCGACCACATTCTTCGCTCGCCCGAGTCGCGTGCACTCTACCTTTTCCCAACGAAGGCTCTGTCGCAGGACCAGATGAACGAAGTTGTGCGCATCAATGAGGGCATGGGTACATCGATACGGACGTATACGTTTGACGGCGATACTCCCGCAAGCGCGCGAAAGGCCGTCAGGGAAGCTGGTAATATCGTGGTGACCAATCCGGACATGCTTCATGCAGGTATTCTTCCGCATCATACAATCTGGATCAAGCTGTTTGAGAACCTGAAATATGTGGTCATTGACGAGCTGCATATGTATAGGGGCGTCTTCGGTTCTCATCTTGCCAACCTTGTACGCAGGCTCAAGCGTATATGTGCATTTTACGGTTCGGAACCGGTCTTTATTCTCTGTTCAGCGACCATAAATAATCCCAAGGAACACGCAGAACGTCTGCTTGAAAAGACGGTTACCCTGATTGACAATAACGGTGCGCCTGTGGGTGAGCGCCACTATGTTGTCTACAATCCCCCGGTTGTGAACAAGGAGCTGGGAATACGGGCATCAGCGGTAAAAGAGGCTGCCCGTATCGGCGCGGAAATCCTGGGTAACCGCATTCCCCTGATCGTGTTTGCGCGAAGCAGGCTGCGTGTGGAGATTATCTCGACCTACCTCCGCGAGCGGTGCAAGGGAGTACCGATTGCCGGATACCGCGGGGGATATCTTCCAAATGAGAGACGCAAAATTGAGAAAGGGCTCCGCGACGGTACCATAACCGGTGTTGTATCGACGAACGCGCTTGAGCTGGGTATCGATATCGGCATGCTGGACGCCGCGATAACGACGGGCTATCCGGGATCGATCTCCTCCCTTCACCAGCAGTTCGGCAGAGCTGGCCGCCGGAACAAGCCGTCGCTTGCCATCATGGTGGCTACATCCTCAACGCTTGATCAGTATATCGCGTCTAATCCCGGTTTTCTGATGCATTCAAATCCTGAAAACGCGACAATAAATCCGGATAATCTGCTTATATTGATGGACCATATAAAATGCGCCGCGTTTGAACTGCCGTTTAGGGAAAACGAGACCTTTGCGGCACACCTGGTGACGACCCATGAGATGCTCACTTTTCTGGAGGAACAGGGAGTGTTGAAACGGGTGGAAGGTACATGGCACTGGATGAACCAGATTTATCCCGCAAACGAGATATCGCTCCGGACAGCTTCCCAGGAGAACGTCATCATCGTCGATACAACCAAAAAAAACAAGGTCATCGGTGAGGTGGACCTGCATACCGCACCGACACTTGTTCATGATGATGCGCTGTATATCCACCAGGGTGTTCAGTATTATGTGGATAAACTCGACTGGGAAAGACGCACGGCATTCGTCCATGAAACGGATTCAGAATATTACACTGACGCGGAAGTGAAGGTTGATCTTCACGTGATCGAGGATTTTGATGAGAAGCAGCTCCAGTCTGTAACGGTCCATAAAGGTGAAGTGAATGTCCGTGAAAAGGCGATGATGTTCAAGAAGATCCGGTTCAATACACATGAAAACCTCGGGTGGGGGAAGATACATCTACCGGAACAGGAACTTCATTCTACCAGCTGCTGGCTCGATTTCGAAGAAGATGTACTCTACTCTTTCGGCGGACGTGATACGGGAGGTCTGCTTCTGTATGCCGTTTCTTACCTGTTTAACAATATCTCACCTGTTTTTACGTTCTGTGATGTTCGTGATATCAAAACTGTCACCATGGCGCGTTCTAATTACAGCGGAAAACCGGCCGTTTTCCTTTACGATACGGCTCCGGGCGGATCGGGTATAAGCGAGCGCATATTTGATTCGCTGCACTATATTATCGACGCGTCGGTATCAACCGTTTCCCGATGCGAGTGTGATGGTGGCTGCCCGGGATGTATCGGTCCGATTCAGTCTGAAACCGATGATCTGAAAAATCATGTGGTCTCCCTTTTACACATGATGCGTGCGGACTAATGTTTTCGGTATATTAAAGAATCCAAAAATATTCGGCAGATACGGCCTCCACTGACGTTAATACATGTTATGAGGAGGCTTTATGAAACGTGACATTTGTAACATACGTACGACAGTACATGTGCGAGCGGACTTGGCTCGGCGTTTGGCGGTGATTTCGGCCAGGCGGTCCTGTTCGGTAGACTGCCTGGTTCGAACGCTGATTTTACGGAAGATAAGGTTCATGCGCGTGAAGGGTTCGTTTTCCAGTCATGCAGTTATGTACCAGGATTCTGCCGATGAATGGAATACGGTTCATGTTTCGTTCTCGCCGATCGAGTACGATATGCTCTTCGATGCCAGGAAAGTTTTCCGTCGTAGTATATCTTTGATTTTGTTAAATGCTATTGAAGAATTGCTGGATGATTTAGATCTTCCTGATAGTTATCCAGTGAAAGCCTATACAAAATGCATGTTCCAGCGAAATTCAGTATACTACTACTTATTTGTTTGGGGACTAGTGGATACAAACCAAGAAATAACGGTACCACTGGAATAAGAAGAGACAAAATAAAAACACAAAAGAATTAATTAGCGCTATAGACAGCATCCGGATCGGGACCGATACGGATACCATCATTGAACGATTCGATAGAAGAAATATCACCTTCAGAAAGCTCAAAGTCGAAAATGTCAATATTACTGACAATCCGGCTGGGGGTAACCGATTTCGGTATGGTTATAATCGATTGCTGTACCTGCCATCTCAGAATAACCTGTGCCGGACTTTTCCCGTACTTCTGTGCGATATCCTTCAAATAAGGATTAGAGAGAGCCTCTCCTCTCATCAAGGGTGCCCACGCCTCGACAGCGATCTTGTGTTGGGAACAGAATGTACGAATATCCTGCTGCTTCAGATGCGGGTGCAGTTCAATCTGATTTAAAACAGGCTGAACTTCGGCTTTCTGCATCAATTTTTCAATATGTTGTATATGGAAATTACTCACTCCGATGGAACGTACTTTCTTATCCATGTACAACTCTTCCATGGCTTTCCAGGTCTCATGATTCTTCGGCTGCGGCCAATGGATAAGATACAGGTCAAGATAATCGGTCTGAAGGCGGTTCAGGGATCGTTCAAAAGCGGTATGAGTTTCAGAATACCCCTGTTCAGAGTTCCACACCTTGCTTGTAAGAAAAATGGAGCTCCTTTCAATCGATGATTTGCGAATCGCCCGACCTATGATATCTTCGTTCTCATAGAGGCTTGCGGTATCAATATGGCGATAACCGTTTTCAAGCGCTGTCAGGACAGCCTTTTCCACATCGTTGCCTGTCGCTTTATACGTGCCAAGACCAAACGCTGGAATTTTTGTGCCGTTATTGAGTGTTATCTCGGGAATTGTCATCATCTTGTCCTTTTCAGCAAGATATTGTCTTTGCAGGTATAATAATACTCAATGCAATGCATTTCTCTTTTTAATGGATTTTTTTCTGTACATGTTCTGGTCAGCCTGACGAAGCATGCTTTCGATCGTGCTGTTAGATTCCTTGTCGAATCTACTCGCACCAATACTGATAGCAAATTCATAATCGGCAACGTTCTCCCTGTTTTTCAGCGCAAGGCCGGATTCGATTCTGGCTTGAAAGGTTTCCATCTGATCAATATGTGCACCGGAAAGAAAGATTGCAAACTCATCCCCTCCGAAACGGCTGATAACATCGGCTTCGCGGAAAGAATCAATCAATATCTCCGAGATAACTTTTAGGGCCTTGTCGCCCTCTTCATGGCCGTATGTGTCGTTTATATCTTTCAGTCCGTCCATATCTACGAAGCATACGATTGCTTCCTTCCCTTCACGGATACAATGCTTCAGTGCCTGGTCGCTTAGAGCAAGAAATCCCCGTCTGTTGAACAATCCAGTCAGTTCGTCACGAATGGATATTTCCTTTAATTCATGCATGACTTCCTGCAGTTTTTTTTCGATAGAACTTCTTGTCTGGATCTCTTCTTGCAGTTTCGATGTATTGATGATGGAGAAGAGTATCCCGCTCATTCTGTTGCGGAGCGATTCAATCGTGTCTTCACCGTGCGTATCAATGTCGAGGGTCAGGAAACCGAGAAAGCCCTTATTGTGATACATCATGGACGTAGTAAGTTCGAACCGTCTATCCGGTGTAAACTCCGGATGGATAAGACAATTGTTTTTAAACTCTGCCTTGTTTTCAGGTACATCAATTGCCGAACCGTTTTCATAGGCATATATCAGTTTTGACGTTTCATCAGGGCCGTTTCCGGACGAGAAAAGCGACACATGACACAGGCGGCATGAAATAAAATCCAGCAGCGAACTGAACGTCTGCAGGCTGTCATCGAAAGATGGTTGGGAAATCATCGCCTGAGAGAAGTATTCAGAGAGCAGCTGAACATGGCGTTTGTATGTTGCTTCGGACAGATCCTGCATCTTTTTATACTGCTGATAATTTCTAATCAGTATCAGATACATCTGAAGAAAGAGATCATGGTATGTATTCCTGTTATCTGTGTTTCTGAGTGTGTGCATTACATCAGTCCGGATTTCACCGAGCAGAATTATCATGTTTCGCTGTTTTATGTTGCGGGTCAAAGCCATCGATATGCATTGGGTCCATTCCTGAATGACGGAATCATGATCGTGGTTTGCGGTTATCAGTTCAAGGAGAACACTCTTCTGGCTTATTAGGAACCGTGTGGTTTCTTCGTCCAGGAACTGTTTCTCAAGTTTGAGTTCATCTGGACGGCATCCGCATGATTCCCTGATGAGCGCTTTTGTCGGAAGAACCACACATGTGTATGCGTTAAAATCGGGTTTCGTAATGAGGTCAAAGAGGATACGCGTGGCCGTGTATCCCTGCTTGTACATTTCCTGGTGTACGGTAGAAATAGAAATGTCAAAAAGGTCGTTATAATCGTTGTTATCGAAGCCGGTAATCGCAATGTCCTCTGGAACCGAATAGAACCTGGACGAAAGCTCCAACCAGGCACCGAGCGCCATGTTGTCATTCGCGCAGACGATAACTTCAAGGTCAAGCTTCCGGATGTCGAAAAACTCAACGATGCCGTCTTTTCCGGAGGGAATAAGGAAATCACCAACATAAAAATGGCTGTCCGGCAGGGTTATGCCGTATGATGCGGCTATCTCAAGAAAGGTCCGTTTTCTGTCTTGGGCTTCCGGATTGTCGAGCGGTCCGCCGATATACCCGATCCTGTTATAGTTATGCTTCTGGAACAGGTGGACGATCAGTTCCGAAAAACCGCTCCTGTTATCGATGCATACGGACGGAATTCCCGGCAGCTGGGCGCTTATACTGACTGTCGGTATACCGGACACGGGTTTCAACCAGTCGAGCATGGCGGAGGTATCAGACAAGTTCATGATCGTCGCTGTGAACACGAGAAGTCCGTCAAACGTTTCACGGCTTATATAGTCGATGATGCGGTTTTTATTTCGTTCGAGGAACATGTTTCCGTACAGTCTTCCCGTAATCAGGATGTGAAGATTACAGTCATGCTCCTGCGCGAACGCCCGGATCCCCTGGAGAACCCGTTTCTGGTATGAATTTGAACTGTCGATCCAGTCGACCAGCACACCAAATGTTTTCCGTCTGCTCATCGGCGATTCTCTATTGCATACATGGTAGCGAATCCTGTTGTGTTTCTTTTTGCGATTATTGTACTATTGCTTCTGCTATATTAAAGAACAATTTATACTGATCGGGTTTCATTTATTTATGATAACCAGCAGGCGGAAAAACCGGTTTATTGCCCTGCTGGTTATCATGGATTTGATCCGCTTGTTTTACAGGAAAACGGCAGCGTAACGGATACCGTTTGTTCAGTGGGAAGAATACTGTTCAGGCGGGCTGAAAATACCGCTTGACAGTGCCCCCCGCTGAGCGGTTGACTCCCACACAGAAACTTCCGCAGCATATCATGAAATCAATCACAAACAATAGATGAGGAAACCGTATGCTTAAGGTCAATGATGTATCGCTTGCATACAACAAGCGTATACTGTTTAAAGACGTAAATCTCACGTTTGCACCGGGAAACTGCTACGGGCTTATAGGGGCCAACGGTGCCGGTAAATCAACTTTTCTCAAAATATTATCTAAGGAAATACAGCCAGATACCGGAAATGTCAGCAAGGACCCCAGGGAACGGATCGCGATGCTGCGCCAGGACCACTTTGCGTTTGATGACTATACCGTACTCGATACGGTCATATTTGGACACCCCGAACTGTATTCGATTCTGAAGGAACGTGAGGTACTCTATAGCAAAGAGGAGTTCAGCGAGAAGGACGGAATCCGGGCCGCGGAGCTTGAGGAGCTTGTGGAGGAGATGAACGGCTATGAAGCCGAAACCGACGCCGCCGTATTGCTTGCCGGTCTGGGTATACAGACAGGGATGCACTCCCAGAAGATGAAGGAACTGGAAGGAGGCGAGAAGGTACGGATACTGCTTGCACAGGCGCTTTTCGGAAATCCGGACATACTGCTTCTGGACGAGCCGACGAACAACCTCGACCTCGAGTCGATAACATGGCTCGAGAACTTCCTCTACGATTTTCAAAACACCGTAATCGTCGTGTCACACGATCGGCACTTCATGAACAAGGTCTGTACACACATTGCCGATATTGACTTTGCGCAGATAAAGATTTACGCGGGAAATTACGACTTCTGGGCGGCGGCAAGCGAACTGGCCGCGAAACAGCGGAAGGACGCCAACAGGAAAAACGAGGACAAGGCCAAGGAACTCCGGTCATTTATTGAACGCTTCAGTTCAAACGCTTCCAAGGCAAAGCAAGCCACATCGCGCAAGAAGCTCCTTGAAAAGCTCACCATCGAGGAACTGCCGGTTACCTCGCGCCGCTTTCCGTGGATCGCGTTTAAGCCCAGCCGGGAATGTGGAAAGGTAATCCTGGAAGTCGATGGAATATCGAAAACCGTTGACGGTGTCCGGATACTCAAGGATGTCTCATTCATCGTTAATCAGAACGACAAGATCGCATTTGTCGGACAAAACGCGATCTGCCGGAGTCTCCTGTTTCAGATCCTTATGGGAGAGGAGAAGGCGGATGAGGGTACCTTTCGCTGGGGCGAAACCATTACCAGTTCCTACTTTCCAAAGGACAACGCCGCATACTTTTTGGATGATCTTGACCTCATCGACTGGCTCCGGCAGTTCTCCGACGACAAGGACGAAAACTTTATTCGGTCGTTCCTTGGACGGATGCTCTTTACCGGAGAGGAAACTACCAAGAAGGTCGCTGTTCTATCCGGGGGGGAGAAGGTCCGCTGCATGCTTGCACGAATGATGTTGTCCGGTGCGAATGCTCTTGTGCTCGACGAACCGACAAACCACCTCGATCTTGAGTCTATCACGGCTCTCAATAACGGACTGATCGCGTATCCCGAGGTCCTGCTCTTTTCGTCACACGACCACCAGTTCATTCACTCGATCGCAAACCGGATCATCGAAATAACACCGTCTGGCATCATTGACCGGATGATGAGCTTCGACGATTATATCACCGATGATGCAATACGGGAGATTCGAGACTCAATGTACAGCGGGCACAACCGCATGGTGCTGTAGAATGGCGATTAAATGCCCATGTTGGACAGAAACACGGTGAGCCGGTTGACTGCCTGTGTCAGCCGGGGGTGACTCGCCTCAAAACCTTCAATGGACTTTTGCAGACCCGATATTGATGTTTCCAGCAGATCTCTGTTTGTGCGTTTGCGCGATGCTTCGTGTGTTCCGCTCTGGGCGAAGTTGGCAATAGATGTGGCGCTGTCAGTGTCTGTCTGTGAAAGTTCTTCGACTTCGTCATCAAGTTTGGCGAGTATGGTGAGGAGCTCATCCTTCTGTGCATCGTCCAGAGATTCTGTGGACTTGATCTTTGATTCCAGCCGTGACAATGTTTTCTGATACATATACTCCTCCTGTTTCAAGCGTACACCTAACATATATACGTTCGGTGCGTTCCGTCAAGTGCTTTACGGCTGCGCCGTGCCGGGCACGCGGCTTTTCGCTGGGTAGATGACGGCGAAAATGTATTGATTACCCGTTATTCATATTTATAGCAAGAACGGGTATCATGCTGATTGAGATCAGAGCATAACTCAAAGACAAAAATCCAGTATTTCACTTGACGGATAATGATAATTAGTATCATGAGGAGAGTATGGAACGGAGATCTCGACAGCGAGAAGAAATTAAACGGATCCTCAGCAAAAATAACTTTCATCCGACGATTGAAGAACTGTATACCATTGCCAGAGAACAGGTTCCGGGTGTTGGTATTGCGACCGTGTACAGAAATATCGAGAAGATGCTCAAGAACAATGAGATCGTTCGGATAGATGTACCCGGCGGCGCGTCGCGTATTGACGGAAATGTGGAAAAGCACTACCATTTCCGCTGCATAAAATGCGGAAGGGTGGATGATGTCTGGATAGATCTCCCCGTTGAACGGTATGTTGCAACAATAGAACCGCTGAAGCATGCCGAAGTAACGGACCATACACTTGAGTTTACCGGACTCTGCCCAAACTGCAAATCGGATAACGTCTAATTTCGCTTTCACTGTTCACGTTCCCGCCCGTCGGCCCAAGCACCGATACATCCGTGCATGGATCATCTCAGGATTACGGTCTTATACTAAAACAGCATAGAAAAATATGGAGGATTCACGTGAGTGTAAAAGGAACACAAACCGAACAGAACCTGTTAAAGTCATTTGCCGGCGAATCGCAGGCGCGGACACGATACGATTTTTATGCATCCGCAGCAAAAAAGGACGGCTACGAGAAGGTCCGTCTGATCTTTGAAGAGACCGCGATGCAGGAAATGATGCACGCCAAGCGCTTTTTCAGCTACCTCGACCGAGGAGAAAATCTGGAAATAACAGCCGCGTATCCTGCAGGTGTTATCGGCTCAACTGCCGAGAACCTCACGGAAGCTGCTATGGGCGAGCATGAGGAGCATTCAATACTCTACCCCTCGTTTGCAAAAGTTGCCGAGGAAGAGGGATTCAAGGAGATAGCGATGCTGTGGAATTTTGTCTCCAACGCCGAGAAGCATCACGAAGCGCGCTACAACGATCTCCGTGTAATGGTTGAAAACGGCACCATGTTTGAACGGGATGAACCGACGACATGGCGCTGTCTCAAGTGCGGATTCATTGTGGAAGGGAAACAGGCGCCGCCGAAGTGTCCGAACTGTCTCTATCCGCAGGCATGGTTTGAAGAGCTCAATACCAACTGGTAGTATTGAGTTTTTGTAGAAGCCCGGTCCAGGGCATATTATCATGTACGGTATGACAAGTTAAATGAAATCTGGAGGAAGTGATGGAGCGGTTATATGTCTACAAATGCGATATCTGCGGCAACATAGTGGAGCTTATGTATGCCGGCGGCGGTGAACTCGTCTGCTGCGGTGAGCCGATGAAACGCGAGCAGGAGAAGACACAGGATACCGGAATGGAAAAACATGTACCGGTCATCGAAAAAATCGACGGCGGTGTACGCGTGACTGTCGGCTCAACGGAACATCCGATGACAAATGAGCACTATATCCAGTGGATAGAGGTCTTAAACGGAGATTACGTAAACCGTAAATATCTGACGCCTTCCGATAAGCCGATGGCCGAATTCTGTGTGGAATACAGCGACAAACTGGTTGCGCGTGAGTACTGTAATATTCACGGCCACTGGAAGACGACATAGGAGGATTTATGACCGAAAAGATTGAAAAGATGCTCATCGACCAGATGAATTTTGAGATGTACTCTGCCTATGTCTACATGGCAATGGCAGCCTGTCTGGACAGCCTCGACCTGACAGGCTTCTCCCACTGGATGAAGATCCAGACGCAGGAGGAGATGTACCATTCTATCAAGCTGTACAATTTTATTGTGGAGCGGGGCGGTCGCCCGGTGTGGGATGTCATCCAGAAGCCGAGGGCCGAGTATGAGACCGTCAAGGAGATCTTCATAGAGGCTCTGGCCCATGAAAAGGTCGTTACCTCCCGAATCAACATGATTATGGACGCGGCTATTGAAGAGAGTGACCATGCAACACGGTCCTTTCTCAACTGGTACGTCGACGAACAGGTCGAAGAGGAGGCAAGCGCTGACGCCATACTCAAGAAGCTTGCGATGGTTGAAGGTGCCATGCACGGTGTCTACATGCTTGACAAGGAGCTCGGTGCACGCGTCTTTACCGTGCCTGCGGATTTTGTTCTGTAAGGAATCATAACAATGGGGCCGGTACCAAACCGGCCTCACTGTACGTTACGGGGAGGCTGTACCTGCGGTGTAGCGCTTTACCGTACCAGCATCGCCTCCTGACGCTTTATATGGTCATATATAACGACGGCCGCCATCGCCTCTACAACAGGCACGACACGGGGACAGATACAGGCGTCATGCCGTCCCTCCGTTATTACCGTCCGCTTGTTTCCTTCGATGTCGATGGTCTCCTGCGGATGTTCAATTGACGACACCGGCTTGACCGGCATTCTGAAAACGATCTCCGCTCCGCTTGAGATGCCGCCGATGATCCCGCCGGCGTTATTGCTCTTGAATCCTGTCGTATCCATCCGGTCGTTATGTTCGCTCCCCTTCATGTCGGCAGCCGCAAAGCCTGCGCCAAACTCGATTCCCTTAACCGCTCCTATGGAAAGCATCGCATGCGCAAGGTCCGCGTCGAGTTTGTCAAACACCGGTTCACCCAGGCCGGCAGGAACTCCCGTAATTCTGCACTCTATGACGCCGCCGGAAGAGTCTTTTTCCGCTTTCCGTTTTTCTATGACGGCAAGCATTTTCTCAGACGCGGTCATGTCGCAGCATCGCAGCGGGTTCCTTTCGATTGCGTCTGGATCAAATGATTCTGCCTCGATTCCTGCGGCCCGTTTCGTGTAGGCAAGAATATGTATACCTTTCCCCTTAAGGATTTTCGCTGCGAGTGCGCCGGCTGCAACCCTTCCTGCGGTTTCCCTTCCGCTCGCACGGCCGCTGCCGCGGTAGTCCCTGATCCCGTATTTTTTCAGGTATGTGAAGTCCGCAGGTCCCGGTCTGAAAAGGTCCTTGATGTCGTTGTATGCCGAAGGATCCTGATCGCGGTTGTAGAGGATCATCATGACCGGTGTACCGGTTGTCCTGCCTTCAAAGACGCCGCTCATGATATGCACCTCGTCGGTTTCCTTCCGCGGCGTCGTAATCGACGACTGGCCGGGTTTCCGGCGGTCAAGTTCTGCCTGTATGTCCTTCTCGGAAATCTCGATTCCGGGAGCGACTCCGTCTACGATGACGCCGACTGCGCCGCCGTGCGACTCCCCGAACGTAGTGATTCTGAACGATTCCCCAAAGCTGTTACCGGGCATGGTATACTCCATAAAAGTTTTTGTTTACATTTTTTGTGCAAGTATAACTTTCAACTCTTTTTTCGCGTTGAGTCTTGTACGAAGCGTCCAGAATAGCCGACAGCGGTGCGGAAACTGTTTAGAAACCGTTTGGACGGTTGCATGATTTTGGAAGTTTTGGAACATTTCCGCTTGAAAACACGTCCTGTTTTCAGTAGATTCGTCAGGTTTTTTTATTTTTACGAAAAAACGGAGGAGTTATGTTTACAGGGAAACTTGTCAAACAGGACTTTGTATCGCGCATCGGCGACATCATCGATGTGCCGGAAGACAGCTTCGTGCTGCGTATAACGGATGAGACCAGCCAGACTGCGATGTACCGGGGGATGACCGATGACGGATGCCTGCTTTTGTCAAATGTCATTGAGCTGAAATCCAACCTCTTCATTGCATCAGACGGGGTCGTCAGGCCGGAGCGGTTTGGAGAGCTGTACCTCATGGATTCGTTTTACTGCGAGGATATCTACAGCGAGCAGGCGCTTGACACCGTCATAAACTGGTCGCTCTTTCAGAACACGCCGCGCATGCAGCGCCGCATGCTGTCGTTCGTGAAGGAGGCGTTTGCACCGATGTATGTGCTGTACCTCAAGCGGACCGACCAGATGCATCGGCTGTTTGTTCCTGTTCAGCAGCGCTTCCGTATCGGCAGGTATGCACTGAAGCCCCGGTGGGAGGATGCAAACCTCGCGAAGTTCAAGACTCAGCTTGAGACGCTTGTTCGGGAAAAGCACATAACGTATGTTGGCCATCTTCCCGAATCGCTTACCGATACTCCCGTCTTCTTCACGGCCGGCAACTACTCACACCTTGAGACAGACCGCATATTCCACGACGAGCCGTGCCTGTACCGAGCTAATTGCGGCGGAAACATCAAGCTTGCGCGAGAGGATGAGTCGGCGAAGTGCTTCGTTGTGGATGCCGGGGCAAGCTATAAGGGAAACGGTGTAAACGCGAGCCGCGAAGAGGCTTCTGTTGTGGCTGGATACTTAAAGGAGCTTTTTCCTGATTATGTGTTTGTCCCTGCATCCGGCCGCGGCGCTGTCGGTACCGGGTACAGTTTTTAACACGTACCAAAAAGCGGCATGCGTATAGTGGAACAACGCGCTGGATTTGAATACTGAAAAATGCAGTCAAAAGCTTATCATAAACCGGGACTGTACCGAAAGACAGTCCCGGTTCCCCTATCGTTTCAGAAAACATACTCAACGGTACAGAGAAGGCCAAACCGGTGGTACATCAGCTCATACTCGGATTTCGACGTCCCGCCGAAGACGGTCATGTCCGCTCTGCCTGCCGCGTTGTCGGTAAACTCATACTCAGGCGATATGGTAACGAGGCCGCCCGGATTTTCGAGACCGGCGACTACGACCGAGGCGATATTGAAGTCGTTAAAGAAGATATCGTCCTTTGCATACCGTAGGAAAAGGTAGTGGCGTCGTACAGAAGTCAGGCCGCCGGATTTCTGAAGCGTCCTGTTGAGATATTTCATGCTGACCTCGTTGAAAAAGAAAGAGATGTCGTTGCAGGTGTCTGCGATATCCATGAGGTCGTCCCATTCGCTTTGCGTGTAGCCGCTGTGGTTGTAATAGTATTCCGCATACAGATTGGACGCGTCGGAAAAGGTATAGTGTCCGCCCACGATCATCTCCCACGGATGGTCCATGGTCTGGCGGTATGGCGCGTAGTAACGCCCCTCTTGCGGTGCACCCGGCGGGATCTTCGTTTCCGCAAGCCGGTAGCGTTTTTTCTCATCGGAAATGCCAAACTCGACATGCGCCCCGGCCGCGTCTCCGATGTTAGCGGAAAGATTTGACCCGAGTTTCACGCCATCCCCGTAGTAGCAGATAACGTCAACATCGCTCCAGTCAAGCTGGTACGACACCCGTCCCTGTATCTGGTGCAGATCGTTGTCCAGAACCTCTATCTCGGGGGCATAGACGGCCCCAAGAACAAGGCGGCTTGTGGCAAAGAACTGGGCCTTGAGCAGCGTCGTACCGACGAGCGACTTGTCCTGTTCCGATTTGGAAAGGACGAGGTTTGTTTCCCCTGCGGAGACGAAAAAGTCGCTGGGATTTCGGTAGAACGAGACGCCGCTTCGTTCTACCTTGCGGCCCGCGTCGATAAAAAGCCGGGACCCGACAGCGGCCGTACCGTAGAGCTGGCGGACCGTATTGTCATATTCCCATTCATCCTCATTACCGGGATTTGTTCTGTAGGAGTTGTGCCGTACATACGCCGTATCGGAGAAGGTCGTACTTGCTGCATCGTTCAACTTCACGCCGATTGTAACGTCGGCCGATGCCGTCCCCGAAAGCGGATATCCCCTATCGATTACGTTCCCGGGATTGAGACTAGACTTCTTCTGGTAATTTTTCTCCGCGGTTCCGGCTACGGTACCGGAGATGTCATATTCCATGGAATAAAGGTCCGATGCAAGGAGCCCGAACAGGACGAGCAGAAGCATGCGGTAGATGGTGTGCATCCTATTCGATCCTCTCAAGGTAGTTCTTGTTGAAGTAGACCGCAGGAAGCGACTCCCTGCTGATCTCCGAAACCTGTATGATGGTACGCTCGTCTTTCCTGAGTTCGTCGGTAAGGGAGAGTTCCGTCAGGATACTCCGTCCGTGAAAGGTCTTCGGATTCCTGAAGTGTCCGGTCTTCAAAAGCTTGCCGCTCTTGGCGAAAAAACGCGCCTTGACAGGCATGTTGGTGGACTTTTCCACGAAGTATTCGATGTGCTGGTAGGTAGTGCCGTTCTCCTTTGCGGTGAGTTTCAGAACATGACAGATGCGTCCGTCCACCGTTTCACTGCCGGCCATGGCTGCCGTATAGTCCTCGCTGTAATTTGTCCGCGCGACGTCGCCGTTGGACGCCTGTCCGATGAGCCGCTGCTGCGGCGTCAGTCGGATCGGGTTGCGGGTGTCGGGGATGTAGAGCCACACATTGTTGCCGCTCATCAGCATGATGCGGCCCTTCTCCCTGCCCGGGCCGAAGAAGCGGACCAGGGAATTCGACTGGTCGTTGACGTACACCTTGAGATTCTGAACCGATTCTGCGCTGCCATTTTTGTAGTAGGTGAGCCTGGACACCTGCGCGAAGCTGTCTTTAAAACCCCGGTACCGGTCTGCCGCTTCCACGATTGCGTCCGGGCTCTGCGGATAAAGTGGTATGGTGGCAGTGATGAATGTTACAAAAAGAACCAGATTGCATTTCATTGGTATTCCTCCTTGACCGTATCAGATGTAATTTTTCCGTCCAGCAGCCAAAACACGCGGCGCGCGCGTTTTATGATGAGGTCGCTGTGCGTCGAAAAGATAAAGGTAGTCTTGTACTGGCTGTTGAGTGTTCTCATGATGCTGATAATCTCCTCTCCGGTACCATGGTCCAGATTCGCGGTCGGTTCGTCCGCAATAACGATGTCGGGACCGGTGACCAGCGCCCGTGCAACCGCGACACGCTGTCGCTGGCCGCCAGACAGCTTGTCGGGACGGTGCTTCACATACCGTGCCAGGCCGACATCCTCTATGAGACGGTTGATCCTGTCGCGAACCGCCGTGGTGATCCTGACGCCGCCAATCAGCAGCGGATACTCGACGTTTTCATACACGTTCAGAACGGGGATGAGGTTGAAGTTCTGAAAGACATATCCGATGGTCCTGTTGCGGAAGTATGACGCATCCCGGTCGGTCATGCAGGCATGGTTCTTTCCGTTGACCAGAACCGTACCGCTCGTTGCATCATCGATGCAGCCGATAAGGTTGAGTATCGTCGTCTTGCCGCTGCCGGACGGTCCCGCGAATGCAACGAAATCGCCGCGTGGTATCCGGAAAGAGACGCCGTTTAGTGCGTGTACGGATGTTTTGCCGAGGGCGTATTCCTTGTGTACATCGCTGAATGATACTACTGTTTCTTCCATAAATAATGCTCCTGTCATCGTTCGCTGCTCCTGCCGTGTCCTTATACGTAGCGCAGCGCCTCGTCGATTTTGATATTTGCGGCGCGGAATGCCGGTAGCAGCGAACCCGCAATGACCGATACCATTACGATGCCCGATACCTCGAAGTACCGTATAACGTTCGGGCGGATCATCGTATGGTACCCTTCGCTTTGGCCGGGAGGCGGGGGAATGAAAATACCGCCGGAAAGGTTTATCACGGAGGCCACCGCATGCGCGGCGATGATGCCCGCGATGATGGCGAACAGTCCCAGCCAGACGCCTTCGTACAAAAACATCAGGACAACCTTTGTCCTGGTCATGCCGATCGCGCGGATGGTGCCGATCTCCCGCATCCGTTCATAGATGACCATCCGCATGGTATTGATGATGGAGAATGCGACGATTACCAGTATGATAAGCTGGGTAATAAGGAAATAGGTGTCGTTCATCGACTTGACCCGGTGGTAGAAGTCGGCAAGGTCGCTCCATGTCCTGAGTTCGATTCCGAGATGTGTTTCTGCCGCGCCGCGCCGGAGGCTCTCTGTCACCAGGGGTACTGCTTCTGTTTTATCGAGCATCACGATGAATTTTTCCGCAGCCTGGACATCCAAAAGTGAGCGGGCGAACCGTATCGGGATGATGGATAGCATGTTGTCGTACTCCTTGACGCCGGTTTTGATGATGGAGACGACCTTGAAATCGGCCGCGTTCAGCGCCCCATCCCGGGTGGTCGTCATGAGGGTGAGGTATGATCCGATGTCGGCATCGAGCTTTGCGGCAAGCCCCGTCCCAAGGGCTATCTCGTAGCTGTCGTTGCTGGACGGAAACGCTCCCATATGTATGGTATACGAATCACGGATGACCGACACGGATGAGAGGTCGTATCCCCTGCACATGGTCATCTCGCTCGTCTCTCCGTTGGATAAAAGCCCCCGTACCTCCATACCGGAAGTTGCCTCCTGTACGTGCGGCGTCGAAAGGAGCAGCCGCTGTATCTCCTTCTCGTTTTCCATCAGATACTTCAGGTAGCTTTGGTTGCCCCGGCTGCTGTAACCCTTTTTGTAAACCTGTATGTGGCCGAGGCCGCCCCGGATCGTCTGCTCCCGGAGCCCCCACATGGAAAAATCGATATATCCGGCATAGACGAGCATTCCTACGACTCCCAGAACGAGAATCGACAGTGTTAACGAGGTGCGTTTGTAGTTGCGCAGCAGATTGCGCAGGCTGATGAGTATGTGTTCCATGGTATTTCCTCCCCGGCCTCTTCACTCTTCGAGTGACGAGACCATCTCCTGTGCATTTTTGGCCGTCTCGCTT
>CAZAHA010000034.1:0-17060 GCA_964484915.1 uncultured Leptospirales bacterium
ATACTGCCGCTCGTTCCAAGGTCGAGCCTGAGGTTCCTGATTGCCGGATCACCCGGAATTCGGTAGCTCAGGTTCGCGTTGAGGTCACCGCTGTTGAGTGAATCTGAAGTTCCGTCGTCAGACGCACCGATCAGACGTCCATCCGGTGAAAACTGGAGACGGATCCTGTTTGACGGGTTGGGCTGGTTGGTTCCTGCGGCCCCCGGAATGTCAAGGGTCAGGTCGCCGTCGATGTCGCTCATGGATGCGGAAGCGGTCCACTCATTTGTGTCGTTGCGCCACATGGTAAGGGTAACACGGTGCGGATTCCCGAGATTGTCGTATGTGTCGATATTTGTCGTCACGGCCGCAGAAGCGCGCTGAGCCGGAGACATAGTCGGCGCGACAACGGGAAGTTTGGAGTCCAGGTTGCACCGGTACCGTACGAAGGAGGTTTCCTTGGCGTCGAGCTTTTGGTAAATCGGTATGACGATGTCCTCTGGCGTGCTTTGTGAATTAATAACCGGGTTGCCGTCCGTGTCCATAGTAGCCATCCAGCCCTGAACCTTGAGTCCGTTTGCAGGATTAACCAGTGTGCCGTCGCGGTCCGTGCTGAAGGTACCGGCCCTTGTATAGTAGTCCTTTTCTCCGTCAGCAACAACGAAGAAACCGTCTCCGGAAATTGCAAGGTCGGTCTGTTTACCCGTTACCTGTATGCTTCCCTGTGTAAAGAGCCTGTCTATCGAAGCGACCGTCATGCCCAGACCGACCTGCTTTGGATTCACGCCTCCGCGGTTATCCTCAGGACGAGCGGCACCCGCAAGCGTCTGTGACAGCATGTCCTGGAAGGTCACCCGCGACGCTTTATATCCGTAGGTATTGACGTTGGAGACGTTATTACCGATAACATCCATTCGTGTCTGGTGGTTTTTAAGCCCGGATACACCGGAAAAAAGTGATCGCATCATGGTGATAGACTCCTGGTTCGTAATAAATCTGCGCCGTCAGACGGCACAGCGACGGTTACTGTTCAAGATAGGCGTCCTGTGCCTTTCTATACTTTACCTTATTATTATCGTAGATTGAATTCAAATGGTTGAATGAATTCCTCATTCCCTTGTTGGTTGATTCCTGTGTTTCAGGAAGCATTTCCGTTATATGATCCGCCTCCCGTTCTTCAACGAAAGGGGGAGCCGATTCGACAGCCTGTGGCGCCTCAGGGACGTGAGCGGAAGGTGGCGGCGGCTGTTTCTGCGCTGCCGGAAAGACCGCGTGGACGTCATTTAGCCTGACCCGATGCTTGCCCACGGCAAGATAGAGCTCGTTTTCACCACGGATCACGTGTGATACCTCGCCGCGTACCGGTTTGCCGCTCTCCGCGTCAAGCGACTCGATCTCTTTCCCGATGAGGGAGTAGGCCTCTGTCGTACGGTTTCCCCTGTTCAGCTGCTCCATCTGGGAGTTGACGTTGTTCATCTGTTCCAGTGAGGAAAACTGCGCCATCTGGGCGATGAATTCACGGTCGTTCATCGGCTTTGTCGGGTCCTGGTGCGTGAGCTCGGTTACCAGAAGTTTCAGAAACGAGTCTTTGCCGAGGCTCTCGCCGTAATTCTTGCCGGCGGCCTTGTGCTTCTGGTTTATGTAGTCTGCCTCGCGTTTGGTACGTGCCATCTGTTCGGGCGAAAGTTCTGTATTTAGCTGTACGGTATTGTTTGGCATATTACCTCGGGTAATCTCTAAGATTTCCGGATCGTTCTATAAGAAAAAACAAAGTCACTATTTTGGAATCCCATCATATTATCATGTTCAGCGAACCGCTGTGTGCGTACTCTGTCGTGTACGCATATTCCCGAGCGGCGCCGTCAATCCCGTACGGCGGCTCAACGTCCGGGCCGTTCTTATGGTTCGCGTCCTGCCGACCGAATCGTGAGCTGTTATCGCGTACGCTCACCTCGAATGAGCCGAACGAGATTCCTTCCTCTTCAAGCCGTTCACGGAGCTGCTGCATGTTTGACAGCAGCGCATCCTTTGCTTCCTGCGACTCTACCAGGAACCGTCCGCTTAAGGTGCCGTTTTCAAGACCAAGATTGATGCTGACGTTGCCGAGACGCTCGGGATACATCTTGAGCGTGAGGGTGCCGTTCTGCCGGTCCTGCATGACGACACGCGAGCGGTTGATAAGTTCGTTGACCTGTTCGCGGAAGAGAGTCGGCTGTTTCGCGCTGTGCACATCGGCTCGTGCGCTGTTTTTCTGAATCGGGGAGGCGGAGTCCTGATCGCGGAAGTTAAATGACGATCCGGAATCGCCAGACCGTGTGTTCGGTGCGCTCTCCCTGCTTTCCAGCTGTACGGTGTTTCCGGGTTGACGGTCTGTACTGTTCTGCTCTGGCTTTTGCGTGTCGTTTTTTTCAGCCCGTGCGGCGATATGCATGCGGGTGCTCATCGTCTCGGAATTGTCTGAAAACTCTTTTCGGAGCTGCTGCAGCTGCGCGGACAGCTTGCTGAAGGCGGCAGCATTCTTGCGGGGCGATGACATCTCCGCACGGATGTTTTTCAGAAGCTTCTGCAAAACAAGAAGTTTTGCCTTCGTATTCTTGTCTGTCCCCTTGTCGAGGAGCGAATCGATCTTCTTGCCGATGTGCGCAAGTTCCGTTTCCATGCCTGCGGCGGCCTTTACACCGTCGCTGCCGGCCTTGTTTCCGGCCTTGAGTCGCTCAAGCAGGGCGGAAAGTGAGGACAGTATCGTTTCGACGGCGTCTCCATCATCTTCATTAACGTTTTCCCGGTTTGCTTTCGCTGTCTGTCCGGATTCGTCTGTTTCCGCTTTTTTGCTTCGATCCTGCATGGTGTCTGTGCGCTCGGTGTTCTCCTGTTTCTTCTCTACTGCCGCTTTTTCGCTCTTTTCTTCGTTTATATTCGTTTCTTCGGAGCGGACATCATCTTTCCCGACGGGTTCGTCCCGTCTGCCCCTGATTTCATCCGTGTCGTGCCGGGTATCAATCCTGTCGTGACGCTGACTGTCGGACTGGGGAGCAAAGTCACGAATCTCGCGTTCAAGGTGACTGTTTTGGTTTGTATTTTCCTGACGGGTGACGAGCGAATTGAACATCCGGGCAAATGAATCGGTAGCCGATACGGCTTCCTTCTTTCTGCCACTGTCCTGTGCCGAATCATGAATACCGATATAGCTCATCAGATCGTGCGTTGCCAACTGCTGCATGCTGAATGTTCTCATTTTTCACCGTCTCACCAGAAGTTCTTCTTACTGAATATCGATAGAATTTTTTGTTTACTGAAGGATTAATGAAATAAAAATGGTGAATTCATATGCGGTGGTTTAAAAACAGAACTGGGTCATGCACATGATGCCGCATTCCCGCATCATGGACTGTTTTTCGGAAGTGTCCAATATAGAGTTTAAAAGGTTGTTATATCCATGAAAAAGATTATCCTGATCGTCTTGATCCCCCTTTTCGGTGCCATTGTCCTCATGGGAGGAGGGAGGAAAGATGAAAAAAAGCCGTGCGCGGTTGAGCTGCCGCCCTATACGATATATCACAGCTTCGAGGAATACTTCCACAATGTGGAAAGGCAAACAAGCGTCCTCAATATCCGCGAAGGGTGCTCCGAGCGTCTGGTACGGAACACCGATGGGCGCGCGAGGGTAAGCATTCTCTACATCCACGGATTCGGCGCTTCCAGGGCGGAGGGTGAGGCCGTTCTGGACCAGGTAGCCGACTCTCTTGACGCGAATATCTACTATCTCCGTCTGCCTGGCCACGGGACAACGATAGAGGACCACCGCGACAGCACGTTCCGTGAACATCTGGCAGCCGTCCGGGACGCCGTCCTCATGATGGACCTCCTGGGCGAGCGTATATTCATAGCCGGAACAAGCTATGGCGGGCTGCTTGCAACCTACGTATCGGCGCTCTATCCGCACAGGATCTCGGGAACCATACTGGTGTCACCGCTTTACGGCTTTGCAAATCCCGTCCACGGATTTATCATGTCGAATGAACGTCTGCTGTCCATGATAGAATCGATGAATCCCGTACGGAAAATCCTGAACGAAAACGCGCCTGACGACATGTGGCGGCGGTACTGGTACGACACGCAGTATGTCTCTGCGCTGAAGCAACTTGCCGTTGCCCGGGAGAGGATCGTGCAGCCGTGCATCATCGACAACGTTGACGTGCCGGTCTGTCTCATCTACTATTACCGCAACAGAAAGGAGCAGGATCAGGCTGCGTCGGTCGCAATGATGCGGAAGGTCTTCTCACGCTTTTCAAATCCCTACAACACGGAAATGCGCGTGGAGCATGGTGCGCATGTGCTCACCTCCGAGTTCATTCCGTCGGACAAAAAGACCGTCCGCGACGGGATGATCTCCTTTATTGAAAAAGTCGTTATGGAATGCCCCGCCCCCCGGCCGAAGGACAGGGGTTACAGTATCGGTATGTAGAGTGTCGAACCTGGGTAGAGCGTATACGGTTTCCTGAGTGTGTTTATGGCGATGATATACTTCATCGGCACATTGTACTGTCTGGCTATCTTTCCCAGATACTCGCCTTTCCGTACGGTATGTGTCTTGATGCAGTTGAAGCGGAGCTTGTACAGCTTCTCCTCGTTCTGCCGCAGAATGTCGGCGTTTTCCGCAGGTATGAGTATCGAGTAGTTCTTGACGATTAGCGGTGTACTCTGCCTGGTCAGCTGCGGATTGAAGAAGTATATCACGGATTCTGGTACCTCCGAACACACCGCAAGGTCCCGTATGGAAACCGGGTATTTCAGCGTGATAAAGCGCATTCTGTACGAATCGTATTCGCTTTCATGAAACCCGAAGAGGGACCTGTTTCTGTTTATGATGGAGAGTGCCGAGAATTTCTGTACATAGAACGATGTTTCGTACGGTAGTCTGCCGGACGATACCAGATCCCAGTATGAAAAGCCCGGACTACTGTTTACCGCTTTGTCGACCCGTCCCGAACCGCAGTTATATGCCGCAAGCGCAAGCTCCCACGAACCGTGCCGCTTTTTCAGATACGACAGGTGAATGATTGCCGACCGAGTCGAGACGATCAGGTTCCGCCGTTCGTCGCTCCACCGTCCGATCTGCATGTCGAGTCCCCGCGCGGTCTCCGGCATGAACTGCCACAGTCCGACGGCGCCGGCGTGCGAGACGGCCTTGGGATTATATGAGCTTTCCAGTATGGGAAGGTCCGTCAGGATTTCAGGAAAATCAGGATATGCCGCGAAGACGTCCTGGACGAACGCCCTGTAGTACCGTGCGTTTTTTGACGCGCTGTCAACGGCGCCCCGGTGCCTGGTCATGTATCTGTATACCCATTCGCGGACATGCGGTATCCGGAGCGCGGACATGTCGGAGGTGGACTCCAGTATGTCCTTTCCACCGAGCATGGGTATCGTCTGCGCTTCCTTATGTACCAGTCCGTAGGTATGGTGGATCGACGTGGAGAGCACGATGTCAGCGGCCGCCGTACGGCAGAAAAAGAGTATGCACAGTATATATATGTACGTCTTCATTGTACTTCCATTATAATCAGTGTAATATCGTCATGCTGCTTTGTGTTCTGCGTAAACTTCTTCAGGTCGTCTATCAGCGCTTCCTTCATCTTTTCGGGGCCTTTCGAGGCGTTGGCGATAAGGGTTGCGATAAACCGTTCCTCACCGTACTCCTCACCCGTTTGGTTCATAGCCTCGACGATGCCGTCGGTGTACTGGACAAAGCAGTCTCCCTTTTCAAGCTGTACGGACTTGCCCGTCGTGAACCGTTCGAACGATTCGTTCGATACGGCGCCCAGGGCTATGCCGCCGGCCGGCAGCTCCTTAATGGCGCGCTTTCTGACGATAAGCGACGGGTTGTGCCCCGCGCTTGCGAATGACAGTTTCTTCGTGTCGATGGAAAGGATGCCGTAGAACATCGTGACGAAGTAGTTCGGCGCCGTGTTATTGTAGAGATGGTCGTTCAAGATCGCAAGGAGCTTCCTGGGGCTGGTGACATCATTGCAGTAACTGTGCAGCAGCGTGCGCGTCATGGTCATCACGAGGCCCGAGCCAACACCGTGTCCGGAAACGTCGGCGACCGCAATGGCAAGCTGGTTTCCCGAAAGGGGTATGAAGTCGTAGTAGTCGCCGCCCGCTTCCGTCTGCGCGGTGTAGTATGCCGAAAACCGAAGCCCCTTAATTTTGGGTAACGTCTCGGGCAAAAGTATCGACTGAATGGCCTTGGCCGTCTTCAGCTCGTCACTCATCCTGTTTTTTTCCAGCATCTCCTCGCGGGCGCGCTTGAGGTTGCGTGCCATGATGTTGAATATATCCGCAAGGCGGCCCATCTCGTCGGACCCCTTGATGTCGATACGATGGTCAAAGTTGCCGCGCCCGATCTCGTATGCGCCGAAGGCAACCTTGTCTATCTTGCGGATGATGAAGGTCGGAATAAATAGGGCGATGACGACAAGACGCAGAAAGATCGCCAAAAAGATGTTCAAGACGTCGGTCCTGTTCTTCTCGAGGTTGGTGTAAAACTCGGAATTGAGAAGAAGAAGACCCAGTATTCCGTTCAGGTCCGTGCGGTACGCCAGCAGCGCAAGCTTCTCGAGTCCCTCTCTGGAGGTCACGGTGATGTTCTTGTTGATTACGTACCGGTAGAATCCGTTCCAGTTGTTGAGGTCGGGGTAACGGTCGCGCAGGTTGTACTTTCTCCTGTACGTATCGCACAGTTCCCTGTAGGTGAGATAGCTCAATGATTTTCCGGCGGCCTTCAGTTCGGACACAAACTCGTCCTTCAGGAATGTCCGCTGGTCGCCTGTGAGCCGTCCGGTGTACCGGATGCCGTTGAAGTAATAGTAGAGAAGGTCGTACTGCTCATCGCTTTCCGGGCGTATAAGGTAGTCGTATTCGGTAAAGTTGTAGACAAGCTGCTTGATGAATCTCTGTTCAAAGTCGTCGCGTTTTTTGCGTATCTCCTCGGTCATTGTCTTGCGGCTCTGCGCCGAGAGGAAGTTTCCAATAAAATCGTTGTACGATTCATAAAGATCCTCGGTTTCGTCACCCGAAAAGATCGGAAGCCCGACCGCGACGATGTCCAGGCTTTCGTCATCCGACTGAATTACCGTGGACGATCCGGGCACGTTTTTCGCGAAACTCATGTGGATTCCGGTATCGATGGAGTTCATGTAGTGGTTCATAAGCTGTATCAGTACAGGGTCTTTCTTGCTGTATTCCACAACGCCGGGGCGGTCCCTCCTGAAGTAAATAAAGCGGGTGCGTTCGCTTGTTCTCCAGTCGGTCGTATCGGTGATGTTTATGAGATAGGCGATGTCCAGTATCTTTTCCTTCTTAATGATTGCGGGGAAGTAGTGTTCTATCTCCTCCAGTTGTTCGATCCGCTGCCGCCGGTAGCTGTTCTTCAGCTGCGGTGATATGGATGTATACCGCGAGTTTCTGATTTCACGGTCAAAGTAACAGTACTTCTTCGCGTGGCGCTTTGCTCCCTTCAGTATCGCACCGGAAAAACGGGTGATCTCAAAAAGGACGGTCTGCTCGTTCTTCTTGAAGATAATCAGTGTAATAACGGCGGTAATCAGAGCTGTGGTCAGAAGCAGTATCAGTGAAAACTGCAGACGCAGTCCGAAGCGAAGCAGCCGTACGTTTTTCAGTTTCTTTTTCATGGGTTGTCCAGTCAGCTCCACATTGTCTGCTGCTATTTCTTTCCGCCGTTTCCGGCGAGCCTGTTGTAGAGAAAGGCAAACAGAAACGAGAAGATAAAGCTGTCAGCGGCGGCGTAGAGTGTGTTAATCAGAATCCCCGGTATCTTGGTCACAAACGGGTTGCCGAGGTTTTCGCCAATGCTGAACGCGCCCGCGGGATGGAGCTTCTCGAAAAGCGTCACTATCTCGAACGCGAATCCGTTAGCGCTGCACCAGACAAAGAGGATAAAGAGTGACGCGGTGAAGATGATGACCGATGTCAGAATAAATGCCCGTATGTCCAGTTTCATGGCTCCTCCGTATGTGCCAGTATAGGCACTTTCTATACCGCCGGCCGAAAGTCCGTCAATAAAAATGTCGTTGACAGTGCCCCCTTTTTCGAAAATTACTCTGGTATCCGAAATGACGGAGAGCGACCTTCCGTGGAGCGTATGCGATACGTGGAAAGAATAGAACACATCAAGCTGCCTCTTATTAAGGAGTACCTCAAGACCATACGGTCGCTTGCAGGCCAGGGAAGAAACTATTACCACAAGTATCTCATCATCCCCCTCTCGTCATGGAGCTTGGTTTCGGTTGAAGATGAACTGCCTGACCTCGAGCGCGACATCCAGGTTTATTCAAAGCTCATGGACTACCAGAAGCTCGCGTCGTCATACAAGCGCGCGATCTGCCGTTCCGTGGAACGCGACCAGTTTGATCTGACGGTACCGGGGCAGATGTGCATGAATTTTCTGAAGGCGATGCAGGAGAGCGTTGACCTTGCAGGGCAGATTGAATCGATACAGTTTGTCAACCTTCTGCGGAAGCCATTCACTGATTACAGCCAAATCGAGTATAAGCGGGTTAATACCAGGTTCCGTAAGGAGCTTGCCCGGTCCGGTTCCGAGGAGACGATCGTTGCGGCTCTGGAAACGATCAGCAGGGAGCGGGAAGAGCAGATCAGTGCCGAACGGCACCTTTCGCAAAAACTGATCGCCGATTTAAAGAGGAAACTCCCTTCCGGACGCGTTCCCGAACTCAAGCGTGACGTCATCTCCTATCTCCTGCGAACGGCGACCCCCCATGTTCCCGAACTTCACCGCGAGGCCGACCCGGTCATCGACGAGATAGAAAAGCGGTTCCACGGTTTCCGCAAGGAAGTGTACGAATCCGTCGCGGTCATCATCTACCGTGAGGTCATGAAGACTATCAAGGCAGGAGAAATAAAGAGGGCGGTCCTCCTGATTTCCAAATATACGGTCCTCTTCCGCGGAGACCCGCAGACGCCGCACTACCATGAGCTTGATGCGTTTGAGAAGATGTTTTTCGAGATAATAGACCGGAAGAACCTCTGGGAGAGCGTTTGAATGTGCTTACAGCTTCTTTGTCATGCGGAACAGGGAAAGACCCTGTTTCTCGGAGTAGTCAAGCGTGTCCATCAGCGTATGGATGATGTATATACCGAGTCCGCGCTTCCGTCCGGAGCCGAAGTGCGACGCGAGGTCGGGCAGCGTCTGTGATGAAGGATCAAAACCGTCTCCCTGATACCGGAGTTCCAGCACGACACTGTCGGCGTGTATGATGCAGTGCAGATGGACAGGGCCGGTCAGCTCTTCCGGAGTATGTTCGATGATGTTGATCAGTACCTCATACGAACACAGTTCAAGCTGCGCGATGATCTCCTCGTCAAGACCCGCCGTTTCGAGCCTCAGCATAAACTCCATGCGGAAACGGTCGAGCGCGTCGACGGAGCGTTCTATCGATGTGGAAAAGGACTCAGCCATCTGTCACTGCCGCCGGACATCCCTGCGGTGCCCTCATAAAAAACATACCGTCAGTCCTTTTCCGCTTTTTCGGTTGAATCGTACATCGTAAAGAAGTTGGCAAATCCAAGCATCTTGATTATCTTTTCGACCTTCGGCGTGCATGAAGCGAGGCGAAGTTCGCCGCCGGCCTTGGCCATGAGTTCGTTCGCGTTGATGAGGATACCCATTCCGGCGCTGGCGATATAGTCGAGTCCCTCCATGGAGACAACCAGTATCTTCGGCTTTTTCGCAATTTCGTCCGATATTTTCCTGTCGAAGTTTGGAGCTGTCTGGGCGTCAAGCGATCCGCCGATGGTGACGGTAATGACGTTCCCTTTTTTTGAAGATGTGTATTTAAGTCCGGCCATGGGATCCTCCTGCAGGTCTTTGTATGCTGTATGAAAGGGTAGACCGGCAGGGGAAATTTTGCAAGTATTTATCGGAGTGAGTTTTTATTTGCCCTTGATGATCGAGCGCCATCCGGTGGTTATGAAGCGCTTTTTGCGACGGGTCTCGCGGACCTTGCCCGGTGTTTCGGTCGCATAGAATATTTCAGGTTCGTGTTCCTGCGCGATGGCGATGGCCCTGTTCATGTACTTCCTCTTGCAGACCATGTACAGCAGGTTTACCGGGCCCTTCATTCCCTCGCCGCGGAATATGGTAACGGGAAAACCGCTCTGCCTCAGACTTTTCGCGATCTTCTCACCCGCACGGGGCGATATGAAGCGGATAATGACGTCACCAATCGCGATCTTCTGCTCCACGAGAATGCCGATGACGCTGCCGGTTGCAAAACCGATCGCGTAGAAGAATACCAGCTCCGGATGCTTCCTGATCTTGGGTATGACCTCAGACACAACGAGCACCCAGACGGATATCTCCACCACGCCCAGCATAAACGCAGAAAAAATGCGTCCATGGACGATAGCGATTGTCCTGATCGTACCAAGCGATACATCGATAATCCGCGCGAAAAATATGCCAAAACCGAGAAGGATTATTGATGCGTCCACAGCTCTCCTCCCGCATAATAATGCAGATTACAAAACAAAAAACCGGGCGTAACCCGGTTTATCCTCAACGAGTGTTCGATACGTAAAATCAGACCGCTTTCTGAACCCTTTCAGAGCGGATGCACTGCGTACAGACGTATTTCCGGAGTTTTCGTCTGCCTTCCATGACGCGGATACGTCGGATGTTCGGTTTCCACATCTTGTTTTCTTTTTTATTTGAATGGCTGACGTTGCATCCAAACTGAACAGACTTTCCGCAGATTTCACATTTTGCCATTGTATGACTCCGTATTTCTGATTCTTCAATAAGTTGTTTGCTGTTTGCCTGGCGAATATGCGTACATGATATCCGTTAACCGCGCGCGTATCACTGCATGGTTCTGTACAAAACTATCGGGACATATTCCGGACGCGCGCAAAATAATGCAATAATAATTTTGCGTTGCCGTGTTCTTTTCATGCAAAACCGTTTCAACGGCGGTGGTTGTATGGTACGCAGTATCAAGGCGTTCTCGGCATACGGGGCTGAACAGGAGTTCGTCGATGAACGCCTTCGCCCTTTTGAGCGTACCGATGAAACCGGGCATGTCACCTTCTGCCGGTTTGTTTCTGTTGCAGTCGTCGATCACGGCGCGTCTTCGAGGACGCACCGTGGTGACCCGTGCCGCCTCAACCAGGTCCACAAGCGTATGATTGCTGGGGAGTGACCTGACCTTCAAACGGTAACACGTATGCGTATCCGTCCGTTACAGGGCCGCTATACGCTGCATCGCCTCTTCTACCTTTTCGCGCATGTTGAAGGCGCTGATCCGGATATATCCTTCACCGCAGCTTCCGAAACCTGCTCCCGGTGTGCAGACAACGCCCGTTTTGTTAAGCAGGTAGTCGAAGAATTCCCACGATCCCCTGTCGGATCGTATCCATATATACGGTGAGTTCTCGCCGCCCGTGCAGCTGTATCCCATCTCCTTCATCTGCGTGAGGATTATCCGTGCGTTCTGAAGGTAATAGTCGGTCAGTTCCTGGACCTCCTTTTTCCCCTGTGCAGAGTAGACCGCATGGGCGGCCTTTTGCACCGGATACGAGACACCGTTAAACTTTGTTGAATGGCGCCGGTTCCAGAGACGGTGAAGCGAGTGCTTTTCTCCTTTTGAATCTGATACGGTGATGTCCATGGGAACAACGGTAAACGCGCAGCGAGTCCCGGTAAATCCCGCATTCTTGGAGAAGCTTCTAAATTCTACAGCGCACGTCCGCGCGCCTTCGATCTCATAAATCGACTTTGGTATGGACTCGTCCCGGATAAAAGCTGCGTATGCCGCGTCAAAGAGGATTAGGCTTCCGTTATCATTTGCGTAGTCAACCCATGCTTTCAGCTGCGTTTTCGTGGCAGTCGCGCCGGTCGGGTTGTTCGGAAAGCAGAGGTAGATAAGGTCAACGCGCTCTTTCGGCGGCGCGGGAACGAAGCCGTTCTCTTCGGTTCCGTCAAGATAAACGAGGCCATCATAGCGGTCGCCTGTGTTCGCGCCGGTTCGGCCTGCCATCACGTTTGTGTCAACGTACACAGGATAGACCGGATCCGGTATGGCAACGGTACTATCGGCGGCGAAGAGCTCCTGAAAATTTCCGGTGTCGCACTTTGATCCGTCGCTGATGAATATTTCCTCCGCCCGGATCTTTTCGGTGCAGCTGGCGTAGTCGTTTTCAGCGATGGCATCACGGAGGAATGCATATCCCTGTTCGGGACCGTAACCGTGAAAAGACTCGGGTTTTGCCATCTCGTCGACGCCGGCGTGAAACGCGTCGATACAGCTTTGTGGCAGCGGCAATGTAACGTCGCCAATACCGAGTTTTATAATCTCCTTGCCGGGGTTGTCGTTCTGAAACGCTTCAACGCGCTTACCAATATCGGAAAAGAGATAAGAGGCTTTCAGTTTGAGGTAATGCTCGTTTATTTTCAGCATATGTAGTCCTTTTGGTGGTATTCCGGCTTTTTTTGCCGATGTGAAAGTCAAAGTATCCCGGGAGGCAAAAATGCTGTCAAGAAAATGTCGAAAGAGGCGGCTTAATATATTTGACAGAGTTGACGGACAGCATTAGCCTGAAAGTGGTTTCTGCAAAAAAATGCCGGATCACTGTTTATAGTGTATAATTTGCAGTAGTGATGTTTTACTATTTTTACACACGCCTGTGCGGCCGGTTACCTTTTGGGTGTACAGCGGCCGAGCACACGAAGGATCGGGAATACGATGGATGATATACATGAAATCGCGTCGCTTCTTGCCGGCATGGAAAGCGGTGAGACCGTTGAGAACTTCCTGAGGGAGATACTGACACCGTCAGAGCTGAAAGACATAGCGCTCCGCTGGGCGCTTATGAAACGCCTTGCGAACGGACACTCGCAACGGGAGATAGCATCCGAGCTGGGTATTTCGCTTTGCAAGATCACCCGCGGAGCCAGAATACTCAAGGATGAGAAATCGGTCAGCCGGTCGGTGCTTGTAAAATAAATTTCGGTGTACACATAAACATTCATATTCCATCCTGAGAATCTTCGCATGTGTAATGGATTTCCTGGTTGTTCCTTCCTTATAAATGACAGATTTGCATCAAGCTACATACAGTTTTCACTCATGGCCGCAGCATGCCGGCTTTTGGGTGAGTGGAATCCCTTCCCGGAACCATCCTCTTCAACAAGCTCGTTATGTCCTCCGCAATAAGGTAGAAAGACGGCAGAAGCAGAAGGACAAGTACCGTCGAAAAGAAGAGTCCCCATGAAAGGGAGATGGCAGTCGGCAGGATAAACGCATCGCGGCCGCCCATACCGTACGCGGTCGGCAGCAGGCCGACGAAGGTCGTGACCGTCGTCAGGATAATGGGACGGAGCCTCGTCTGCGCACCTTCGATAACGATCCGCTTCAGGGTCCAGTCGTGTCTGTCAGGCTCTCTGCGCAGCTGGTTGATGTAGTCCACCATGATAAGGGAGTCGTTGACCACGACACCGGACAGTCCGATCGCCCCCATGATACCCATAAACGACAGAGGCATGCCGTGCAGATAAAATGCAAAGACCACCCCAAGCAGACCAAACGGTATCGCAACAATAACGATAAACGGCTGGCTCAGGGAGCGGAAGAGGAACACAAGCAGGACGAATATCGCTGCGACGGCAACGATCATCGTGTTCTGCAGTGATCCAAGCGCCTCGTTGCTGATCTCGGCCGCCCCGCCCAGGTTTATCCGTATCCCTGGATATTTCCGTGGAATCTCCCGGTACTTTTCCTCAAGCGTTGTGTAGATCTCGTTTGCCTTGATCTTGTTCGAGTCAAAGTCAGCCCGGACAGTAGCGGTACGCCTGCCGTTGTACCGCTTGATCCTGGTCACCGCCGAATCATCCCGCACGTCGATCATGGATGAGATGCTCTCGAGGTTTTTGGTACTGGTCCGAACCATAAGCCGGTCGAGTGTCTCCATGTCATTCCGGTAGGGAGCGTCAAGCAGAAGACGGAAGGGGACCTCCTCTTCGGGCGTCTTGAGATAGGTGACGATATACCCCTCAAACGCGATGCGCGTCATACGTGCAAGATAAGCCGGGTCGACACCATTTTTGGCGATCTCTTCATATTCAGGAATGATCTGTATCTGTGACTTGGTGTCGTTGTCGTTTCTGTTGACCTCGTTTGCGCCGTCCATTTCGGTGAGGTCCTTCATGATCATCGCGGCGATTTCGTTTCTGTAGTCGTCGTTGTTGCCGCTTATCTCAATTTCAACGTTGTTTCCGAGGTGCGGACCGCCGTCTGATGTGCCGAAGTTCATATTTTCAAATTCGTCCTTCGGGAACTTCCCGCGGAGAGTGTCGATGATGTTGTCTGTCTTGATCTGTCTCGTGCTCTCCGGCGTGAGAAACAGAATCAGCCTGACGTGCTCTGGATTGCTGGATGTCCCGTTTATGGACATATACGACTCAACGGTATCAACCGTGTATGATGTACGGATAAATTCCTCGATCTGCCGCATCCGGTTTGCGGTATACTCAAGCGAGCGGTTGCCGATGATGTCCCCGGTGATTTCCAGGCGGTTGGCCTCTACTGCGGGAAACATTTCAAACTTCATGGTGCTTGCAAGGTAGACGCCGAGGGCGGCGACCAGCACAAGGAATCCGACCGCGGCATACCTGAAGCGGAGTATCCTTTCAAGAAGGGACGCATACACCCTGCGCATGGCGATGACGTACGGGCGTTCGGTGATGCGTTTTTGTTCCCGGTAAAAAAACAGAAACAGCAGTGCAAAGAGTACGGCACCTGAGACGGTCACGCCAACGACAATCCATGTGCTGTATTTCAGGTACGTTGCCGCGAAGTACGACATGATGCCGCCTATTGCAGCGCCGAGCGCCGTCCGCTGAAAGACCGTCAGATGGTGCGATATGTGCGACGGCAGGATAAAGAGCGATTCAACGAGCGAGCCGATCAGGAGAAGAGATATGACTATCGGCACCTCCTTGATATACGAACCGATCACACCTTCCATGAAATAGAGCGGGATAAAGGCTACAAGCGTAGTCAGAATCGTGGTCATGACGGCAAAACCTACTTCAACCGTCGCTGCGGCCGCCGTTTCAGGTCCCGTCCCGTCCAGGATCCTGTGCCGGTGTATGTTTTCTGAGATGACGATCGCGTCGTCCACGATCATCCCCAGCACGATGATCATCGCAAGCAAAGTGACCGAGTTTGCGGTGATACCCGACGCGCTCATGAAGATGATGCCGAAGCAGACCGAGAAGGGAATGCCAAGAACCGCCCAGAGCGCGTTCTTGAAGTTAAGAAAGATGAAGAGCATGACGGCGACAAGTATCAGTCCGGTCAGCGCATTGTTCTGGACGATAGCAAGCCGCTTCTTGGTCTGGATCGAGTTGTCCACGAGAACGCTGATACCGATGCGGTCTGTCCCGATCTCTTCGGTAAATTCATCTATGATCCCGCGCACCGCGTCCACGGAGGTAATGATGTCTGCGTTTTCCTTTTTGTATACCGCCATGGCGAAACCTTTATGGCCGTTAAACCGAATGACGGCGTCCATATCCGAAAAGGTGTCCTCAACGCGAGCCACGTCCCTGAGGCGGATCATGTTTCCCTCGAGGTTGCTCCGGATGATGACATTGCCGACGTCCTCCGGGTCGTCAAACCGTGAGAGCGTCACGATGCTCTTTTCCGTACCGCCCGTCTGTACCGAACCGCCCGACACCTGGATATTGTTCGCCTCGATCGCCTCAATGATTTCGTCAAAGGTAATGTAATACTCGTTCAGTCTGTCAAGGTCCACCTTGATCTGGATCTCGCGGTCACGGTCGCCCCATGCCTCGATCTCGGATATGTAGGGCGAGTCCTCTATACGGTCCTTCAGTTCATCGTACCGTTTTTTTAGCTCTGCATAGTCCGCCGTTTTGGCATAGATGCCGATCTGCATGAGGTCCATGTACTTGGATCCCCATTCATGTATACGGGGGCGGTCGGTCATCTCCTCGGGAAAGTCCGGTATCGTGTCAAGTTCACGCCGGATGTCGTTGCGCACCTGTTCATAGTCTGCGCCGTCGTCGAACATGACCGTTATGTTGCAGAAGTTTTCATACGACTGCGAGGAGTAGTTCTTGATACCGGTCACCGTGTCGAGTTTCTCTTCTATCTTCATCACGACATTCAGTTCAACATCGGCCGGTGTCGCCCCCGGACAGGAGGCCGTGATGGAACAGCCCGGCTCTTCGACAGGCGGATACCCCTCCTTCTGCATGTTCTGGTACATGATATATCCGGAGAGCAGTACGAAGACCGTGATTACGTTTACTATAAGCGGGTTCTTTATAAAGTACGAGACTACGTTGTTCATAATTGGCCGGATCCGTTTGTGTATTGTTTTGGGTTATTTGGTTTGTGTATCTGTTTATTTATTGCACAAATCAAGATAGTATGATACTGTAGCGCGTACGCTGCTGCGGCGCCGATTATGAAACTGCCGCGTTCCGCTATAGTGTCACAATAACAAGGTCGACTGTACAGACAATGAAACGGTCATACACGAATTCTACACTTAATTTGCAATCTATTTCTGTCAACGATTACACAAGCGGAATCTCCTATAAGCGGCATGTCGTTTTTTTTACCGTCTCCATTCTCGGCTTTGCTGTGAGTGTTATTGTCGCCGTACTTGATTATGCGTTTATGGCTGCGCCGTACCTCTCTCTCGTCAGGGTGCTGCTCGGACTCGTACTGCTGGCAGCAGCGCTCTTCGTCAGGCTGACGGGCAGACTGGAATACGGTGTGGCCGTCGTTATTTCGGTACTGCTGGCTCACTATGCACTTGTTCTGTATGTGGGGGGCGGTCATGCCGGCGGCGTATTGTGGTTTTTCCTCTTTCCGGTACTCGTTCTTTCACTCTACGGCAGCTTCCGCGCGCTTTTCTGGATCCTGTTCTTTTTCTCCGCCCTCGTGTTTTCCCTTGTGCTGCACGCACTGTCGTTTTTCATGTACAAGGTTGTTTCCTTGGAAAAGATG
>CAZAHA010000035.1:0-5714 GCA_964484915.1 uncultured Leptospirales bacterium
GCGTTGAAAGTCACGTATTGAGTGTTCGGGAGTATGCAACCATGGACGGTGCAGCGTACACTCATGACCGCGGCGGAATTGCCGGAACGGTCATCACGTCAGCACGGTCTACCGATGACGGTCTCGAGATCGTCATGAACGAGATAGAAAACATCAATACATTTCATATAACGGTTTCCGGACTTGAAAATTTGCACGACAGGGGTTCCGTTGAGGTCATGCTGTACGAGCACCTGCTGCTGCCTCGGGGGTACACGTTCCGCATGAAAAAGAAACACACCGACGGGGATTGACCTGCGTATGGAACATGCCCATCCCGATACACCCGGCTTTCTTCGGAGCATAGACGCGGGCTGTGCCGGGCATTCAGTGAGTTGTGTATATTCTGCATATGAAAAGCCCCGCACTCGAAAACGAGCAGCGGGGCCAGTCGGAAGCAATCGTATGCCGGGAACGGTTATCCCATGACGACGTCTACGGTATACTCCTGTACGGATGAATCATGAACAACGGTGTTTCCTTCAACAGCCGTGCCGTTAACCGTAACGGACTGTACGCCCTTGTTCACATGCTTCGGATTCTTTACGTTTATGGTGTATATACTTCCCCTGAAGCGGCGGGTGATGGTGAAACCGTCCCATTCCTTTGGTATACAGGGGTCAATCGTGATCCCGGTAAAGTCTGCACGGATACCCAGTATGTGTTTGGTTGCCGCCTGATACATCCATGACGCCGTTCCGGAGAGCCAGCTGTTGCGTCCCAGACCGAACTGCGGGTGCTCGTCTGCAAGGATGTTCTGCGCATAGCAGTACGGCTCAACTTCGTACTCGTCTATGATGTCGTTCTTTGCTGCGGGATTTATCTGGTTATAGTACTCGAACGCACGGTCTCCGTTGCCCATCATCGTCTCGGCTATGATCACCCACGGGTTTGCATGGAGGAAGATGCCCCCGTTCTCCTTGGCTCCCGGCGGATAGGTGGTAATGCCGCCGATCTCTGGATCGAAACCGTCGTAGCCTGGCCACGAGAGCTTGATACCCTTTGCGGTGTTCAGGTGTTTGTAGACGCTGTCGAGGGCCTTCCTGGCCTTGTCCTGGTCCGCGAATCCGGTGAGAACCGGCCATGACTGCCCGTTTGTGTATATCTTGCCCTTGTCGTTTTTCTTTGAACCGATCGGGTTGCCCTTGTGATCGAAGTACCGCACAAACCACTCGCCGTCCCACGCGTGTTGATTTACCGTCTTCTTCATCGCGTCGTAGTACTCTTGAAGGCGTGTCTCAAGCTCGGTGTCCTTCAGGTATTTCGAGAGTGCGATAAGCTCCCGGAGCGCACGGCCGTAGAGGTTGGTCACAAAAAGCGACTCGGCCCCCGTCGGCAGGTTGACGGTATCGTTCCAGTCGGCAAAGCCGAGGTACGGCAGGCCGTGCGTGCCGACGTTTTTTGTGGTGAAATCGATGGCGCGGAGGAGGTGTTCGAGGACGGTCGCTTCTTCGATCGGCTTCTCGTTTTTGTCCTTGTCGTAAAACGGCACCATTTCGTCCAGGAAGGAAATGTCTCCTGTTTCGCGTACATATTCTACCGCCGCGAGGATCACCCAGAGGTGGTCGTCGCCGTAGTAGTCCGGACGGTCCTCGCCTTCGGCCGCGTCGCCGATACTGCCGATCATGGACAGCGGATTGAACTGATGCATCGAATATCCGTCTCGAAGCTGCACAGAGAGCAGCATCTTCATGAAATTTTTGCTGTCCTCCGGGTTAAACGGCACATATCCAAGTATATCCTGCGAGCTGTCGCGCATGCCGATGCCTCTGGCGCCGAGACCGAGCTGATACAGGGAGAGGTAGCGTGACCAGTTGCGTGTCATGAAGACCTGACGGGCGTTGTGTACGTTGACCATCCTGTCGAGGTCCTTTGACGGCGTCGACACCTGCATGGTGGACAGGAAATTTTCCCAGAATTCTGAAAGCTCACCCAGGGCCTTGTCCACGTTCTCAATGTTTCTGTATTTGTTTATGTCATCCATTTCCTCTTCGATGGTTGCACACTGTCCAAGCTGCGTCACGACCGTTTTTGAAGCCCCCGGCTCGAGCGTGCCGAGCTTGTGCAGCAGCGCGCCGATATTGTCGCCGCGGTTGACCTCTGTGTTGGACAGATTGTCGTGCATAAGGGCGTCCGGGTTTTTCCAGCTGCCGTAGCCGTTTTGCCCCAGGAACGTTGCCCGGTCGCTTTCAAAGGACGATACCGGATGGTTGGAAGTGAAGTAGTTCATCTTGCGGTTTTTGCGCATGAAGGCAAATTGTCCCAGAACGGTCATGCCGCCGTCGTTGTTGAGGACGCGGCTTTGCATCGTCTGCGGCACCCAGTCGGCGTTGTTGAACTGCTTCATCGCCTCAAAGTGTGTGTACTCGATAACGGGTATGAGGTCTATCTCTCTGGGAGTGTTTCCTGTGTTGGTAACGGTGATCTTTCGTATGACGCGTCTGCTGTCTGCCGGAACGAATATCGTCGTCTCGGTTTGGATGTTGTAGAACTCGCTTAGAATTGTGGAATAGCCAAGACCGACCCGGCATTCGTACCGGTCGTAGGTGTCCATGGTCGGCGTATAAAATGCCGAAAAGACCCTGTAGCTTCCGTTTTCCTTATAGCGGAGATATAACGTTTCCGCATTCATGTCTGATCCGGGAAGCTGCGGAATGTACTTGGTAATCCGGTTTGTTGCCGGGTCTCCCTGGCAGATAACGCCGCCCCCTTTCTGGTCCACAAATCCGCCAAACTCGAGCGTACCGATGTAGTTAATCCATGGTACCGGTGTTCGCGGATCTGTTATGACGTATTCCTTCCGCTCATCATCAAAGTGTCCGTATTTCATACTGTTCCCCGTATTAAAAAAAGTGTGGTGTATTCACAACTGTTCGGCTGTCAGTCAAATTATGCGGGCTGCCGGTATATGCTTCTACATCATGCATTACCGTTCATGATGATTCTGATGCGACGTATGCCTTTTGTAAAGCCTTTCTGGGCGGAACGGTATCCGTTCCATCCTTTTTCATGACATGCCGGTACATAATACTTGACACGAATGTGTTGTATACGTATACAACTGTCAATACATTTCCAATAAAAAGAAACCGCTTCAATGCTTCTTATCAAAACATCATTTCGACCGCGGATTCTTGACGCAGGTGAACAGGGTTTGAAATTGAGTTTAATAAGATTATAAAAAAGTGATGTACGTTATGTGCGCGAATTGCAGAATCTGCAAGATAGATGTATGGTTTATATGGGGTAACAATTGGCTACGAAATATACAATCGGATTACTGATTGACAGTCTGAACGAGGACTACCAGCAGCAGATCTGGAACGGCATTATCGATGAAGCCGACAAGCAGGGTGTCCGCATAATAACCTTTACCGGCAATCGGGTTAACAGCGACCGTCAATACGAGAGTCTTGCCAACGTTGTGTTTGACTGCGCGGATACCCAGGCGCTCGACGGTTTTATCATACCGACCGGAGTCCTTCTTCCGTGCATCGACGAGAATGAGACACAACGCTTCTTCGATCCATACAGAACCGGACCGATCGTCAGCATCGGCGGTAAAATCGACGGAGTTCCGAGTATCACGGTCGACAACTACAGCGGCATGTACAGCCTGACTGAACATTTCATACAGGAGCATAAAGCAAAACGGATAGCGTACATCAGCGGCCCCAAAAACAACGGCGAGGCTGCGCTGCGTCTGAGCGCACACCGTGACGCGCTCCAAAAGAACGGCATCGACTTTGACGAAAACCTTCTGGTGTACGGCGAGTTCACGACGGAATCGGGCGTGGCCGCGGTTAAGGTACTCCTTGACCAGCGTACGGTAACGTGTGATGCGATTATCTGCGCCAATGACCAGATGGCGTTCGGCGCGATGAGCGAACTTGAAGGCAGGAATTACAAGATACCGTACGACATCGCCCTTGCGGGATTTGACAATGTTGAGAACGCTGCAGCAGTAACCCCGCCTCTGACCACCGTTGAACAGCCCGTCTATGAATGCGGCGCAAACGCTGTACGGTCAATACTGAAACAGATACGCGGCGAGCAGGCGGTAATGGATCATGTCATGCCGACGAATGTGGTAATCCGGCAGTCATGCGGGTGTCTGGTTCAAAACGAGATATCCAAAGTATCATATGACGGGTATGATGCGCAGGACCCGGAGAGGGGCCTTGAAGAAAAAACAGCAGTCACCCAAAAGGAGTTTGATTCTCTCTTTGCGGCAATACGGACAGATGTGGAATCCGCTACCGGGGAAAGTTTTATCCGCGAGCTGGATACGGTAGCCCGCCGCATCGAAGATTTGCATTCACTCTATACACTGCTTGCCCTTATCAGGAAAAGGCTGCATCTGAACATTCAGGAGAACCGGCCTGATTTTACGGTACATGAATCGCGCCGCCGTACCGGTATCGTACCGGGAAGGAAGGAGATGTCAAGACCGGACATAGACCGGTATTTTCAGGCTGAACAGCTGCTCCATACCGGTAACAGGCTCATCTCCGACAAGATAGAACAGACACACATGCAGAACAAGCTGACAGCCGACCGTGAGTCACTGTACATCAACTGGATCGGCAATCAGTTCCTCTCAACCTACGAGACGGAGGGGATTTACAGGATCATCCGTTCGGAGTTTCCCATTCTGGGTATCTACAGCGCATATATTACACTCCGCACGGACACGAAGGACCATGTACGGTTGCAGTTTCAGCTGAAGGAAAACGGTACCGTACAGGAGTCAGGCGAGTTTCACCAGAAACAGATTCTTCCCCAGCGCCTCTGGCAGCGGGAGGAGGACCAGCATCTTATGGTATATCCGCTCTGGTCCATGGACAACCATTTCGGATACATAATCTATGTTGTCTCTTCGCGTAACTGCTTTATATATGAGGCGATCAGTTCCAATATCTCCAGTACCGTACAGTCTGCCCGCGTATATGAGGAGCAGCAGCGTATACAGAGGGATATCCGAGAAAGGAGCAACGTCATACAGTCCCTCGTTCGTCCCATGCTGAAGTCGATACAGTCCATAGCGGACACTTCAGGCAGCAACCTGGAGCAGGTAGCCCGTCTCGCGGATATGACCAAAAACGGAGTAGAGAAGCTGAAGCATTCAAATGCAACAATACACAAGACCTCCGAGAGCATCAACAAACTGTTCGAGTTTATTAACGTTATCGATGAGATTTCAACCAGTATCAACATGCTTGCGATTAACGCCTCGATCCAGTCCGCACACGCGGGAGAGTACGGAGTTGGCTTTGAGGTTATCGCCGAAGAGATACGGACGCTTTCCAATACCACGGCGGACAACGCCAACCGGATCTCATCAGTTCTTCATGACGTCATCATGGAAATAAAGGACTCGCTGTCGTCAAGCCAGGATAACATAGAGGTCTTCAATACGATCGACAAGCATGTATCAAGCCTGTCTTCGTTTTTGACCCGGATTGTCGACGAAATGGACGGTCTGTCAAAGAGCAGCAACGAGATCATCGCCTACATGAGCTCGTCTTCGCAGGAAGAGAAAAGCTGACGCGTCCGGTTTCTGGTGAGTCGTCTGTACTGCCGCGTAGACGCGTATCGGGTGGATAACTATCACAGCCGGGCGGTATTGTATCGGGGTTCACCTCTGGCACCGGATGATGGTGGATAACTATCAC
>CAZAHA010000035.1:5814-16564 GCA_964484915.1 uncultured Leptospirales bacterium
GCGGTATTGTATCGGGGTTCACCTCTGGCACCGGATGATGGTGGATAACTATCACCACAATGGACTTTTTTCTGATCTCTGGCACCTGTGTCCAGAAAAATCCTCATCACAACACGGTATACTCTGGCACCTGCGGCAGACCGTACACGGCGGTGCATCGTTTCACATGCAAAACGTCCTCAAAACAGCATCTTGCACCGAAAGACGGGGGAGCCGGTCCAGTTCCGCTTCCGGATTGCAGAACCCCTGCACATGGTGATCCCAGGCCTGGATGTGTGTATGAGATTGACAAGGTGGACGGTTTGGTCCTTACCGGCAGTATCTGGACCAGAATGATGGACATGTACTCATGTATTCCGGTGTCGGTGTATGATAATGTACGGCAGGGTGCCGTCTGCGGCGGTGACAACTACCAGCTTTCGCCGCCGTCAACGGATTTGGCAATTTTCAGAGCTCCGTTGTCTGCATTATAGTATACGATGTACACGACATCATCGATGACTCCGATGGAGGTCCACTGGCCGACATCGGCACTGTTGTCCACGGTCGATATCGACCAGATGCCGTTAAAGAGGCCGTGCATCAGCCGTGAATTTGTTCGGTCGTAATATGCCACATGCAGGTCTCCGTCGCTGTCAACAATGGAACTCACAAACTCTCCCGCAACAGTCGGCGGCTGCGCGATCCATCCGTCTGTCCAGTTTGCTCCCTGATTCAGTGACACGGAATATGCAAGGTCGCCGTTTGCCGAGTCAAAGAACGGCACGTACACAACACTGGTTCCACCCTGCGCGGCAACCGACGTATGGGTAAATGTGGACACGATGACCGGTGTTGGATCGTGGGGGCCTGATACGCCGCCGTTGTACCGTATGACTTTAATGTCGGAATTGGTGTCATCGTAATAGGACAGATAGAAATTACCCGAACCGTCGTTGGACATGGATGTATACTGGCCGATATTTGTTGCAAGCGGTGCTCCGCCCCCGGATGCATCAAGTGTCGTGTTGTCGAGTATCGTCCAACCCGGCGTCCCTGTGCGTATATCGGCATTCGATGCAAACGCGAGTTTTACATCACCCTGGGTTGCGTCGTAATAGCCGACGTACAGGTCGGTGCTGTCGTTTGTCATGGATGCCCACTGTCCGACATCATTGCCGCTGGTATCGATGTTTCCGTCGTTCCAGGTAAGGCCATCTCCGTTTGATGTTGAATACGCATACTTGAGATTCTGATTGCCGGCGTCATAGTAGGTAATGAACACGTCATCGTTGTCCTCATCCACGGCGATCGAAGCATATTGACCGACATTCGGCGTGTCGATCTGTACGGGAGTCAACCAGGTTCCGCCGCCGTCCTCTGAGCGTGTAAACATCAGGCTTCCGGAGGTCGCGTCGTGGTAGGAGACATATAGTGTCCCCGCTGCAGATGTCGTGCCGTCACTTTGCCGTACCGCGATCGATGCATACTGGCCTCGGTCATCTGTGTCGTCCACCGTACTGGACGAGACCGATTTGCCGGCAAGAGTCATGGTCCGTGTCGGGTTATCGGGATCATTCGATGAGAAGGTCAATGTGGCATTCTTGGTGCCGAGCGATGTGGGGTGAAACAGAATGCCGAAGCTTCCATCATTATTGCCTGTTGGCATATCGTTAATCGCCACATCGGTGTTTATGGAAAACTCGGAGGCATGAGTGCCGGAAATGACCGGACCGTCGCTGACGTCCAGGCCGTCTCCGCCGCTGTTTGTTATCCGTATCATGTATTCCGTTGATGTTGTACCAACAAGTGTATCGCTGATCGCGCCGGCGACCAGAACAGGAGTTTCGAACACCGGTACTGCGTTGCCGTCTCCGGAAACATCAATCGTTATTGCCGGTTCGTCGGAATCGTCCGAATGAACCGTAATGACTGCCGATCGTGTCCCCGCCTCTGCAGGTATAAAATCAACCGTAAAGGCGCCTCCGGAATCGTCTCCTGCGGCTATCGGGAAAGGCAGCGCCGGTTTCGTCAGAACAAAGTCTCCGGGGTTTGCGCCTCCCAGGGTTACATCGGTAACGGTGAGCGCTGCGTTGCCGCTGTTGGTGATCGTCAGATTTTGTGCTCCGGCACTTTCCTCAAAACCGGTTGCGCCGAAGTCGCCGGGGTTTATGCCGCCCACCGTCAGCGGATCTATCTCCGGCGCGGAAACGGCACCCTGAAAGTATACGACCGGGTCTACCGCGAGATCTGTGTCGATTGTCAGATCCATGGTATGCGGACCGGCCGACGAGGGTGTATGGGATACGGAGAAGTATGTCGTGCTGCCGGGCGCAAGCGGGGTAATCGTGGAATCGTTCACCATAAACTCACCGGGATCCGCGCCGCCGGAGTCGAGACTGTTAATGGTCAGGTCCGCCGTTCCGGTATTGGTGATCTGACAGATGATGACTGAGCTTGACGTGTTGATCGGCGTCGTGCCGAAGTCATACGGTGCCCCGGCCTCGGTTGACGGGACAATGCTTGCGTCAGGGGCAGAGTCGATGCCGGTACCGAAAACGTTAATATTGTACGGGTCTTCGTCGGGATCGTCGCTGTCTATCGAGATTTCGGCGTTAACAGCTCCGGCACCGGCAGGTGAAAATGTTACCGTGAAGCTTTCTGTTGAGCCTGCAGCGACGGTCGCCGGAACATTCGACACCGCAAACGGCGGATCACTGTCCGACACAATCGAGGTAATGTTGAGCTCTGCGTTGCCGTCATTGCGAATTGTAAAATTATAGGAACGTGACAGGCTCTCATCCACGGAGCCAAAGTCCGCGACTCCTGAGATCAATGATATGTCAGGTGCGAGACCGTCAGGAGCCTCGGCCCCGGTTTCACTCAACACGATTGTTCCTTCATCAGCATCATCGCTGGAGACGGTAACCGTTAGAGGGAAAGTACCGTATGTTTGTGGATCAAATGAAACGATAAAAGTCCTGTCTGAAGAAGCGGGAACAACCCCGGATGAACCGCCAAGTGTTCCTCCAGATATGGAAAAATTGGTCGTGTCGGACAGGGTAATGGAGTGTATCGTTAAGGGGTTTCCGCCTGTATTATTGATTGTATACGTAATGACTGAAGGGGCTTCGCCAACAGTAACGTCGGAGAAGTCACCTGGTACGGGGCCTGTAATGTCGATTTCCTGCTCGACTCCTGTACCCGTCAAGGGTATCTGGATAGTCGGGTCCTCGGGCACGTTGCTTGTAATATTCAGGTTCGCGCTGCGGGCTCCCGTTCCTGTCGGTCTGAAGGTCACTTCAATGTCGTTTGTACCGGTGCTTTCGCCGGTTCCTCCAGCTATCGGCGGCTGCGGAAACGTTCCGGCAGATATGTAAAAGTCGGATGAGTTGGGACCAGATATCGACGCCGATGTTATTATCAGGTTTTCCAATCCGTCATTGCCAATAGAAACCTCTCGCGGAGCAGAATCAGATCCGACTGCGGTAGTGCCGGGAAAGCTTATGTCCGCGGTATTCACAATCTCTGGTTCATCCGGTAATCCATCTATTCCGGTAATGGTAAATGTATAAATGTTTTCATTGCCTGTCTGATCGTTGTTCGTAATGGTAACGACGGTAGAATGAGCTCCCGCTGTTTGGGGCCTGAAACGAATACCCAGCATATCGGAGTTTGCCGCCGGGATGGGAGATGCCGGCATGGTATCGATATAGAAATTGTTGGCATCGGATATATTGATACTGTATAATTCCAGATTTGTTGAACCGTTATTTTCAATTGAAAACAGCATTTCATTCGAGGTTGATCCGACGATGGTATCAAATCCTGCTGCCGGATTATAATTTCCGCTGTCATTGACTGCTCCGGCCGGCGCGGTCGTTGCATCTATGTCGATTTCCGCGTTGCGGCTTAATCCGGTAATGGCGATTGCAGGATCGATACCGTCGCCTGCAATATTGATTGTCGCGTTTCGTGTGCCTGCCGTAATCGGTGTAAACCGGACCTTGAAATTGAATGAATCGGCGGGATCAAGATCTACCGGAAAATCCGCGCCATCAAGAACGCTTGTGCCGTCGCTCTCATAAAGATCGTAACTGTCCGTGTCTGTGACCGTGATATCGGTTATATTGAGATTCGTTGTTCCGTCGTTTCGCAGTGTATAGCTCAGCATGTTTCCATCGGTGTTTATATCCGTACTCCCAAAATCAGTCGGGGCGGCAGTCATTGTCAGTACGGGATTTGCTGCGCCTTCCCCGGTAATGTTTATGGTGCGGTTCGGGGTGTCGACGTCGTTCGTCGTTATGGTTATTGTGTCTGTCAGCGCAGGATCCACGGCAGTAGGTGTAAAGGTTACGTAAAACGACGAAGTCCCGGCCGGCGGTATGTTGCTTGCAGGAAACGAGTTAATGATGTAGTTTGTACCGGTATCCAGACTCACGTTTGAGACGGTGAGCGTGCTGTTGCCGTCGTTTCGAATGGTATACTGCTGCGTATTGCCCGTGGTGTTTGCCGGTATGCTTCCGAAATCTGTAGGGGCTGCCGTCATGGTTATTGTCGATCCGGTGCCTCTGCCGCGGAGGTCAATGTCAAACGCGCCCTCGTCACCGTCATTATTGGTGACGGTAACAGTGGCGGTTTCCACTCCCTGGTCAGCCGGATTGAATGTTACGGTGAACGTGTACTGGCCGCCGGGAACTACCGTTGCCGGAAGTCCGGCAGCAGTTCTGCCGAATTCGCCGCCGGGATCTGAGACGGCGCTTATGACAAGGTTGGCGTTGCCGAGGTTCTGTACGGTGACCGTCTTCGCTCCGCTTGTTTCGGATTCTGTAACATCGCCGAAATTTTACTCGTCACCGCTGTTGTAATTTGTACTCCCGATCTTGACGTTGATCTCCGGATTGGAGACCGCGGTCGAGTTTGCGTTGCCGGAGACCGTAAACGTGTACGAAGACTCGTCCGAATCGCTGCTCGCGACGGTAACCGTTGCCGTATGGTATCCGGCCGCAGGAGGATCGTATGTGATATCAAAGGTGGTGGTGTTGCCGGATTCACCGTATGCTTCAAGCGAGGTTGCCGTTGACGATACATCAAGGGTAAAGTTCACCGCGTCGCTGACCGAGATGTCCGGTATTCCATTGTCGTCGGGGTCAAGATCGAGCGCGGTGTTGCCGGTGTTCTTGATGGTGAATGTGTCGGTTGCGCTGCCGGAACCCTCGAGTACAGAACCGAAGTGTCTGGAGCCGGTGCCGGAGAGGAGCGTGTTGTTGGTGCCGTCCAGGACGGATATTTCAGGCGCCGCGACGCTAACAAAACCCTGCAGCTTGATTACGTAGGGCGATGCCGAGGCGGTATCGCTATGCACGATGTTCAGCTGTGCGTAGCGCGGCCCTTCTATCGCCGTGGTCGGGGAAAACGTACAGATTATTTCAAGCGTTTCTCCTGAAGAGACGGCGGCTTCGCCTGAGAAGTCGTGCGAAAAGTCCGCTGCGCTTTCGCCGGTAATCGAGACCGATTCGATACTCAGGTCCCGGCCGCCGGAGTTGGTAACGGAAAAGGTAACCGGATTGGAGGTATCGCCGGGAAGGACGTTTCCGAACGGGTACGGACCCGTTCCTGAATAAACGGGGGCCGCGTTACGGGTTACATATATCCGGGGCGCGGCGGTACTGGTCTCCGTATCGGTACCGTTACCTCCTTCTCCGCCGCCGCCACCGTCCGAGCATGAGATCAGTACAAGACTCAGCGCGACGGCGGTGAGAATGAGGTATCGTATGGTTTTATGTAGCTTTGTCCGCAGCATGTCTTGTGTATCGTTTTCCCTTATCCTGTCGTGAAACGGCTATGTGAGTGTTAATTATATAAATCAAATACATAATATACAATAAAAAAATAGTATTGTCATACAATTCCGGCGGAGCATGTTTCAATCTCCACAAAACCGGGATTGTGTGTCTTCGCCTTCTACGGTTCGGTCAAGAAGAAATACACATACTCGTCCATTCTGTTTCCAGCAATATCCTCTATAGAGTCTCCGATTGAAACAGTTACCCTGTACGTTGCCGCGTTTGAAAGCGGTGCCAGAGGCATAAGCTCGTACGTCTTCATGTTGAGGTCGGTGGCATCAAGCGATACATCCAGCGGGACCGCTCCCGTACCGATTTCATAAAGCTGTACGGTTGAGACGTTGACGGTATCCGGCCGTATCATCGGGTTCACATTGTCGTACAGCGTCAGTATGATGCTTCCGGCGGTCGAAGCAAGGAGAACATCCACGTCTGTGTCTCCCGGTCCGGGTGTTGCCGCCAGAAAGACCGGTGACTGCGTGTCATCATACGGTTGTGCGGCGGTCCTGAATGCATAGGTCACGTAATCAGGGTCGATGGGCGACAGGGACGTTGCGGGCGGCTCCACCAGCGGTCCGAAATCCGTATACAGAGACTGGTTGTCGTCCAGATGGGCGAAGCGGTACACGCGCAGTTCGTACGTGTTTCCGTAACCAAAGGACCCGTGGCCGGGCTCTATGGTAAAGTACCGCGATGACGCGTCCTGACCAAGACGGTGGGCGATCTGGGTGCCGTTTTCAAACAGCATGAAGGCGCTTTCCATTTCGCTGTCGTCGTTTTCCATTACCTCGGAGTAGACTACCGCGAAGCAGGCTCCTTCGGGCAGGACGTCGTTTGGATACTCTTCGGGAATGTCAAGCGTCTGCAGCGTACCGGGGTATACGGTCTGAATGGTCGGATACAGTGTTGATAGATCCTCCCCGGGTACGGTCTGCGATTTGGGGTCATAGGTAACGGTTTCAGAGATATCGCTGCACGCAGTAACGATGATTAGCGCGTATAAAACACATACATGTCTCATGATTACCTAATCGTCCCGCCCGTCAAAATATTCAATCTAAAAACAGAATCCACATAATGTGTCCATACATACGGTATATCATACAAACGGACACCTGTCAAAATACAGGTTCCGACACCGCCATGTGCAGCCGCTTGTATTATAAATTTATATTGACAAAGCTTATCAATTGTAATAAAACATGTCATTCCCGGTACAAGGAGCAATACAATGGATCACGGTCCCTACGTAGAATGGAAGGATGACAAATCCGTCGTCTATAAAACAAGAACCGGCATCGTTCTCTTTGTTGTATATTGTCTTGTCTATACAGGTTTTATTGTAATCAATACCTTCACACCCGGACTCATGGAAACGATTGTGTTTCTGGGTCTCAATCTTGCAGTCGTGTACGGTTTCGGTCTGATCATTACAGCGATACTGATGGGCATCGTCTATAACTATCTGTGCACGAGGATGGAGAACAGGGTAAACAGAGTGGATGGAGGAGAGAAATGATCTATACTCCTTCGGTCATGGCAGTGCTGCTGTTTTCACTGTTTGTTGTTTCGGTCCTGGTCATATCATTGTATTTTGCAAAACGGACAAAATCCTCAAAGGCATTCTTTGCCGCCGGGGGGCAGATTAACTGGGCAGTAAACGGTATTGCCTTTGCAGGCGATTATCTCTCCGCCGCCTCCTTTCTTGGTATCTGCGGACTGATCGCTTTCTTCGGCTATGACGGTTTTCTCTATTCCATCGGATTTCTCGCAGGCTGGGTTGTTGCGCTCTTTGTTGTTGCCGAACCGATCAAGCGCATGGGAAAATACACATTTGCAGACGCCCTGGATTCCAGCTTCAATTCCAAGGAGATTCAGCTGACGGCGGCCGTCAGTACGCTTGTCGTCTCCTTCTGCTATCTTATACCGCAAATGGTGGGTGCGGGCGCCCTTGTAACGCCGCTTCTCGGCATACAGCACTATTGGGGAGTAATCATCGTCGGGACAATCGTTATCGTCATCGTTGCTACTGCCGGAATGGCATCCACAACGTATGTCCAGTTCCTGAAGGGCGGCCTTCTGATCGTGTTTTCCACAATTGTTGTCATCCTGGTTCTTGTTAACGGACTCAACAAGCCGCCGGGAAAGGAGTATCACACGTTTGAAACGATAACATCATCCCAGTTGCGCGACGGTGACTTTAAGATATTGAGCGAAGCAGATATCGATGGGAAAAAAATGGTCAAGATACAGAAAGACGGATACCCCGCCTGGTGGTACAAGAAGGGTTCATCGGATTATCTTGAAGCGCTGTCCATGACAGTTCTGCCTTTCGGTGAGAAGCTCTACAACGGCGCGCCGAATACAGATGAACGGTTCTATCCGGTCGGCCATATGAGTTCAATCATCGTCGATGGGAAGGATGTTGAGAGAACGGGGCCCATCGGTCCGTTTAAATTCCTTTCTGTTATCCACAACTCAGAAGTCGTACGGTTTACCAGGGTGACATTCCTGGACGGTGACAACAGGGTTACCGTATGGCACCAGGACCCGACACCGGGCAGGGAAATACTGCGGCCGGGCTTGAAATTCAAGGTCGACAAGGGCTCCACCTTCTGGAGTAAAATGAACTTCGTATCATTGATGCTGGCCCTTTTTCTGGGCACTTCGGCGCTGCCGCATGTGTTGATACGGTATTATACGGTTCCGTCACCAAAGGATGCACGAAAATCCACAATTGTCGCGATCGCGGCTATCGGTTTCTTCTATATTCTCACCCTCTACATGGGGCTTGGGGCGATGGTCAACGGGGTGCTTGACCTTGAGAGTTCCAACATGTCGGCGCCGCTGCTTGCAAAATACTTCGGCATCTTTCTCTTTGCCATTATTTCGGCGATCGCATTCGCGACGGTTCTGGGTACGGTTTCGGGGCTTATCGTCGCTGCGTCCGGCGCTGTTGCCCATGATCTGATCAAGAATTTCTTCAATATTGCACTTGATGATGACGGGCAGGTAAAGGCCGGAAAGATTTCTGCTGCCGTGGTTGGTGTCCTTGCAATCATCCTTGGTATACTGCTGAAGGGGATGAATGTGTCGTTCCTTGTGGGGCTTGCCTTTGCTGTTGCGGCATCGTCGAACCTGCCGTCAATTGTCATGCTCCTTTTCTGGAAAAAGACCACAAAGCACGGGATTGCCGCCTCCATTCTGGTTGGTGTTATATCCTCTCTGACATTGATCCTCCTGTCGCCGTCCATGTGGGAGCGCTACGGTTTTGTTACCATTGCCCCGGTGCCCATTGACAATCCCGGCATTATTACGATCCCGCTGAGTTTTCTCACCCTGGTTGTGGTATCACTGTGCACGCAGAAAAGCAAAGGACAGGTCATGGAGAACAACACCGCCTGACATACCGGTGAAATGAAGCCGCATTCTATTCTGCTGTCTGCCGGTATATCCTGTCCGTGATTACGGATGTACCGGTACTTTTCCCGGACTGCCGCATGTGGTCTCGTTGAGGGCAGCCTGAATCATGATACTCATGGAATAATCATCTGGTAGTATACCAGAAAGCGTGGAGCATGGCTCTGCCGGCCGGAATACCAATTGACATCGGTACATGGAGTCCGCAATACTGCCGCATGGCGCAAATAAACAAAAGCAGGTCGATCATGGCTGCGGGAATCCTCTACGGTGCCCTCGCCGTGTTTTTGTTCCTGCTCCATATCTGTTTCATCATGCTGTTTCTCGGGTATACGCGGTCTCCCGGAGCATTCTACGAACGGTTTCTCACGCGTTATACGTTTTCGGTAATCATGTTCCTTGCGGCAGGCGGCATCAACGCGCTTGTTCTGTTTGGTACTATCAGTTTTCTGCATGTCAGGCAGCGGCAAGACGATACGGCGCTTGCGTACGGAGCCTCGCAGTATCTTCTTTGGATGGTGTCCGCCGCGTTTACCGCGCTGCTGCTTGCCGCGGCAGCGAGCTTTTACACGTACCGGGATCTGCCGCTTCTCAGGGTGCATGGTACTCCCGTTGTGGCCGGCACCGTTATCATCATCATAACTGCATATTTTTCTCTGGCACTTATCCCGATAGTGTCTGTTTTCGCCGTCAGGAGGAACCGTACGCCGCGTACCGTACACACACCTTCCCGGGACGGGTTTGACCGTACGGTATCGGCCGGCATCCTTCTTGTTGCGGGTGTCTTTGTACTGATGCACTCGCTCAGGGGAATTGCGGCGTACAACCTGCCGGTTGCCTTCTTCGGCGTGTTTATATCCGGTATGCCCAAGTGTATCTACCTGCTGCTGTGTGCGGGGGCGGCCGGTGCGGGGTGCGTGCTTGTGTACAGGAGGCTCTTTGCGGGGTGGTTTCTTGTTATGTGTGTGATCATCGTGCGGAGCGTGGCGCTTCTCATTACCGTCTACGGCAGAAGCAAGACGCTGCTTGACGAACTGATGCAGTCTCTCGATATCCGCATTCCGGGAATGTCGGCATATGATCTCGCCTTTCCGCTTCCGGATAATGTCGTGTTTCTTTTCGGGTTCATGTTTTTTGCCGTGTCGATGGCGCTTCTCGTTCGTACGATCAGTGCGTTTGATTCCGACGGGACATGACCGGTCGGTGTTGTACCGGCTGAAAAATCAAACGGTGCAAGATGGTACAATCGGGCTTAAAGGACACGCTCGTATCGCCCTGCAACTGTCCAACATACGGTACAAATTGATACGTTTTGAGCATGCCGCGAGCCCGGGCGTTTATGCCGGCAGATCTTTTGAGCATCATGGGCCTTGGCTTGACGAAGGAGCGCTTGAATGTCTGCGGTTTTTTTTGAAGTAGCAGGTGCTTCACATGATGATCGCGACACCATACTGCAAAGGCACCAGGTTTAACGGTGGGAAACTGCTGTACGGTTTCCATGCAGC
>CAZAHA010000036.1:0-16563 GCA_964484915.1 uncultured Leptospirales bacterium
CATGCTTGAACTTCTAAAGTGGTCAGTTGAAGCCGATGCCATGTGGCCTGCAAACATCCTCTTGATAACTCTTGGAGACAAGGATAACAGGGTTAAACATGTAAAATCCGTCATGCAATCACCCGTTGTCTTTGCCGTACGACAATCCAAAGCCAGAGAACTTGATCTTATTGGAAAGGAAATCGGCGTAAACGATATACTTGCACTCATTAATACAAACAGGTTGTCGTTCATGATGACCTCTGCAACACAGTCAAATTCAGGTGCAAGCGGATATCTCAGTTTCTGTTATGCACTATCCGGTAATCCGGAAGTCCTGAAAAAAAGCCATCTCGACGACCCACAGGTCCGTCAGGAACTAACCCGGTTTCTGTCAGATATAAACAGCTCATCTGATTCATCCGGATGGCTGAAGGATCTTTTCCTGAAAGGTATCTATGATGCGATGGTTAACTACGAATCAATGATAATCGAAGCAAACATGCATCTTGAACAACAGGGAAAGGAAACCCTCTACTGTGTCTATCCGGCAGATACGATAATCATTTCTGACTCACCCCTTGGGTACATCAGACGTGGAGACAATAAAAGGGAAGAGTTCTTCCTTAAGCTACAGGAGCATCTGTTATCTGACACTATACAGCAGCGGATACTGAATACGGGACGCCGGAGCGGAATCGGCAGTGCATCACTTACTCCCGCCACTGACATATTCAATCCGGAATGGGGAATCGACTATGACCGTTCGTTCACGCCAATCAGTATCCCAGACGACGATACCATTCTATACGCACTCGATCTATACCAGACCAAGCTGCGGAAACCCACGTATACGGTATTCTGCCTTGATTACTCGAGAAGCATGGCAGGCGACAGCGAAAGTGAGATGAAAGAGGCTATGACCATGCTTCTTGACCAGGAGATCGCACAAAAATACCTGTTAAACATGGGTGAAAATGATGTCGCTGTTGTATACGCCTTTTCCGACCGGCTTTTAAAGGAATGGAAAGTAACCGGAACGGGCCCTCAGCTTGATAGTCTTCTCGAAAATATAATTTCATTGAAACCAGAAGGATCAACTGACATATATACACCAATCCTGGCCGGCCTTGAACATATGCAGACCATCGACACACGAAAGTATATTCCGTCAATTATCCTGATGACGGACGGATTTTCAACAACAGGTCGGACATTCGAGCAGGTCAGCGCATATTACCGCTTCGTTGATACTGATGTACCGATCTTCTCAATCATGTTCGGCGGAGCAGATGAAAAACAGCTCATGCAGCTTGGCGAACTTTCGCGTGCACGTGTTTTCGACGGAAGGACTGATCTCATAACTGCATTCCGTGAGGCCAAGGGGTATAATTAGTGGGAGGACACATGCAGAAGCATATTCAGCCTGGACAGATACTTGCCGGTCTGGTAAGTGGAATCTTGTTTGTCCTGTTATTTGCCGTACTACAGTTCGCACTGATTATAACTATAGTGATTGCCGCATCTGCCTTTGGATTGATGATGCTGCTTGCCGGTCAAAAAACGGAAGAACAGAAAATAGAACATCTTCTCGGCGGAATCCGGAACAAGGATCTAAAATCCATTCTGAAATCCGGCCATGAGAAGCAGCTGATTCTGACACAGCTCAAGGACAGGATCGAAAAACCTGAAATACGGGATCGGGTAGACAAAATAATCAATGTCGTAAACCGAATATTCGATGATCTGAAACACGATCCAAAGGATGTTCGGATCGCCCGGCAGTTTCTAAACTACTATCTTGATTCAACAATCACGATCGTGCAAAAATACACCGACCTTTCCGTACACCGCGGTATAAACAGTACCGATCTCAGCGATACGCTCACGAAAACAGAAGACCTTCTCGACAAGATTTATTACGCTTTCGAAGCGCAGTTGGCAAAACTCCTCGAAGACGATGCCCTTGACCTTGATACAGAAGTCGCGCTTCTTGAACAGACACTGAAGATGGAAGGACTTGATAGGTAATCACAACATATTCACCTGGAAAGCGAAAGCCGTAGCACAGAGTGTTGACACAGTAAGCGAAAGAAAATCAATTCCAAAGGAGTTACCCATGTCGGATGAAATGTCACTTTCTTCACACACGCATACATTACTGATAGACAGATCAAGGTTTACCGCTGACGATCTGGACCAGCTCGACACTATTAAAAAATCAATTGATGTCGACAATACCAACGAAATCATCGCATACGGCATCGGCGCACAGCGCGACATATCCACTTTTTCAGACATCGTACTCAATCAGGTACGCGCGAAAGATACCGGATATGTCGGCAACATCCTGACAGACCTCGTCATGAACATCAGGGATCTAAAAATCGACTCGCTCTCCGGAAGCGGCGGTTTCCTGTCCGATCTACCGGTAATTGGGGGGTTTGTGGACAAGGCCAGACGTTTCATCGCCAAATACGACAAATTGAGTGTTCAGATCGAGAAAATATTGAACGAACTTGAGAGTGCACGGATGAATCTGCTCAAGGACATCACCCTCCTAGATAACCTTTACAACAAGAATCTGGCATATCTCAAAAACCTCGACCTCTACATTGTTGCCGGCGAGGATAAGCTGAAGGAAATCAACGAGGTTCTTTTGCCGCAGATGAAGCAAAAGGCCGACAAATCGCACGATCCGGCAGACGCGCAGCGCTATCATGACTTCACACAAATGATAAACCGCTTCGAAAAAAAGCTTCATGACCTCAAGCTCTCGCGGACAATCGCAATTCAGACGCAGCCGCAGGTCCGGATGATACAAAACGCGGACCAGACACTGGTTGAGAAGATACAAAGCTCCATTCTCAACACGATCCCGCTTTGGAAAAACCAGATCGTTATCGCTATAACCATCTTCAGACAGCACAAGGCCATCAAGCTGCAAAAGGAGGTTACTGACACGACGAATGAACTGTTACAGAAAAATGCCGAAATGCTGAAAAACGCTACAACAGGGAGTGTACGCGAGAGTGAACGCGGAATCGTTGAACTCGAGACACTGAAAAAGGTAAACAGCGACCTTATCTCGACAATCGAGGAAACTCTGAAAATCCAGGAAGAGGGAAGACAGAAGCGGGCGTCTGCAGAGACCGAACTCATCAAGATAGAGAACGAGCTTAAGGACAAACTGAAATCCGCTCAGGGAAGCGGTATCGTCTGAACGGATGGTACATAGTTAAAACGGCCGTCCGCACGGACAGCCGTTTCTACACTATTTCGCCGTTCCCAAACAAAAGGTCATCTGATTTCCAGTAAGGCCCCACATGTTGCAGTAATGTCGTTGCCAGCGGCATCAAGAACGGTAATCTCAACATAGGTCTCCGCAAAATCATGGTATGTACCGTCATCCTTTCTGATAGCCGTATCCATCGGATTAATACTTATTGTACTGTATCTTGTTATGTCAAAATCCTTAACCGGCTCGTTGGTGTCGCTCCATCGCTGGTAATACACCTCGTGTTCGTGCCCCGGGATATCGTAAACGCCGTACGCTGTGATCAGCACCCGTGAACCCGCCGGTTTGTTCTGTACGGAAAACATAAAGCTGTAATTATCATCTGAGTCAAAGGTCCAGCCAAACACCGCCTCGCCGCGATCATTCAACAGGTCGGTCATGGAATAATCCCCTGTAGCGAAACCGTTGGCTGTGGCAAACTTGGAATTTTCTGCCGAAACATCATCTACGGAAATCATGATCGTTTCCGTCGGATACTCTTCACCGTCAACAATAACCGTTACCTCATACGTTTCACCCGCTTCAATCGGAGTTGTGGGTTCCGGATAGAATACGTAATCGCCGTCCTCGTTTATGAGAACTGTTCCGTCCAGCACAACACCGTCTTCATCGTTAACGATGATGGAGACTTCACTATCTGAGATGTCTATTCCCTCTCCGTGAATAATAATCTCACCATTTTCATCAACCTCAACGACTATAGTACCGTTCTCTGCCTTGACAGCCGTTCCGTCGCTGGACCCGATACCTCCGCCGGAACTGTTTCCGCCGGTATCGTTAGACGGTACAAATGTAGGCTCCGTCAGCTCGGTAAAATTGAATATCTCATATGTATATGTTCCGTCTTCTGTCTGTACGGTAATCGTCTCAGGAACGGAAGTGCCGTCGTTTGGTATAAACACAAGATCGCCGTCATCAGTAAACGATACCGAACCCGCTATGGTATTTCCAAGTGAATCCTTAACGGCAACAGCGGCTCCATCGGCCAGGGACCACTCACCGTTGTCGTAAACGGCAATAACCGGACTGTTTGCCGACTGACCGAGACTCCCGTTTTCCATATTGAATATATACGCTGCATCAATCTGCGTGGCATCAGACACAGCTCCGGTTTCTTCCACCACAACGGTATACTCTACACCGACCTCATCGCGAATCGTTACCGTTACGTTTCCTTCAACAATATGGTCAGCAGTCAGATTACCGGTCTCCGGATCTACACGTATTGCTACCGGATTGCCGGCCTCGTCAACCGCGCTTATCTCAACCTGTTCGGCCAGTTCCCATACAGCCGAATCCCCGTCTCCAACAACAAGTTCTGCTACGGTAATCGATATTTCGTCAGAAAGGTTGACGGAACCGTTTTCCAGTACCAGTACTGTATCCTCCGTTACCACGGAGAGGATCTGTCCGTCATCCGATACGGCAAATGTATAGGAAGTACCGCTTTCATCACTGACAACAAGCGTATAGGTTCCGTCCGCAGGTGAATCAGATACAAGATTCCCGGTCGACGGATCAACAGCGACGTTCACCTCATTGCCGTTTTCATCGACGACGGCAACCGTAAACGCAGGATTCTGAATAAAATCCCCATCTTCATTTATTACTGCAAGATCAAGATGTAATGTTTGATCAGCACTGCTGTATACGACAGCACCGCTATCAAGATCAACGACCGTATAGGCCGCATTCAGACTCAGTACTTCACCCGACCCACTGGAAACAACCGTGTACGTGTCTTCTGTGTCGGTGTTTTCTATAATAACGGTGATCTCTCCGGATACATCAGACTGCGTCACAAGGTTTCCGGTTTCCGGGTCAACAGTAACTGTTACCGCATTGCCGTTCGAATCTGTCGCGGTAATCTCTATGTTGTCTGGTTGTGTATACATGCCGGATTCCGGATCCTGCCCGGCTACGGTCACGACATCGGAGCCGCTGCCGACTGTACCGTTATCGGTCTGAACGACGATGAATGAACCGCTTGCCGCGATAATGACTCCGTCACTGTTTACAGTCAGCGTTGTGAGCGTTCCATCACAAATAACCGACAGTGTCGCAGGAAAGGATATGTCATTCGATGAAACCAGGTCTCCTGTTAGCGGATCGATATATGCGTTCACCGTATTGCCGTCGGCATCTGTCACAATAAGGGATGTAATCGATTCCGATAAATCATATTGTCCATTCACATCAATAGTTGAAAAAACGAAAGTCCTGTCATCGTTAAGGTATACCGGATCAAGAAGCTCAGTTGTAATATGCCCGGTCTGCAGGTTGATAATAACCGTTTCACCCAGCGCACAGCTTATACCTGAAACAGTAACCGATCCATCTTCCATAATTTCGGCTACGATTATATACTCTCTTCCGTTCAGCTCAAACGTCACCGTATATGTTGTTTCGGTAAAGTCGTCAGGAAGATCGATTCGTATGTTTCCCCCAGAATCGATATAGTACGAAACCTCGTTTCCTGTACTGTCAGTAATGAGAAAGTTCTCAACAGCAGGAGAAAGGATATGATTCCCTGATTCATCGACCGAAATCAGCACGATTTGTTCGCCGTTAACGGAGACTGTGCCATCCGGTTGTATATGGATGAGCAGCTGCATTTCATCAACATTCGCAAGATATGCAGTGTCGGAGATGTCAGAGGTGTCAGAGGTGTCAGAGGTGCCAGAGGTGCCAGAGGTGCCAGAGGTGCCAGAGGTGTCAGAGGTGTCAGAGGTGTCAGAGGTGTCAGAGGTGTCAGAGGTGTCAGAAGATTCTTCATCATGCTTGTCCTCAGACCCCACTACTTCAGCCTCAGGATTATCGTCCGCAACGGTATTGTCAGGCTTACTGCTGCCTCCTCCTCCGCCGCCGCTGCAGGAAATACAGACTACTAATGAAAATGGCAAAATGAAAAATATCGCAATGCGAAATAACCGTGTCATAATGGCCTCCTGGTACACTTCTCCCTATACTTTCATTCAATATCGCACTGTATGACAAAACAGGAAACAAAAAAAGCCCGCACGGGCGGGATTTACACTTTTGTTCCAATTTTTTCTTTGTAAACCAAATTGAGCCACATGAAACACGAAATGTATACTGCTGCTTCTTCGAGATGCCGTTTTAAAAGGACTATATTGTAAAAAGCCCGTCATCCATAACAACGTGTACGATACCGTCTATCCCCGTTGCGGCGACTTTCGTTTTCCCGGATCCAATCATGAAATCAGTATGAACCAGAGAGATATTACAGCCGGCGTTTCGAAGTTCTTCATCACCATGAAGCTTCAGCATATTGGAAAGACACGAGGGGTACCCGCTTCCAAGAGCGATATGGGACGAAGCGTTTTCATCATATAATATGCTGCCGAACAATCGCCCGCTCTCTGCCAGAGGGGAATCCCGGCTGACCAGTGCGACCTCTCCCAGGAATGAGGCGCCTGGATCGATTGATAAATACTGTTCAAGGATATCCGCTCCCCTGTCTGCTGAATACTCCACAACCTTGCCGTCCCGAAACGTAAACCTGGCACCTTCAACGGTGCTTTCCAGCACCTTCAGCGGGCGGGTCACCTTTACCGTACCTGATGTTTTTGTGTAATCGGGAGTCGTAAACACTTCCTCCGTCGGTATGTTTGCCATAAACTTCCTGCCGTCCAGTGTGTACGATGGACCGCCGTGCCATTCGGATGTCGGTGTCAGATAAACCGTCAAATCAGTCTCCTCGGAAGTGATATGCAGCGAGTGTATCCGAAGCGCATTCAGCTTCGCGCGGCGTTCTTCCAGTCTCTCGCCATGCGTTTCCCACGCGGCCGGCGGATCATCCCTGTCGATGCGGAGGACAGGGGCAAGAATGCTGAACAGTTCTTCCATATCATCGCTTCCTGTCACATGGCGGGACCATTCGGGACCAGGCGCGCAGATAACGCACCAGGTGATTCTGTTACCAAGCAGGTTTTTATAGTAGATATGCTTCGATCTTCGGGCGGCCTTTTCAAGTTCGCCAAGTTTTTGCACCGGCACACCGGAAAGAACATCCAGCTCTTCAGTGTCATCAATCCTGATAAACGCCCAGTCTTCGGCGCACATCTGGGCATATTTCTGTGACGCAAACTCCGGCACATAATCCAGAAAACGTTCATCCGAGTGCATGGCACGGACACGCGTCAGGAGGTTGGAAATCACATCTATACCTACATATGACGCCCCCGCACGGTACGCAGCATCAGCCAGTGTACACGCGAATTCGTAGTTTCTGTATCCCGTCGTGATATTAAGCTTCTGTCCGGGATAGAGTGATACACCAGCAGTAACAACGATTCTGGCATACTGGTTTAAAAAATCCTGATGGTCCGTATACATGAACAACTCTCCTGATACGCTGTAAAATGATGGTAATACCGCACTCAAATGCTGTACCGTACACCCGGTAAACAGTCTCCCCATGTTCCGCACGTACATCAACTCTGATTTCGAATGTTTCTTCTGAAACGTTCAGAAAATCATATTTTTTTGAAGTTTTTAGAACAACTCATCAACATATACTGCTTGAACAATTCCTGACAATCCGTACAGTACATCCTGCGGATATTTCTATTTACTAATACTTAATGAAAGCGGTAGTGCATGAAGAATCATCCTGTTCGCGAACCTGTTCGGCTACTGTTCATCATCGTTTTTTTCATGTGGATGCTCGAAGGCGTTGATACACTGCTGATCGGCGGCGCGCTGGACTCGTTCGGTATCAAGCCCCGAACGACCGAGGGACTACTGGGCATACTCCTCGCGCCGTTTTTACACGGAGGGTTTCATCACCTCACGGCGAACACACTCCCCTTTCTGATTCTTGGTTTCCTTTGCATGTCCGGTGGGACGGAGGAGTTTCTGACCGTGTTCGTTTCTACTGCTCTCATCAGCGGAACAGCAACCTGGCTTACCGCACCCGCATCCACAGTTCATATCGGAGCAAGCGGAACCATTTTCGGTATGTTCGGATACCTTTTGTTTAGAGGTATCTTTAACCGGCGCTTATTTTCTCTTGTCCTCTCCATCACGGCTGCTCTCCTCTACGGCGGCATGATCCGCGGTGTTCTTCCCGCCCAGCCGGGCATATCATGGCAGAGCCATCTGTTTGGTTTTCTGGGCGGAATTGTGTGTGCGAGGATCATGGCAAGGAAAATCAGAACCTACAGATATTCAAATTGACAGCAAAATGATTCATAATACGTTTTGTGAACACACAGTCTTAACCAAGGAAGGTGGTAATGAGAGTCCTGATTGTTTATGCTTCTCAGTACGGCGGTACCGCCGAATGCGCCCACGACCTGAAACAGTATATCGACATTCCCTCCGATGTCCTTCCGGTTACTGATCCGGCTATCATGCTTTCCGACTACGATATTATTATCGCGGGAGGGGCCATTCATGCGGGATCACTTCAGCGTTCGCTGAAAAAGTTTCTGAAAAACAATACGGATCTTCTATTAAATAAAAAATTTGCATATTTTATATGCTGCTTAATGCCGGAACATTATGCGGTGAAACAGGTGCTGCCGAAAAACATACCCCGGCCCCTCATGGAGCATGCGTTTGCATCCGCGTACCCGGGAGCGACTGTTGATTACGGGAAGATGAACTGGGTAGAGCGGATCATCCTGAAACGGGTAACCGGCTCCCGAAACAGTTTTTGCAGAAAGGATGAGGACCGCCTGAAGGAGTTCGCATCTGTTATAAACAGACAATAACTGCCCGACAGAAGCATAGTGCGTAAAGATGCTGCCGCGGATTCTTCCCCGGCATGATTCTGTTAAAGCATATGCCAGTCGGTTTGTCATCTGCCGGGGAAGGGATAATCATGAAAATAAGGAGAAGGCAATGATAACTGAAAAAAGAATTCTCATTGCGGAGGATGACGCCCCTTCGGCGGAGCTTCTAAAGATCAAACTCGAAGAGGGAGGATATGCGGTTACACTGTGCACAAACGGCATCGACGCGCTCGCGGCGTACCGTGAAGAGCACTATCCGCTTGTTATTACCGACCTTGCGATGCCGGGGATGTCGGGTCATGATCTCATCAATGAGATCAAGACGATCAACAGTGACCAGGTTATCATCGTCACAACCATGCACTCCGATTCCGACATAATCATCAAAACGATGAAAAAGGGCATCTACGATTATATCGTGAAACCGATACAGCTCGACACGCTGCTGCCCCAGGTGAAACGCGCATTCGAGGCCGATGAACTCTACCGCACGCGCCGTTTTGTTGAGCATGAACGGATGATTAAACTTGAAAACCAGATCGAGTGGATCCAGTGGAACAAGGACATCGTCAACCGCGACCATGACCGAGTGGACAAGGCGCTGTTTCAAAGTCTGCACAACAGCTTCAACCAGGGAGCGGGTTTCGGCGCTCTGCTGTCACTCATCAACCTTATCGCTGATTCGATCGAAAAGGATGATGGTAACTATGTCGTACCTGCCGATATATTTGAACTCATCAGGGAAAACGCAAAGATCGCAGAAAAAACGCTGAACTTCTTTTCGGACCTTTCCTCAGTCATGACCGGCAGCATGCAAATGGAGACAATACAGCCGAGGGATCTGTACGGTGCAATAAACGAGTTGATCAGGACCGAATCCATGCAGAAACTCATCACGCTTCGCAACCATACGGTAATCCTCAGCGACTACACGGACGAGCTCGACACACTGGAACGTCAAGCCAGCATGAAATACCTCACAATCGCCATGGAGGAGCTTATACTGAACGCGCTCAAGTTTTCACCCGCGGGAACAACGGTCGCTATCCTCATGCAGGAGACCGGCGGACGGCTTGCACTCTCCGTACTGAACACGCCGCAGAAGAACGACTACAATACCGAGGGGATACCGCAGGAGTTTCAGAATGTCGTCTTCGAACCCTTTTTTCGTCTGGTAAAGACCGTCTACGAAGACTACGGAACGCTGGATTACGGTCTCGGACTGACGCTGGTTGACAAGATCGCGCGGAAGCATAACGGCAGGGTGGATATCGGCAACGTGACCGATTACACCTACGTGGCCAAATCACCAGTGCAGAAAGTTATGGTACAGATCATTTTTTAGGGCTGGATTTCCCTCCAGTTTTTTTGTGTAAAACTGTAGCGTGCAGTATAATTGCCGGTATGAACGTACAAATCCTGGAATTCCTGCAGATAGCCGAATATACCTACGACTGGGAATCGCTGCTTGCCCCGGACGGTACTCTGTTGTGGATTAACCGATCCGTGGAGCGGATTACCGGCTACACTCCCAACCAGTGCTACACCATGGATAACTATCCGCTTCCCATGGTCCACTCCGAGGATCGCGGCCGGCTGGAACTGTTTCTGTCGAATCTGACGTCAGGATCTACCGGAAACGACCTGGAGTTCAGGTTTGTTCATACGACAGGCCAAACGGTAACCACGGCACTGTCGTGGCAGTCCATGCCTGACAGTGCGGGAAACCATGTCGGAACACGCATCAGTATACGCGAGATTTCACTTCGCAAATCACGCGAGGACCATACGCGCCTTACCGGAGAGTTCTACCGCACGCTGTTTCATGACAGCGGCGACATGATCATCATTTTTAACAAGTTCGGAAGAATAATCGACTGTAACAGGACAGCATCTGTCACACTCGGTTATAACAGAGACCAGCTCCTTTCGAAGAATATCCAGGACATAACTGCCGGCAGCGACAACACATTGCCGGGGCCTATTACAAACGGACGGCAAGGACTGCTCCAGACTCACCTTCAGTGTCGTGACGGCATGTCAATTCCTGTTGAAATAGCCGTACAACCGGTGAACTACGGCAACTCCGAAGTGACTGCTCTCTTTGCAAGAGACATCACCGGGCGAAAAAAACTGGGAAAAGACCTCAAGCGCTCGCTCAGCTTCAGCAACTCGCTCCTTGACGCTATACCCATGCCGGTTTTCTTTCATGATCTCTCAGGCAGATACCTCGGCTGTAACCGCGAGTTTACCCGTTTCTTCGGCATATCGCCGGAAGATATCATCGGTAAGGACGCGGGTGAAATCTGGCCGCCCACGGTAGCCGGTTATATCAGGGAGGCCGAACGCGAAGAACCAAACACCGGATCACCGATGGAGTCAGAAATCTTGCTGCAGGACAAGGACGGCAACGAACATGATGTTCTCATCATCAGGAACACATACCTGGATGAGGACGGGAACACAGCGGGAATAATCGGCGCGATTCTTGATATAACGGACAGAAAGCGATATGAGAATATCCTCTCCGAAAGCGAGATCTACCTGAGAACGATGCTCAATTCCGTACAGACCGGCATCATGCTGATCCATTCGGAGACGATGACCATTCATCGCGCAAACAGCCGGGCTGTTGAGATGATCGGTCTGCGCGAGGAGGAGATTGTTGGTAAACCGTGCCAAACCTTCATGCACACGGCGAAGATCCGCGAATGCCCCCTTCACGACACGACCGCCGAAAACAGATACATAAACCAGAATGAATATGTCTATACAGGCGACGGGACACGGATACCGGTCCTGAAGACCGCCACACGCATCAATATCCTGGGTACGGATTATTATCTGGAAAGCTTCATCGACATGACCAGACAGAAGGAACTCGAAACAGACCTCCGGAAAACAACCAAAAGACTGAAAGAGGCACTTGCGGTTAAGTCGGAGTTCATTTCAACACTTTCTCATGAAATCCGTACGCCGCTGAACAGCATCATCGGCCATACCCAACTTCTGCAGGAAAGCCGGCTCGACCGTACACAAAAACAGCATGTTCGGCGACTGGAACAGTCGTCCCGGCTCCTTATGGACCTTCTCAACGGCATCCTTGACCTCTCACGGATAGAATCCGGACGGTATACCGTGTCACCGAAAGTATTCATACTCGATGATCTCATAGACAAGGTACTCGGCAGTTTTACGCCTGCTGCACGGGACAGGAACATCCGTCTGCACTATGACCGTGGACCCGATGTACCGTTCCGGATCGAAAGTGACCCGCTCTGTTTCGAGCAGATACTCATGAACCTGCTATCCAATGCGATCAAGTTTACCGCGGACGGCACCGTTGTTCTCTCGCTCCGGTTTACCGAGGAGTCACCCGGAAGATTCCGGCTTACGGTTGCGGTATCGGATACCGGTATCGGATTTGACCGTACAGTTACCGACCGCCTCTTCGAACCATTCAGCCAGGCGGACGCTTCAATCAGGCGCATGTTCGGCGGATCAGGACTGGGGCTTGCGATATCGTCCAGACTCGTGTCTCTTCTTGGCGGGATTCTTCACGCTGAATCATCACCGCAGGAGGGTTCAACATTCTCATTTTCCCTGTACCCTGCCCTCCCCGATTCCGCCTTTGACTACCCATACCCACAAGAAGTCAACATTCTTCCAAAAGCGGTCCAACTGGTCTGTTCCGATGATACATATACGGAAAGCCTTCTCAGCTTTCATCTGACCCGGATGGGCTTTACGGTGGACACCGGTACCGGTTTAACACACCCGGTGCACGGTACTGATTGTCTCCTCGTTGTCCAAGAGGATATCTACCGTTTATATATCTCATCACCATCGATCTTCCGCTCTGCACCGCCGGAATACATCATACTCATTCAGAACGGATCTACCCGCACGCATGCGATAACAGCCGGCATCCCTCTGCTTGGATTACCGGTATCACCGCAGGAACTGTCCGATATCCTGAGAGAGATGGAAGACACAGGAAAACACTATCTGCAAGAATCATATAAGGTCAGCGTGCCGGATTCCGCCGGAGCCAGATGCATCGACGAAGAGATGGAAAGCGTGAAATGTTTACGGCAGCTCCATTTCAATCTGCGTCAGGACATCGGCAAGGCGCATGATAATCTCGACCGGCTTATCGAACTGTCTGACGAGGACGGCCGAAAAGACCTCGCCCGGATACGGGAGCTTCTCAGCAGATTCAGAATCAGGGAAACTGCAGCGGCGGTTGAAGAATTTGCACAAAAACATAAAATATATTTGAAAGACATATAATTGTTATACATACTACAATAAACAAAAGAGCACGGATCTCATGAAACCCAAAATCCTTGTTGTAGACGACATGTCAGAGAACATCGGACTGCTTTTCGATATTCTGCGGGACGAGTACGCGGTGGTAGCCGCTACAACCGCCGAAGAGGCGCTCACGGCGGCGTTCACCCTTCCCCATCCCAACCTGATACTGCTTGACATCATGATGCCGCGGACAGACGGCTATCAGCTTGCAGAGATGCTCAAAAATGATGATCGCACACGCCATATTCCAATTATCTTCGTGACCGCACTAAACGGTGTGTTTGACGAGGAACGGGCGTTTACCGCAGGAGCAGTCGACTTTATAAGCAAGCCGCTTATACCGTCGATACTCCGGGCACGGATACATACACAGATCGAACTTGAAAGACGGAGCAGGCAGCTTGAAGCCCAGTGTGAGGAAACAAACATCCTCTTTGAACATCAGCCCGCGGGCCTCGCGTATGTTGCCAGAGACAACGAAACACACTCGTTCGTCAGGGTAAACAGTGAACTATGCCGCATGTTCGGTTTCTCAAAGACGGAATGCAGGACCCTTCCGCCGGAACTCCTGTTCAGTGCGCAGGAAGACTGGGACGCCTTCTCCAGAGAATGCGAATCGCGCGGCATCACCGAAAACTTTGTTTTTTCCAGCATTCCCATGAAAAAGTCCAACGGAAGCACCATCTACTGCAGGATTCACGGCAGGCTGCTTAGCCGCACTGAAGAACACTCGGAATCGGTGTGGACGGTATTCAACATGACCCATGAATATACTTTGGAGCAGCTTCGCCGCAAGGTGGAGAAAATATCGCGTCACGATCTCAAAGCTCCGCTTAACGGCATCATTAATCTTCCAGCCATCATCCGCTCCGAAAACAACCTGTCGTCAATGCAGAACAGGATGCTTGATCTGATAGAAAAGAGCGGCAAGCTGATGCTTTCACATATCAACGAATCGCTTAACCTTCTGAGGATTGAAGAGGGAACATATGAGTATGCGCCGCAACAGTTTAATCTGACCAACCTTCTTGTAGAGACTGTCTCGCTTTACGACAACATGTATGAGGCAAGAAACCTGAAGGTTGTGCTGTTGAATAATGGAGCTGTAATGAACGAAAACGACCTCGTTCCCATACGCGCCGACCGGGACCTTTACGGCAGTGTACTTTCCAACCTCCTGATAAACGCCATAGAGGCAAGCAAGGACGGTGACATGATAACAATCCGTACGGAAACCTCTCCCGGGACACTGACTCTGTCTGTACATAACTCCGGTACCATTCCAAAACAGGTGCGGGACACCTTCTTTAGCCGTTTCTCCACATACGGGAAAAGCTCCGGTACGGGGCTCGGCACATATACGGCAAAACGGATGACGGAGGCCATGGGCGGGTCGATCGCGTTCACCACAGATGAAGCAACCGGAACCGTCATTACGGTACGGCTGCCGTTGCAATAAACGGGTGCATCCGTCGATTCCATCGGCGACAATTGTGACTCCGCTGTCATACTCTTCGGCCGCCATCGTAACCCGGCTCATCATACATAATTTATGTTTCACACACATTGCACTGCTTGACGTTCCACACCCGTCTTGGTATACTGAAGTCATACCATGCGAGGTTACCATGTCCTCATCCATCTCAATTCTCCTTGTCGATGACGAAGAAAAATTGGTTCAGCGTCTGGCAAAAACCCTTCGGGACGATCACTTTAACGTGGAAACGGCACTTGATGTCGACACCGCGATCGCGCTCCTGAATGGTGAATTGTTCAGTATAGTCATAACCGACCTCAATATGCCCAAAAAGAGCGGCTTCGACCTCATGAACTACATCCGCGAGAATGATATCGACGTTATACCGCTTGTCCTTACCGGATACTCCTCCGTGGAAGGCGCCATACAGGCAATTAAACTCGGTGCGTATGATTTTCTTGAAAAACCGGTGGATACACGGACACTCAAGATGACGATCAAGCGCGCCGCTGAACGGATCATCCTGAAACGTGAAAACCAGAACCATATCCGGGAGCTGCAGAAGCTCAACCATCTCAAGAACGAATTCCTCTCCGTCGTTTCCCACGACATCCGTTCGCCGCTTTCCAGCATCGGCGGATACGCAAATTTTCTCCTCAAAAGGGGGGATCTGAACGACTTTCAGCACCGCTATCTCATGATCATCAAGGAGATTTCCGAAAACCTCTACTCCCAGGTCAACGAGCTGCTTGACATTTCGAAGATAGAGAAGGGAATCATCGACCTGAATTATGAGAAAATTGACCTGGACGAGCTCATCAACACAAGTATGAACAACTTCATCCTCCTGTCGGTCGACAAGAACAACAGGATAGAGTTCTACAACCATATGTCAGACAATACCGCCTATCTTGACCGCATGAAGATGCTGCAGGTCCTCAACAACCTCATCAGCAACGCCAACAAGTTTACCGAAGACGGAACAATAACCCTTCGGGCAAAAGAGCATGCAGACGACATGATTTCCATATCTGTACTTGACACAGGGGCGGGAATGAGCCATGATGAGATTCATTACCTGTTTGACCAGTACAGCTACCGCCACAAAACGGGAACCCGGGGCGAAAAAGGAAACGGCCTCGGCATCGTGATCTGCAAGCGGTTCATCGAACTCCACGGAGGCCGCATAACTGTAAACAGCAAACAGGATGTCGGTACGGAATTTACCGTCTATTTACCGCGATACGGACAGGAAAAATGAGCAGATTACAGCCGGGACGCCGATCGTTCTCGAAGTCATTTATTGTACGGTACACACTGTTATGCGCCGCACTCCTCTCCGGAGTTCTGACATTATGCTCCGTCACGCTTCACTTCACCTTCGGTACGATACAGAAAGCCCTTTTGCTAAACGCCTCCGGGCTTACAGCAGAAACAGCAAGGAACTTACGTCTGTCGGCAGAGGGAGCAGACTCCGTTGATGAGGTGGAGGTCGATTCACCCGACATACTTTTCTGCCGCATTTTTGAACAGGCATCCGACGAACGGTACCTTCTTCCGGTTCGCACAGTCAAGGGAGCTCCGCTGGATACGGAAGACACCGGCTACCGACACCCGTCTGACGACACACTCTTTCTCAGGGCGTACACAGAAACCGTAATCGACCCCGAAACATACTCGGACGGCGCACAGTACTGGCAATGTGTATACTTTCCGGTTCACATCAACGA
>CAZAHA010000037.1:0-16378 GCA_964484915.1 uncultured Leptospirales bacterium
TTCTGCCGTACATAGTTTTCCACCTGTTCAACAACATACGGCAACTCCTCCTGCGAGCCTGCCGTAATGAACATGGTATAGAATGTCTGCCGTCCCTTGAAACGCTGCAGTCCGGTCGTATACGGCATCACGGTCATCAGGTCAAAATCACGTCCGGAAAGCGCCTCCCCCTTCTCATCAAGTATACCGATGACTTCATAACTGGTACCGTTGATCCAGACCTCCTTTCCGATTGGTTCCTCAAACGGACTGAAAAGCTCCTGCACAACGAGCGTACCGATAACGACGACCTTGCTTTTCCGTTGTACCTCTTCGTCTGTAAACATGCGCCCCTGCTGGACGGTTCGGTTCTGTATGCCAAAATAGTCCCGCGATGCGTACTGTATCTTTGCAAAGACTTTTTTGTCGCGGTATCTGTGCAGCGATGAGCTGCTGCGGTGACTCACATATTCACCTGGCGATGTATGAAGAATCTGCGGATACTGTTTCTTCAGTTTTTGCATATCCTGCTCAGTAAATGACATATTCGACTTGTTCAGTTTAATAAACATTCCGTTCTTGCCGTAGCTGAATATCTGGTCGATGATGGCAATCCGGACACTATTGCCGAGACCGATCATGGCGATAACCGAGGATATTCCGATAATAATACCGATACTGGTGAGGAGCGAGCGGAGCTTGTTCCGCTGGAGCGCCCGCACGGCTGAAATGAGATGAATCCTGTAATTGAAATTAATCTGCATACGTATTTTTCCGGTCCTGTTCCGCCGCTCTTCCCAGCTGTTGCACGGTATCGGGATCTGGCTTTGCATCCAGCCTGTACATCTCTACGTCGTACAGACCCATGGGCAGCGTACAGATATGCCGCTCGTCTGTCATATACTTACTGAATGTCCTTCGAATCTTCATATCGAACGGACCGGTTGTCGATACAAACAGGTACACGGGCATGTCCTTCTCTTCTGTCCTTTGGACGCCGCCGTTTTTCATTGTTACAACCGGTATTGTCCTGTCGGCAATGATGTCATTGATCAGATCAACGTTATAATGCAGCTTGTCCTGTATCACCAGAGCCCTCAAGGTATTATTTAGCGAAAGACTTGCCGCCCAGCATCCCGTGATTACGCTGTTTTCCGGCAGGACTTCACCCATACGCCGGGAAAAATTGGCAAGCGTATAGTCGGACGTCAGGAGCCACCGTCCGTACTGATAGGACTGGAACACAATTATGCAGAGAAAAATGATGTAGCTGTATTTCTTGGAGTTAAATGAGGGCCGTATCCGCCGAACGAAAAAGTACATCGCGGTAAAGACAGCAATCTGAAAGACAACCGCAACCATAACGATCGGCACGACCCTGCCGTATTCCTTTGATATGATCGAATAAAAAAAGAGCGAGTAGATGTTTTTTATAAGATCAAACGGCATGAAGCTGTTTATCATGACTACGCCAGTATAAAAAAACAGATAAAACCAGAAGAGAAAGAGTATAAGTTTTCTCAGCGATATGATTTTTTCTTCCGGAACGATCCGCTTGAACGAGAATGATTCGCTGGATGTGAAAAATCGTGCCGACAGGATCACAAGCGGCACTGACAGCAGCGTGTAGTACCTGGCCGGATGATACCGCATGATAGCAAGAAACATGAAACCGAACAAAACCCAGGTGGAAAAGGCGGTATCAATGATGTCGAGCTTGGACTTATACAGAAAGTTGTAATATGTTTTCACTGCATAGAAGATACCGGTAAAGAAAATGACAGGCTGCAGATAGACAAATTCAAGATACAGGCTCTTGAGAAAACTCATGTAAACCGGATCAAAGTTGCTGGTGCTTCTCTTCAGCGGAAGCAGATACCCGATAGACACGTCAAAAATCCTGATCTTGAGAAGACTCTTGAAATACCGGTCCAGCCATCCGAAATGTCCCAGCAGCATATAACCGACCACTATCAGGGCAATCGTGATGTAGAACTTGTTTATCAGAAACTTGTTCAGCTTCCGGTGTGAATAGAAGAAATACAGCGTAAGAAACGGAACGATAGCAATAATGATAACGACGATCGACTGTTTGGTAAAAATTCCCGCAACGGTTGCGATACACCCAATGGCAACGGCGATAAGCATATACAGAAACTGTGGCAGCGTACGGATGCTTTCATCGGTAACAGAACGCTTCATCCTGCTGCGTCGCTGGAACAGTTCGCAAAAGGCTGAGAATATCAGAAGGGAAAAGAAAACAAGCATGTTCTCAAAAAAGGCCAGACGGTTAAACATCATCAGATAGTAGCTGATACCGTACAGAATCATGGCCGCAAAGGCGGTAAACCTGTCTCGGTAATACCGCATCACAACCATAAAAAGAAGCACAAGCGTCAATACGGAAAAGAGTATATTGAGAGATCGTATGGATACGAAACTCACACCAAACAGGTCAAACCATGCAATATACATTTTTACCGCAAGCGGCGATGATTTGTGCCAGCCCGCGTAGCCGTCGCGTGTCGTCCACCTCCATTCATTGTAATAATGAAAATTTCTTGGCGAATAGGTTTTCAGTCCTTCATCTGTAAAGGGAGCGGCAGAAATGCTCAGTTCAGGAGGAGGGTCAAGCTCCATGTTTGTGATACGAAGGAGTGTAAGCACAACCAAAACAAATACAAAGGTAAACGGCCACACCTTGTTGCTTAACGCCTTGTGGGTAAGGGTCTTAATCCTGGAAATCAAAATATATGGTACCTCTGGTCAGAATATCAATTAATCTGGAGCGGGGTCACTGCTCTCCTGCGAGACGTTCTATCATTCGACATTAGCCAACACTTTTTTATAATGCGCAACCATTTTCTCCCACGAATAATTCTGAAATGTATATTCCAAAGCCGCAGCCGTCATTTTATTTCTCTTTGCTCCCGGGTCGGGAACCCGTTCGATTGCCGTGGTCCAGGCGGATGCGTTTTCCGGTTCTATCAGTACACCGTTTTTCCCATCCCTGATTGCCTCTGTTATTCCCTCAAGGTTTGATGCGACAACCGGTGCCCCGCACATGACAGCTTCAAGAGCAACAAGGCCAAACCCCTCGGCATCTCCCTCTACACGGATATTCGGCATGACAAAGGCATGCGCTTGCATCAGCAGCTGTACCTTATCATCATGCGGCAGAACACCAAGATGAAACGCGCGTTTGACAAGCGGCCTGCTGTTAAGCAGTGCATCAATTTTGTTCTGGTCCATGCCGACACCCATGCGCGCTATCTGCCTGGACAGAAACGAAGGAATACAGGAAAACAGTATATTGTAAAACAGCAGGTTTTTCTGCCGCGGACCGATCATGATATACACATACTCGTCACCAAGTCCGGGCAGCACATGTTCAAGAAACCATGAAAACCCCTTCCGCTCTACGCTTCTTCCGATTGACAAGAGGATTTTTTTACTGGCAAGATCAACCGTAAGCTTTTCTGAGAGACCGCGGAGAAAGCCGCTGTTTTTTTTTTGCTTTCCCATGTCAAGGTCCACACCGTTTGGAATGACGGTAATCTTTTCTTTCGGGACGCCTCGCCGTATGCATTCATCACTGGTTGCGTGACTCACCGGAATAATATGGTCCACGTTTTTCACCAGATTTTCTCTGAGTCTTTTCTGATAGACTTTGTTCGGAAAGACAACGTCAAGCCCGTGCAGCGTTACGATCGTTACAGCGGAGGAAACCTCCCTGACCGCCGATGCCGCGAGACCGCAGAGCCCGTCATTAAAATAGACATGTGTAATGTCCGGATGAAGGAGAAGGTACTTCCTTATCCTGCCGCGAAGCGTCGCAAGCCATACTATACGGTTGTTTTCCCTGGGCAGCCGCATCAAAACAACATCATATTCCCCGGCAATGCCTCGATACAGTTCATAACACTGCTTTTCCATTCCTCCTACAGACGGCGGAAACTTGTGAGTAACAAACAGGACCCTGGGTATCAATATATAACTCCGAACATAATATTTAACGTGCGATCTCTTCTTTGCGTGAAATGACAAGATACACCGCAAAGCCGGTGAGAATCCAGAAGAATTGACGTCCGCGCCGTATCAGTGACACCGTCAGCCACGTATCGTCTCCTGGGATATTCGTCACCGAAAACATGAGCTTATTTCCCAACTCCTCCAGTCCGAGCTGTCCCGGTATAAAAAATCCCGCAGACCGTATCATCATGGAACCGACATCGAAGAGCACGCAGGACAAAAAGCCGACATCGATGCCGAGAATCTGGAATATAACATAATACTCGAGCGCTCCGACCAGCTGATGAAGCACAGACAGGATGAACACACAATAGAAACTCACCCGCCGTCTGGAATAGAATTCAACCATATCTTTGTCAACTTCCCTCAGGTACTCTGCGATCGTCTGCATCGCGGAAAACTTTCCCAGATACCTGTCGATAAGAGCGGCAATACCGAAAAAGACGCCGTGACCATACCCGAGAGAATGAAATATGAAGATAAACGCTCCAATAACCATCAGACAGATGATGATGCTTATCGACTTGAACAGCAGCGAGTCCATAAACTGAAACATGAAACCAACTGTCAGTACAAGAAGAAAACCTGTTCCAAGGAAGATCATGATCCTGGAAAGAAAAATGGACATGGCTCCGTTCAGGTAGCGCACGCCCATTCGGTTTTTCAGGAGGACCGCCTTCAGCGTTTCTCCAGCCACCAGACTGGTCGGATTAATCTGAGACAGACTCTCCCCGATAAGACGTATAAAATAGAGATGAACAAGCGAGAACAGACGCGGTATTTCCAGAAACGAAAGGTACCAGGCGATAACCGCGATGCTCTGCGCAAGAAATGCAACTCCGACGACATACATAAAATTGGGGCCTATGGACACAGCATGGCGGAAGATTTCAACGATATCATTTCTGCTAAAAAGTACTGCAATCAGTACAACACCCGTTGCAAGTCCGCCGTACTGTATTATCCTTTTCTTCAAACCGCTCATCATCTGTCTATAACCATTATTCTGTTATCACTCCGGATAATTCACTCTATACAGAAAACCGGTAATTCCTCCGTGTACCTCAATACGCGTCAGCAGAGTGTATCTGTCAGACATTGCCGCTTCTGCTCGCAGCTCTTTCAAAAGTGCTGCGTTTCGTTCAATCGCGTTTTTATCGTTATGCTTCAAACGGCGAATATAGAAGTCGTCGATATACACAAACCGTACGTTTTTCCGAATCAGCTCATCGTACACTTCATCAGTTGTTTCACTGTCAAGCGATGATGTCATGATAAACCGGGTAATTGGAAAATCAGAATAATATCGTATAACATTACGCTCGCTTACCAGTATTTTCCCCTCATCTTTGGCATGTTCATTCAAGTACAGGGATACCCGTTTAAATTCGACACGGCGCAGACTGTAGTGTTCAAGCATCGACCTGCCGTACGCAAGATTCAGCCCAGCGAAGGACACAATTAACGCCGCACTCAAAACCTTGACCCAAACCGAAACGGAGTATGTCGAGATGATTCCGTACAATACCACAGCCAGCACGATGAAGAACACAAAAAGGATCACGTTTCCCGTTGCGGCAACGAGTACCGCAGAGACGAAAGCGGCTGCAATCGCGGCATATCTGAAAAAATCCGACTTCACCAGAGATGCAGCACATGAGTTTTTTGTGCGGTCTCTTGTTTCTTCCATTACCGTACGTATTCCCTCAAAGATTATCAGATGAAGGATCCACAGCAACGGCAACGCATACCGAGACTTGCTGTTTTGATACACCATGTGTACGACGAAGTATCCCGCAGTATAGATCCCCAGCGATTCTGTCAACGAATCGCGTCTTGCGATAAGCGATACCAAACCGGTAACAAAGAGAAACATAATCATCACGGCAAACAAAAGCAGCAGCAGCACGATACCTGCCGTAAGAACCGTTACCTTACCGGTATACACGTCAATAGCACCCCACTGAAGGAATCCGGTCAATACAAGAAATGCGTCAACAGGAAAACGGTAGACATTGGGGCCGCGCCGCGCTATCTCTCCGATATAGGTGTTCTCTCCGGCAGGCACAATAATCTTGACAACAAACCACACCGCAAACGGCACACCGGCAACCGCTCCCCATACGATTCCCCGCAGCCATGAAGCGGACTGCCGGAACACGCGCCACATTCCGGCAACTACGATACATACAGAATTCCATTTAACAAGCGCGGTAAGCGCGGCCGGAAATGCTGCGAGTTTCTCATTTCTAATCAAGAGGGCAAATGTCAGGGCAGACAAAGCACCATGAAACATTTCCAGCTCCGCGTTGATGACCATGTACAGGGAGAATGAGTTAAGAAGAAGCGCAACAAGCGCCCAAAAACCGAGTGTCCTGCCGAAAAACTCCCGGTAAACCTGCCACACGGAGAACAAATAAATAGCAAAATATACATAATTTAGTAACAAAGCATTTGTGTAGATTGCGTCAAAGCCGTACATTCCCGTAAGCCTGGTTACCCACGCAAGTGTCACCGGATAAGCTGGCAGTACCTTGTTCGGCACGGCGCCGATTCCCTCTTTCAAAAATAAAAGGACGAACGCTCGGAAATTGCCGATATAATCGGCACTCGGCACTTTCAGAAAATCAAAATGGTATATATAGAACAGGCACAAGAGTGCAAACAACACGGCTACAACAAGAGACCTGTGTTTCCTACCAACCATTCCCACTCCTTGTGTCTCATCGGAAACCATCATGCCGGACCGGCAGGAAACACCGTATCCGGTTTGCCGCTGAGACATTACTCTTATTGTTATTTTTATAATTCGACAGGATCAACCTTCAATGACGGGTTTTCCTGCGGCGCAATGCTTGCTGCAGAACGGTTAAATTGTGACGGCTTCTTTACAGACATCCATCTGATATCCGCTTGATATCTGCAACACAAATTTGTCAGCGTACCGCCCTAAGCCATGTAATTCACATGTCACAATACTGTTGCGCAAATGATACATCCGCAACTTTCGGTAATCTAACCATCAAAAACACTCTTTTTCTAAACACTTTCCACCACATGTCTCATTATTTTTATCTTTTTGTCTGTTCTTTTCTGTTTTCTCGATACTCTCTGGCATACTTTTTGCTTTTATTATGTCAGTCGATCAAACGAAGAATGTGACTGTATTGTATTTCCGGAAGGAGCGTTTTTATGAATATAACTTTGGTACAGGCGATAGTCGTGTTCTGGCTCGGTCTTCTATTGTGGATACTTGCAGAATACTTGATATACAGGGTTCAGACCGTTCTTCAGAAATCTGACGGAAAACGAACCCAGAAAAGAATTTTCTGGTTTACCGACACCATCAATGACCTGAACGGCGTCTCCGTGACGCTCAAGAACATCGGCTGGCTCTCACACAAGCGTGGAGACGACCTGTACATCATCTCATCGCTGCTGAAATCCAAAATGGACGAATCACTTCCGCCTAACTACATAAACCTTTCTCCCGTTATACATTTTAAGATGCCGTATTATAAAACACTCGATGCCAATATACCTTCGATCTTCAGGATTATCCATCTCTTTCTCAAATACAAACCGGACAAAGTATTCATCTCAACGCCATCGGCTGTCGGTACCTTCGCACTGATTGTTTCCAAAATATTCGGGAAAAAAGTAACGGCAATATATCACACGGATTTCACGATGCAGGCCTACAACCTTCTTGGACGCACAACGTTTATCGTCCATTTTATTGAACTGTACACAAAATTTTTCTATTCATTTGTCGACCGCATGCTTGTCCCTACACCGGAGTATATTAACATACTGAAAAACCGCGGCCTCTCGCATAAAAATACCGGCATATTCAAGCGCGGGATAGACACAAACAAATTCCACCCCATTCCCTCAGCGCGCCGTGATTTTCATTCGCGCTACGGCATCCGGCCCGGCATTAACCTGTTGTTTTCCGGTCGCATATCCAAGGACAAGAACATCGATTTTCTTATCAAGGCATTCAGACAGACAATGGGAAAAACCGGTATGGATAAAAACGTCAACCTGATCTTTGCCGGTGACGGTCCCGCATATAACGAATATTCTTCGCATTACTATGCAGACGCATCCATACACTTCCTCGGATTTATTCAGAATCATAAATTACCGGAAATCTATTCCTCCGCAGACCTTCTTGTTTTCCCCAGCGAAACCGACACGTTCGGCATGGCCGTACTTGAAGCGCAGTCATGCGGTATACCGGCTCTTGTTTCGCACATTGGCGGCCCGAGAAATATCGTACAGGACGGAGTAACCGGATACATCGTACGCACAGACTCCGACACAGAATGGACACGGAAACTGCTTGAGCTCATCCCGCTCATAGAGTCGCATGATCCGCTGTACAGCGGCCTCTGCATTGCCGCTCGTGAGCATGTACTCAAACAGTATGATTTTTACAGAATACTCGATAACTACCTCGCGGCAGAACCGGAACAGAAACGCACCGTTCACGCCCGTTCTCCCAAGGAACTGCGTGACGCAGGATAAGGTGCCGGAATTTCGCAACAAGTAATGTCCTTGACATTCAAAAGCACACATGTTTTTTCCGTGTTTGTGAAGGAACATCTGTATACTTAAATTATTCAGGATAAAATCAATGATTCATATACTACGGTCAATCTATTACGGTATCAGAAGTAGTCTCACCAACATCTTCATTTCTCTGGTTTCAAGCTTCGGGATACTCTTCATAATCACGTTTCTTATTCTGTACATGTCTTTCAGGACATCGGTTCAGCAGTTTATCGACGATAACTTTCTTGGAAACCTCGACATTAACGAAATCGTCATTACACCGGCCAACGAGAGCGATGAAAACGTCTTTACGTCCAGTTCCGGAAAGGGAGCCAGGATTTCACGGGATCAGGTTCTTGCGGTCAGGGAAATGGAAGACTTTGAGAAAACCTATACGCTGATCATGTTCGATTACAAGGCACGGCTGCGAATCGAGATGTTCGGCGAACGGACTGCCCCGTTGCTTCCGTTTTACGCAATTGAACCGGATTTTTTTGATGGCAAAGTCAAGAACTGGAAACAGTTCTATTACCGTCCGGGCGCCGCAGTGCCGGTCATTGCGCCGAAGTTCACCCTTATGATGCTGAACAATTACCTCTACTTTCAGGGAATGCCGCAACTCCGCATCAACGACCTCCAAAATTTTCCTCTCACAATAAAGGTCGAAACAAAACGGTCCGTTTCCATTCCAAATGCAGATAGAAGTGTAAATGAAGACACCGATGTTCACTTTACCGAGATTGACGCACAGGTTTTTGACTTTACAGCTGCAATCGACAGGCCCGGAGCCATTGTGCCGATGGATTTCATGACATATTTTGCAGGGCGTGCGCATTACGCTGACGGCCGCTGGAAGCGCGGTTATACATATATCATGATGTATGCAAAAGTAAAGGACAACAAGAAACTTCCTGAAACGGTGGACAAACTGGAGGAGCTCGGCCTGCAGGTGCAGTCACAATCAGACACAGCACAAAAGGCAAACCAGGTTCTCAGGATTATCGACTCGTTTTCACTTGCCATCGTGGGTATCCTGCTCATCCTGACGATAATTTCCATCTTCAACGCTAATCTTAATATTGTAAACCAGATGAGCCACAAGTTTTCACTGACACGTATACTCGGCGTAACAAAAATCCGGATCGTCATCACGTTTATTCTGGAATCTGGCGCGGTCGGTGCGATTTACGGAGTCCTCGGTTACCACGCTGGCAATTATCTCTTTGAATACGCGGCAAGATACATGAAGGACCTGCTCCCTGAAATTGCCTCAATATCCTTTCAGGCATCGCACGATCCACAAATACTTTTTCTTGCCGTAGCCCTTTCTGCCGGTGTCTCGGCCGTTTCGTCATTTATTCCGGCGATAATCGCATCAAACATCAATCTCTTTAAAGCTGTCAGAAGATAAGGTACTCATGATGAAAAAAAATAAACCAGAACACCCTCTGCTTCACATCGAAAATGTTAACCTCAATTTCGGGAAGCGCCCTATTCTGAAAGATGTGTCATTTACCGTCGAACCGGGTACGATAACCGTAATAACGGGCAAATCCGGCTCCGGTAAAACGACTCTTCTCGGAATCATCTCCGGCCTGCTGCAGCCAAATAAAGGCAAGGTACTGTACAAGGGGAAAAACATTCTCCGGTGGGGCGATATACGCCGCTCATTTTTCCGAAACAGGCGTATCGGATTCGTGTTTCAGTTTTTCAATCTGCTTGGAAACTACACCGCGATGGAAAACATCATTCTTCCAACAATATTCAATCCGTTCGCACGGAACACAACAAAAAAGGTAAAGGAACTGCTGGACTACCTTAACCTCAACGGTATCCGCAATCAGAAGCCGACCACCCTCTCGGGCGGTGAACGTCAACGTATTGCAATAGCCCGTGCGATCATCAACGACCCGGACATCATACTCGCAGATGAACCGACAGGAAACCTTGATGAGGTGTCTGCGTATGACATTAAGGATCTCTTTCTTAAACTGCGTGACGAAAACGGAAAGGCATTGATTGTCGTTACACACGATTCACGGATCGTCGCGGCCGCGAACCAGCACTTCCATCTTGAAGACGCCGAACTGATACCTGTTAAACGATCCGGCACCGCCAAGGCTTCGGAAAGCACTTCCGGCGCGAAAAGCGTAAAAGGCACCAATGCTGCAGCTGCAAAGAAGAGTGTTAAAAAGAGTACAAAGAAAACATCGAAAAAGAAGGGCACAACCACTTCCAAGAAACGCACACGGAAGACGGATACATCACGGTCAGAAGACACCGCCGACAGTACTCCCGATACAGAAGCTAAAAATGACGCCCCCGCACAAAACCAGCAGGGAAAGGAATAATCAGCGCTACTGTCCTCTACACTCCCCGTTCTGACAGGATATCGTCCATCAGCGCGGACAGGGACTCAAGGACTGACTCGCCTGCAACCCTTCCGAGGCTTTGCCCCTTTTTGAAGAGCAGAAAGGTACTCTTCCCGGCACCCGCGATGCCGATATCGGCATCGCACGCCTCGCCAGGGCCGTTAACTTCACATCCCATAACGGCAACGGTAATGACGATTCCTCCCGAAGCAAGCCTTTCGCCAAAACGCTTCATCAGCAGCTCTTCCACATCACCTGCAAGCGAGGCGAGGTCTACACTTCGGTCAGTTCTTCCGCATGTAGGACACGAGATCATATTTATACCGTGGCCGGCCAGCCCCACCGCCCCGAGTATCCGGTAGGCTGCGTCGATTTCATCAACGGAATTACCCGTCATGGAGACACGGATGGTACTGCCGATCCCATCGACAAGAAGTGATCCGATGGCAATCGAGCTCTTTATAACGGCAGACAGGCCGAACCCGGCTTCCGTAACACCAAGATGCAGCGGATAGTTACGCCGTTTGACCATGAGACGGTTTGCCAGGACGGTTGTGTGCACATCTGATGATTTCAGCGATATGACGATATCCGTAAAGTCCAGGTCCTCGAGTATTTCGACATGGTAAAGAGCGCTGTCTACAAGCGCCTGCGGATTCGGTTTTGGATACTTTATCCTGTCCAGAGAACCGCCGTTAACACCTATCCGTATCGGTATGGAATGCTCGCGCGCGGCGCGGACAACCTCTTTTGTCTTTTCCAAAGAGCCGATATTACCCGGATTGATACGGACCTTGTGAACGCCTCCCTTGATTGCTTCAAGCGCGAGCCGATGGTCAAAATGGATGTCCGCACAAAGCGCGGGCGTTGTATGCCGTACAACTTCCGGGATGAGACGCGCCTCATGCATGTTCCTCACTGCGAAACGGACGATACGGGCCCCGGCTTCTGCAAGTGTTTCAATCTCGGAAATGATCGCTTTCGTGTTCTCAAGCCTTTCGGCGCACATGCTCTGGACAACCACGGGGTTATGCCCGCCGATCGGTATATCCCGTACGTAAACTGTTCGCGTTGCTGTCATGATCCCTGCCAATAATACGGTGTACCGTTTATCGTATCCTCCTGCGCTCCTGTGTCAACGCCCTTTTCGGCACGGGATGATGCTCACGGTTTTCATGCGTTCGTCTTCCTTTTCTCTTTACCCATGCAACTGCAGAAAAAGGCTTTACTGACAGCCCACCCCGGCAACAATTGCACACTGATATGGGAAAGAGAAGAAAAAAAAACAGGGATCTGATCCTCACCCTTGCCCGGAAATACCGGGGCAGCGCCGAACCGAACTGTCCGCATTTTCATGAATGCGGCGGATGTCTCTTTCAGGACATTTCCTACGAGAACCAGTGCATCCTCAAGAGGGACTATCTTAATACCATAACAGGCCCCGACATCCCGGACATTGACCTCGTTTATCCGGCGCCGTCTCCATACGGATACCGGAACCGGATGGACTATGTTGCGGCGTTCGGCTCGAACGGCCTCCGTAAGAACGGCTCGTTCAGAGAGGTTGTCGACGTAACGACCTGCCCGCTTCTCCAGGATCGTTCATCTGAAGTCTGGACTCAGCTCCGTCCTCTTATCCGTGAAATAGAAGGTTACGATTACCTGAACCATCACGGTTTCCTGCGGTACTGTGTAATCCGGCAGGCGTACTATACCGGAGAAACTATGGTGAATTTCGTTGTCTCGCGTGATGACGTACGCGACCAATTTGAGCAGATTATCGACCGTCTGGGCGATATGGTCACATCATCATCAATACTGCTGAACGACAGCATGACAGACCTGAGTTTCGGGGAGGTCATCCACACCATCAAAGGCGGATTCATCACGGAGAATTTTGACGGTATCACCTTCCGTATTCATCCCAATACCTTCTTCCAGTCCAATTCGCCGGTCGCGCACTCCATGTACCGCACCATTCGAGCACACGCGCATGGTACAGTTCTCGATCTGTACTGCGGCGTCGGATCGATTACACTTTATTCAGCTTCAAAGTGCGACCACGTTCACGGTGTAGAGCTTGTTCCCGAGTCGGTCACATTCGCACGGAAAAACGCTCTCATCAACGGTATCTCCAACGTACAGTTCACCGAGTATGACGCGCGCTTCTTTCTAAAATACAACGACACTCATTACAACACCCTGATACTCGATCCGCCCCGCGCAGGGATGAATCCGAAGATGTACAAGTACTTTCATACGTTTCAACCTGACACGATAATCTACATGTCGTGCAATCCGTCTACGTTTGTTAACGACTATACCTTTCTGAAAGAATACTACCAGCTTGAGTCATTCGACGCGTACGACATGTTTCCGCAGACCCCTCATGTCGAATCACTCGCCATATTACAAAAACGAGGTACACCATGAATACTATTAAGACAGCGCTCATAAGCCTCTCGGACAAGGACGGCATAGTACCGTTCGCCCGCTTTCTTTCCGACAACTCGGTCACGCTGCTTTCAACAGGCGGCACCGCGAAACTGCTCCGGCAAAACGGAATACGGGTACGAGACGTATCGGACCACACCGGATTTCCTGAAATAATGGACGGCAGGGTAAAGACGCTTCACCCCATGATTCACGGTGGACTGCTCGCCGACCGTTCTAACCGGCTTCATATGGACGCGTTAACCGGGCTCGGCATAACTCCCATTGACATGGTCATCGTTAATCTGTATCCTTTTGAAAGGTGTGTGTCAAAAGAGGATACAACCTTTGAGGAGGCGATAGAGAACATAGATATAGGAGGACCTTCGATGCTGAGAGCCGCCGCAAAAAACCACGCTCATGTTACCGTTATCACCGATCCGGACGATTATACCGCAATAGAGCGGGAACTTGAGGACAACGATTTTACCGTTTCCTATGAGACGAACAGGCACCTTGCTGAAAAGGTCTTTAAAAAAACCGCGGAATACGACCGTGCTATCTATTCGTATCTGTCAAGCCGGTAACAGATTGACAATGGAGAACGACGCATGTTCGAGTACGACACACTTGTTTACAAAGAGACATTCGAGAACCTGATTTCCACGCTGACCTCCTATTATCCGGACACGAACACGGCAATGATAGAAAAGGCGTACAACATTGCCGAAGAGGCTCACCGTTACCAGAAAAGGCTTTCAGGTGAACCCTTCATAACACACCCGCTTGAAGTAGCAGGCATCCTCGCCAAGAACAGGCTCGATCCGTCATGCATAATCGCGGCGCTCCTTCACGATGTCGTTGAGGATACGCTGACCGGTATGGACTTCATCGCGCGCGAATTCGGCGAAGAGATAGCGCATCTTGTTGATGGAGTCACCAAGATATCATCTCTGAAGAACAGAACAAAGTCCCACGAACAGGCGCAGACTCTCCGCAAGATGCTGCTTGCAACGATAGACGATCCACGTGTTATCATCATCAAGCTGGCGGACAAGACGCACAACATGCGCACCCTCAAACATCAGCCTCCGGCAAAGCAGAAGCGAATCGCGCAGGAGGTTATGGACATATACGCTCCTCTGGCAAGCCGTCTGGGTATGTCGAGGATCCGTTCCGAACTGGAAGACCTTGCTTTTATCACGCTGAATCCGGCAGAATACGAATCGATCAAGACAAAGCTTGCAAAACACCGGGAGGAGCTGGAGCAGTATATAGCAGCCATCCGAACAAAGCTTGAGTCAAACCTTGAGGGAATGGACATAGAGGCTCGCATTCTGGGACGCATCAAGCACTACTATTCAATATACAAAAAGATGATCCAGCAGAACAAGCCGTTTGAGGAGATTTTCGACATTCGGGCGGTACGGATCATTACACGAGAAGTAAGGGACTGCTACGCGGTACTGGGTATCGTACATACAATCTGGCAGCCAATCCCGTCCCGGTTCAAAGATTACATCGCGCTGCCGAAATCAAACATGTACCAGTCCCTCCATACAACGGTGATGGGACCTGAGAAGCATTTTCTCGAGATCCAGATCCGCACGGAGGAGATGAATGAAACCGCAGAGATGGGTATCGCCGCGCACTGGATATACAAGGAGCGCGGCGGGAAGAAGGGCCAGGAACGGCTTAACAATATCTCGCTCCTGAAAAACATTAACAAGTGGCGATCCGAGCTGAAGGACACCAGGGAGTTTATGAAGATCCTCAAGATGGATCTGTACAGCGACGAGATCTTTGTCTTTACACCGAAAGGAAAGATTATCAAACTTGCCAAGGGAGCGACACCGATCGACTTTGCCTACGCGATCCACTCCGAAGTCGGCCACCACTGTTCGGGAGCCAAGATCAATCATGTTATCAAACCGCTCAAAACAAAGCTCCAGAACAGCGACCTTGTCGAGATTATCACAAGTCCGTCCAAGACCCCGTCCGAGAGCTGGCTGAAGTTCGTCCGGTCGTCCAACGCGCGGTACAAAATCCGGAGCTGGCTGAAAAAACAGAAGGCGCTTGAACAGGAAAAGGTCCAGGAACAGCCAAAGGAAAACAGACAGAAGGTCGCCCAGTTTGCGGTCAGTGAACAGGATATAGGCAAGATTCAGCTTCCGGCAAAATCAAAACCGGACGATACCGACATCATCGTTGACAACAACCTCAACGTGCCGATCCGTCTTGCGCAGTGCTGCCAGCCGATACCGGGAGATGAGGTAGTGGGATTCATCTCAAAGGGAAAGAAGATATCCGTGCATAAAAAAGACTGCCCTGCGCTGCAGCGGCTGAACATCGAAAAGGAGCGGTTTATCGATATATCGTGGTCCGACTCGCATCATCTGCATCCTGTCAAGGTTTCCATTACCGCAATTGACCGCCCCAACCTTCTGGCAGACATTACAAATGAAATCGCTCAGAGCAAGCTGAACATCGTCAAGATGGAGGCAAAGGAGAGCAACAAGAACGGCTTTGTACACGTGCGTTTTGTCGTAGAAGTCAAGAGTGTTGATCATCTGCAGATTGTATTGGACAAACTGAAGACGATCAGGGACGTCATTGAGGCATACAAAATCAACGAAAAGGTGATCCGCAGGCAATGACCACCGTGCTTGGCTCATCCTCACCGCGCCGAAGAGAGCTTTTCTCTCTGCTGACGGATTCTTATTCCGTGATTTCTCCAAACATAGACCAGACGCCTCTGCTCGGCGAACCTCCGTCCGTTTTCTGTGAACGGATTGCCCGTGAAAAGGCCGAATCACTGTACGATCGCCTTTAACCGGACACCCTTCTTGTCTGTGCAGACACTATGTTAACGGTAGATGACAACATCCCGGGAAAACCCCTGACCAGGGGAGACTCGGTCGGCACACTCACCCGTCTAACCGGACGGCCCCCCCCCTGCCTTCCTTCCCTCCCTCACCCCTCTTCGCACGCTAACCCTCCAC
>CAZAHA010000038.1:0-16095 GCA_964484915.1 uncultured Leptospirales bacterium
GTATCAGGAAACTTCGAAATCCCGATTCCTTTACGCAGAAAACGGTTAAACACTGTTGCGTGCAAAAATCTACAGTATCCATTTTCTCTTAATATTAAAAATGCTGAAATAAAAAAGGAACAAACAAAACATGCCCAATACCAACATATTAATAAATATTGAGAAATTATTACTCCCGTTTATAGAATACCTTAAAACATCGACGCCATATGTAACGGGTAGAACATATGATAGAGGTTGAATAAAAAAAGGCAGTGCAGAGATTGGAACAAACAAACCACACAGAAAAATCATGGGAAACCTGAAAAAGTTTGAGTATGTTTGTGCTTCAAAAACTTCCTTTGCCGAAACAGAAATAAACAAACCAAGTAATGTAGATATTACTGACAACAGAAAGACTCCGGCCGTTAAAAAAATCCAATTTGATACTGGTGCTTTAAAATACAGCACAGATATAAAGACCGGAATTATACTGTTAAAAATGCCAAACAAGATCGCACCGGTTATTTTCGCAAAAACAAGTAATTCGATTGTTATCGGTGCAAGCAAAAGCCTTTCAAACGAACGTGACTTTCTTTCAAAGGTTATGGTAACAGAAAGCATTGATGTTGTGCCAAAAAGAACCGACATGGCTACAATTCCCGGGAATACTTCTATGATATCAAATGCACTTTTTGTTTTAATAAACAGCATAAGCATCCAGGCAAAAGGGAAAATAATTCCCCAGCTAATATTTGGCGGTTTCAGATAGTAGTTTTTCATATCTTTGGCAAGAATATTCCAAAAAGCTATAAATGATTTCATTTTTTTTCTTTCTCCTTTTTCATCATGTCAACTTCTATCCCTGTGATTTTCACGAATGCATCTTCCAGTGTCGGTTTTACCAGTTTAGCCTCTGTAATGAAAAAGTCTTCCAGTGAAATACAGTTTACTATTGGAGCAATATCGATTTTATTCCGGCTTGTTATTCGTATGGTTGTGTCATTTTTCAAGATACATTCGATATCGTCGAATTGCTTGTTCAATTTTTGTAACAGATGTTCTTTTTTAAGAGAATTATCTTCAAATAATACCTCTATCACATTTCTTTCTCTTGTCTCTTCAATAAGATTGGCAACAGTATCAGTTTTTATGATTTTTCCTGTATTAATAAACGCAACTCTTTCGCATAATCTTTCAGCTTCTTCAATATAATGAGTTGTTAAAAATATAGTCGTACCGTTCTTGTGAAGGTCCTTAATCAAATTCCGAATTTGCCTGACACTTGCAACATCAATGCCGGTTGTCGGTTCATCCATGAATAAAATCTCGGGATCGTGAATCATTGCGGCTGCAATTGTGAGTTTTCGTTTCATACCTTTTGAATATGCTTTAAACTTCTTGTTAGCGGCTTCTGATAAACCAAACATCTTGAGTAATGCAGCAGACTTTCCTTCTCTTGCTTTTTTCGATAAGCCGTAAAGAGAGCCGCAAAAACAAAGGTTGTCAAATCCGCTCATTTCGTCATAAAGATTGCTTTCATCAGCAACTATTCCAAAAAGCTTTTGAGCTTTCTTTATGTTTGTTGTTAAATCTTCACCATTGTAAATTATCTTACCATGAGAAGTTTTAGCCATACCAACTAACATATTAATCGTGGTTGTTTTTCCGGCTCCATTTGGTCCAAGAAATCCGAAAAATTCTCCTTTTTTAACATGAAAAGTGATATTGTCAACAGCAGACAAATCTCCATACTTCTTTGTTAGATTGACAGCTTCAATAATCTTGCTCATTATTCATTTCCTTCAATTCGGAGTGTTCGATCGAATATTATAAATTTATGGCCAACTATTTGATTACGGCAACTTGCAAATTGGCATACCGAGGACCAGGATAGCCTGTTGGATTTCCTTTGCTTATACATGGAGCAAAAATAATAGCTTGTGCATCTCTTTCTATCAACCATTAATTTTGCCCGCGCAATTGTTTTTTTATCCGGACAACCTCAAAAATGGCACAAATCCGATGATTTCAACCGGTCCGGTTTCTTCAAATGCCTGTTTTCCATCAGAAAAAGCCTTAAAATCAGAATTTCCGGTGCACATATTCTCAGTTTGCTGACGACGGATCATTCCTGCCATGTTTGTATTGTCGGATTTATTGTTACAGCATATTTCCCGGAAAAATGACGCTTCGGTCCCTAACGCGCCTTGGGAAGCTGCAAACACCTCAAAAAAGTGATCGGTACAGTCAGTATACGTGTCTATCCATCAAAAAATGGTTGCATTCTTCGGACAGATTACATGCTAATTATTCTCACTAATCTACATACATGTACTGCGAATATTGATACCCAAAATGGAGGATCAACATGAGATTTATGTACACACGTGTAGTTATACCGGCACTCTTGCTGTGTTTATTATTCGGCTGCGACAGTACTTCAAGCGGCGGCAGTGGAGGCGGCAATGGATCATCCTCCTCTGTAGTAGACGAGGCGGTCAGTCTGCCCGATTTTCCAGACGATGCAAGGGTCGCAGAGATGGACTCGATCGATATCAATGGAACGGAAGTGGGTAACACAGACGGAGCGGAACTACCGGATACCGATTCCGACTCGGTGTATGTTTCGGTCACCATACCGTCGTCGCTCTCGCGTGCGGATACGTCAGGTGTGCAGTCGGTTAACGTCTGGGCAAACGATACCGTCACAGAACTTGAGTTTAACGAAGCCGACGGCGGTGTGATCTCCGGAGCGCTTATCGATCTGAAGGATGGTGCAAATTACTTTTGTTTTGTCATTGAAACAAGGTCCGGCAACAGATACCGGTCAATCGTGATGAAGATTACCAGGGTCGCTAACGACGGTAACACCCTGAATGACACGGTCGTGGGAAACTGGCGCACCATACAGGTGGTAGAGACCACATACAACGAGGAAACCGGTCAGAATGAAACGACCACAACATTTATATCCACCAATGAGGCGACGGACGGTGGTGAATTCCGGATGGAATTATATCTCGAGTTTACCGAAACAACCATGCGTACCTACGTATATACGATGTTCGCATATGATAATAATGGTGAAACCGTCATGGATGAAAGCTTTACCTACTGTGGGGACGATGATCTGGCGTATCATGTTGAAGGAACAACCCTCTCCGCCGAGGGAGAAGTGACTGGTCTGGATATCAGGGTATACGGAGAGGTAATGACATACGGACTGTCTGACGGCTCGTTTTATTATGTGCTTCAACGTGACGACGATGTGGATTTCTCGGAAGCGTGGTCCGATTGCAGCAAACGATAGACCGGCCCCTGTACAGGTTTTCATCAATCAGGGCGTTTCCCCGCGCCGTGGGCCCTGCCGGATATCACATGCCGCTTCGGCGGCGCGGGGCCGGGCCCTCCGCTTGTATCTTCCGGCTTCTGCCCTGCATAAGCCGGAAGGATACCGCTTCGGTCCCTAACGCGCTTCCATAAGGCATGGCCGTGTGTACTACGGCATCTGCCGTTGATGCGGGTGCTTATGTTCCAGTCTATTGCGGGATTTCATCCAGGAGCACGGCGTCGTCAAACGGCGCCGCTTTCCGTTCCAGTATGCAGTCAAAACGGTCAAGCTGCGTACAGAATTCAAAGTCAGAATACGGCGCAAAGCCCTCGTCCGAGAAGTTGACGATGTTTTCTGCAAGGAGGGCCCGCCGTATGCTTTCAAAACCGGTTTCGCCGCCCAGAAGCCGCTTTCTGAAATACTCCGCGAAGACGTAATCCTCGTGTCCGTATACGGCGTCGCGTGATGCCGTACAGTAGACGTTAACGGTTCCTATGCCGTTTTGCGTTATGTGCTGTATAAGGGCGGCGCAGTTTACAAAGCTTCCGGCCGCGACGCGGTTTCCAGGCGGCTGCCGAAGCAGTCCCTGCGTACCGGACGTTGTCGTATGTACCACGGTCTTTCCGGTAAAGTCCTTTCCGGCGATCTCCGTCGGCGAGTTGCCGTAGTCAAATCCGTCTATCTTTATGCAGTCTCGCTCGCCAATCAGAATAACATCCGGAAGCCTCCGCTTCATCTCAAACGCGGTCTCGATGCGAGATACCGCATAGTAAAACCGCGGTCCGTTCTGCCAGATGCGGTACGAGTTGGAAAACGCCCGGAAAACGTCAACCACTATGGTAAAGCCGTCAATTTGTGATGCGTCGTCCTCCGGGCCGTAGATATGTACAGTCACCGTTCCTCCCGCAAAGTGTAATGCGCAGAATGGCTCAGCATGGCATGCGGTGTTTTATTGTCCGTCATCCCCACGACTGAATCTCCACGATGTTGTCCTCCGGGTCACGCGCATAGGCAAACGTAATCGTACCGGAGCCTTCAACCTCCGTTGTGACCATCTCTCCAAGGAGAGAGCCGCCGTTTTCGTAGATCCGCTTGATGCAGTCTCCCACATCTTCAACGGAAAATGCGATGTGGGCAAAGCCTTCGCGGTTCGCGCATTTTTCACCCGCGTCACTGCCATTTTCATACTGGAATATCTCCAGGGTCGGTCCGCCGGAACCGTGGCCCGGTAAAAGCAGATGTACTCCACGGATATGCGCCCCGGAAAGATCCGTCGCCTCGTCGAGCCACGAGCCGGAGAGGTCCCTGTGCGGCGGCTTCTCCTCGCACCCGAAAACGGCTATGTAAAAATCGGCAAGCGACCTGTAGTCCAGTGCGACAATGTTTGTGTGAATATATCGCGTATTCACATGATTACTCCGTAACGATACAATGAAGGATCACCCCTTCGTAGGGTCGCAGCACGTTTCCATCGCGCGCGCCGTCGTAGTTGCTCATGCATGTGTGGCAGTTCCCGTACACCGGAATGTTCTTTCCCTCAAGAGACACGGTCTCTGCCGACATGTTCAGAAGCACCTGGTATCTGTTTCCCCCATGGTCGCGCTCGTACACGTACAGAACGGGATCATCCTCAAGATACGGAATAAACGATCCGTAGACAAGCGCGGGTGTCATCCGGCGGAAACAGATCATCCGCTTGTAAAATCGGTATATCGAATCAGGATCGTCTCTGTCGGATTCGGCATTGATCGATGTGTAGTTGGGATTAACCCGTATCCACGGCGTGCCGCTGGTAAATCCGGCGTTGGGCGAGGCGTTCCACTGCATCGGCGTGCGGCTGTTGTCGCGGCTGATATACTGGAGCCGTCTGAAGATTTCGGCAACATCCATGCCGTTTTCCCTCGCGTGTGAGTAGAAGTTGAGCGATTCGATGTCGCGGTAGTCGTCTATGGAGTCGAAGTATGCGTTGGTCATGCCGATCTCTTCACCCTGATAGATGTACGGCGTTCCCTGCAGTGAAAGTGTAAACATCGCAAGAAGCTTGGCGGCCGTCTTTCTGTACGGGCCGTCGTTGCCGAACCGGGAAAGAGCGCGCGGCTGGTCGTGGTTTGTAAGGTAGATGCTGTTCCAGGCAACGCCGTCGAGTTCCTTCTGCCACTTAAACATCACTTCACGGAGTGCGGCAGGTTGAAAACGGTGGCCCTCCCATTTGTTTCCGTCATGGTCCACCTCGATATGCTCAAACTGAAAGACCATGTTCACCTCACCGGTGTCAAAGCCCGCGTACAGCCGTGCGTCCCCGGTTGACGATCCGGGGCACTCGCCGATGGAGACGATGTCGTAATCGGAGAGCACCTTACGGTTCATCTCTCGGAGATATTCGTGTACACGGGGCCCGTTGAAGAAGAAGTCCCTTTCCGGTTCGCCGGGGTGGAATTTCTTGGAGATCAGGTTTATGACGTCCATCCGGAAACCATCGATCCCCTTGTCCAGCCACCACCGCATCATCTCGTAGATCCCGTTCCGGACGCTTTGGTTTTCCCAGTTCAGGTCAACCTGCTTTTTTGAAAAAAGGTGCAGGTAGTACTCGCCGCTGTGGTCATCGTAGGCCCATGTGCTGCCACCGAAAAACGACTGCCATCCGTTTGGGGGGCCGCCGTCCACCGGCTTCTTCCAGATGTAGTAGTCACGGAACGGATTGTCCCTGCTTTTACGGGACTCGACAAACCAGGTGTGCTCGTCCGATGTATGGTTTACCACAAGGTCCATTACAAGCTTCAGTCCGCGTTTGTGCATCTGTGTAAGGAGTTCGTCAAAGTCCTCCATCGTTCCGTACTCGGCAAGGATCGACCGGTAGTCGCGGATGTCGTAGCCGTTATCGTCAAGGGGCGAATCGTATATCGGGTTCAGCCATATGATGTCAATGCCGAGCCCGGTGAGGTAGTCCAGCTTCATGATAATACCGTTCAGGTCGCCGACACCGTCGCCGTTGGAATCGTAAAAACTCTGTGGATAGATCTGGTATACGACGCTTTCTTTCCACCACTGTTTCATTATGCTCTCCTCTGGTTTATCAGGATTTGTTTCCGCCGAACATGTCGAAGATGCCTTTTTTCAGATAACAGTCAACGTCGCGGAATCCGATCTCCTCAAGCATCTCAAGCTGACTTCCCAGTGTGGACGGCTTGTTTTCAGCTATACTGAATTGCGACCATGTCAGCGAGAAGTCCAAGGCTTGGCGCCCTGTCGCACAGTATGATGTCGCATGATGACAGATACTGTTCTATCTGTTGTTCATTGTTGTCGAGCCAGTTATTGTTCTTCAATTCGCCGTATATCTCCGTCTTTTCAGATATTTTCCTGTTTTTGTTACATGCTGTTACATTCTGAAATATTCATATTACACATTTGCGGTATTTATTGTCCATATCATTTTGGAGGAATGGACCATGAAAATCATTAAACGGACAGCGGCTGCTGTACTGCTTGGCGGGATGCTTGTCGCTTCGCTTGTCTCATGCCGGGGCCCGCATGCAGGAGGCGATCCGGAGCAGAAGATGAAATTTGCGACATACGTGATTGCGTCGGAGCTGGACTTTACACAAGAGCAGAAACAGCACCTTGACCGTATCAGGGACGATGTGGTCGCCCGTATGAGGGAGCACCGTGAAGAACGGAAGGACCAGCACGCGTATATCGCCTCGCTTGTGCGAAACAATGAGCTGACCGAGGATACCGTACATGAAATCTTCGACCGGCACCGGGAGCGGATGGAGGATATGAAGCCGTTTATCACCCAAAAAATTCTTGAGTTTAATGCACTTCTCAACGATGCTCAGCGGAGCAAGCTCGCGGATTTTGTGGAAAACGGCGGGCCGCGCGGACGTTTCTAAGCCGGATAACGGACGGATAGCCGCCGGGAGGCGGTTATCCCTATTACATGAAACATGAATAAAATATACGTCATCGACGACGATGAAAAACTCAACGCCCTTTTAAGCAGATATCTGTCACAGTACGGATACGCGGTTACGTCCGAGACCCATCCGAGGGTCGCGCTTGAATCATACAAGAAGATCAACCCTGACATGATCATCCTCGACGTCATGATGCCGGAGATGGACGGTTTTGAACTGTGCAGGGCTATCCGTTTTGAAAGCCAGCTCCCCGTAATCATGCTGACGGCCAGAGGCGAGGTGACCGACCGCATCGTTGGGCTCGAGATGGGGGCCGACGACTATCTTCCCAAGCCGTTCGAGCCTCGCGAGCTTCTCGCGCGGATACAGGCCGTCCTGCGCAGAAGAGAGCCGCGATTCCAGACAGACGGCGACACGCCTGTCACGATAGACGAGCGCCGCTTTTCGGTAACGATATCCGGCAGAATATACGAGCTTACCACGATGGAGTTTTACCTGTTCAAGTATTTGTTTGAAAACCGGAACACGATCGTCACACGGAACATGATATTTGACAGGCTCAAGGGCCTGGACGGAGACGGGTTTGACCGCTCGATAGACGTACTTGTCAGCAGGCTCCGCGCCAGGATCGGTGACGATCCCAGGGAACCGACGCTGATAAGGACCGTCCGCGGCAAGGGATACAGGTTTATCGGATAGATGAAGATTCGGGAATCACTCTCTCTCAAGACGGCGTTTCTGCTTGTCGGTATCTGGTTTGTAGTCATTATCACCGTCCTTGGTCTGTTCAGGGCGTTCGTTGTCCGTAGCAGGCCTCCTGCCTTTGCCCGTATTGTGAACCACTACAGCACCTATCTGCTGCACGACATCGGCATACCGCCGAACCCGGACAGTATGCGACGCATAACGCGCGAGACGGGTATCCGCATTGCAGTTCTTGAAAACGGAAAACTCCTGTATTCCACTCTTGTTGATATTGACCAGCGGCAGCTCCTCCGCCATCTCAAGAGCCGCCGTTTCCGGTTCAGGTACCATGTGGCCCGGCAAGAGGGGTATACGTTTGTCTTTCGCCATCCCGATTCCATACGGCATCATACGCCGTTTCTGGTCATGTTTCTTGGGGCGGTCTCGCTGCTTATACTGACAGGCTACATGATCCTGCGGCACATCCTTCGTCCGGTAAGCGAGCTGCAGCACGGTATAGATGAAATAAGCTCCGGCAACCGCCGATATGAAGTACCGGTGCGCGGAAAAGACGAGCTGTCAAGTCTCGCGCGGTCGTTTAACGAAATGAACGGTACGATCAACAGCCTGATAGAGGTAAAGGACCGTCTGCTCATAGATATCGGTCACGAGCTCAAGTCCCCGCTCGCGCGGATGAAGCTCGCCCTCGAATTTTCCGATGAAGCATCCAAAAACGAGATCAGGGCTGACGTTGCAGAACTTGAGACCCTTGTCGACACGATACTTACATCATTCAGGCTGTCGTTTGAACGGAATGAAACCGTACAGAGCCCGTTCGATCTCACGGATGCGCTCCACTCAGTCATCACACGCAAACGGTATCCCGCAGGTCACTTCGAGATCACCGTACCGGAGGGCACCGTCATCATGGCGAACCGTCCGATGTTCGAAATACTGACCGGTAACCTCATTGGTAATGCCGTACGGTACTCGGACCCTGGAAAGCGTCCCGTCCTGGTTGCGGCTGCCGAAAGGGACGGTTCCGTAACGCTACAGGTCACCGATTATGGCATCGGCATTGCAAAGGAGAAGATTCCGTTTCTGTGTGAACCGTTTTACCGGGTGGACCGCTCCCGTACACGGGAAAGCGGCGGGATGGGTCTGGGACTGTACATCTGCCGGAACATAGCTGACGTACACGGATGGACGCTTGCCGTAACAAGCAGGGAAGCGCATTACACGACGGTGACCGTATCAGGGATTGACGTGTATAAAAAATGAAAATGTTCTTGATATATTAATAGGGAACTTTGAAAGTCCACGTTGGAACATGATTGTTTGGTTGTAGTCGACAATATCCCGATTCCTTTTAGATATTTAATGATTCGGGATTTCGAATTTTTCGGGTACAAACTTACATTCTTTGAGATTCCTGTTGTCCATGTTCACCGTGACGGCATACATTTATCGGGGTTTTTTTATGAAAAAGGCTTTTGTCAGGTAACTGTCCCGCCGTATCGGGATGGCTACAGAGCTGATATGATTCGACAAGAAGAACACATTCAATCCGCTTTGTTTTCACTGCTTCCGTAATTCCGTACCTGCCGACGGGACAGGTTCTCCATTTCTGTTTTCCTGAAACCAGCATACTGCTGCATGTGCTGTATACATTGTCTGTGTACAGAATATTGACGGGCCGTGACGCCCATACAGAACACTATGGAGAAAACAATGTCACAATCAAAGTATATATTCCGTCATGCCCTGGAGGCTGACGATCCAAAAAAGTTGAAGGAGCTGTACGGCAGCGCGTTTCATGATGAGGACGTGGCCGGTTTTGCTGATACGCTCCTGCACCATTTTCCCGGACTGGACCGCAGATACTGGTACGTCGCCGAGGATGAAAAATCAGGAAAAATTGTCTCGGCACTGTGCCTTATTCCGTGGACCTGGATGATGAATGGTATTCCGCTCAGGGTCGCGGAGATGGGGATCGTCGCAACCGATGCCGGACACCGCAAACAGGGACTCATACGCCGGCTCGGCGAGATGTTTGCCGGGACCGTTGCTGACGAGTCGTTTGACCTGTGCGGCATCCAGGGAATACCGGGATTTTATCACCGGCTCGGATATCATTACGCCGTTCCGCTCAACAATAACGTGCGCGTGCCGTTTCATACGGTCGGGCACGGCTTTGACTGGGGCTTCTCCTTCCGCCGAGCCTCAATCGACGATATTCCGTTTCTGATCAAAGAGGACCAGACCGGCGCGGAAAAGAACTTCCTCTTCGTACAGCGAAGCGCGGAACACTGGAGATATCTGCTCTCGCACAGCCTGGATACCGAGTGCGCCGGCCATTTCTGGATAATGGAGCGTCCGGCAAGCGGTGAGCGGTACTATTTCCGTATCTCGCTCTACGGCTTCGGAAAGGGGCTCATCGTCAGCGAGGCAAGCGAAACGGTTACCAGTGACGCCGTGCGGTCGATGCTCTCGTTCTGCCGGGACCGCGCAGTGGAGCAGGGCAAGCCCTACATCAGGCTGAACATGGGAACCGAATCGGCCGCTGTAAGGATAGCACAACGGCTGGGTACGGAATCGGAGCCGGCGTATGCCTGGCAGATAAAGATCCCGGATACGGTTCGCCTGATCGAAAAGATGGCCCCGGTACTGGAGCAGCGCCTCGCTGACGGACCGTTCCGGGGATATACGGGGGCGTTTGTGTTTGATACATACAAAAGTGCCGTTAATATCCGGTTCGAGAAAGGACTGGTAGCCTCGGTAACGGAGCAAAACGGCGCCGGTGCGCATACACTCTCGCTGACGGAGGATTGCGTACCACCCGTACTTCTGGGGTACCGTACCTGGAGAGAGTTTCAGTACCTTCGTCCGGATGTGGCGCCATCTTCAAAGGAGGGAGGTCTGTTTGCAGACTGTCTCTTTCCGCGTGAGAGCGCATGGATTCACTGCCAGTACTGATCCCATCCTTTTCGGGGATACGGATGCGTTCCGTATCGCGACAACATCGTCTCCGCCGTGCAGTACCGTACAGGCGGAGACCTTGTTCCAAAAACCAGAAGTTTTCATTTTTGCTTAATGATTTCTGAACAGCCTTGCGATATCGTCGGTTATTATCGTTCCAGCGAGGCAGCCATGACAAGCGAGACAGTATCGGCACGGACCAGACTCGACATCGAAGGGGCACTTGCGTATGCGGGCTTTCTCATCCTCCTGTCGGTAATCGGCATCATTTTTCAGCTGCTCGGCAGGGTAGAGTTGAAGTCGATTCTTGTTTCCCTTACCATGCTTGGCATCAGCGGTCTCACAGCATTCGGGAAAATGCGCGAGAAGTGCTTGAAAAGTCGAACGAGGCCGTATAGCATAGATCTACATTCGCTCTCTGCCGGCGGATGATACGATCAGATGGAGACTTGCCATGAAATACAAGAACAAGCACAAGCGCATGGAAATACCGGACGGTTTCTGGGACAAGGGACGTCGTCTGCTTTCGCTCATTCAGAAGGAGACGCTTCCGTATGATGAAAAGGAGGAAGCCGTCACACTGGCAGAGTTCATGTCAATGGACGCGTATATCGTTGCGTTCAGGAGCACAGACAGTGCCGGTCTCCCGAAGGAAGCGTCGCCAAAGGGATACAGTCTGTTCTTCGAACTCTTTGCACGTGAGACAGGAGAGCTGCAAAGCGGAAACGATTATTTGGGCGGGTGTTCCATGTTCAGGCCGGAATTTGACGGAACACACTGGACCGGTTCGTTCCTGACGAATCTTCCTGACCGGTTGCGGTACGAAATAGACAAAAGCAGTACACTCTCCTTTGTCAGCATGATGAAAGCGGACGGTAACAAGATCATATCCCACATGCTGACGCCGTACCCTGATACGGCTCAAGACCACGCGTTCTGGGACATGCTGGAACGTGCATATGATCTGCTGAAACAGGAGCCTTCCTCGAGAGAAGAGGACAGACTGAACGATCTTTTGGATTATCTCGCAATAGACGGATATCTGATTACATATCGTGTGAGCGGCGATGCTGTTGACAGGTTTCAGAAGGAGCAAGAGTCCGGGAACGACACGGTTCTCGCTATGTATACCGACAGGATCGGGCTTTACTGTGGTAACGGATACTTCGGCGGAAGCTCCGTTTTTCTTCCAATGAAGCGCGGCGACGTCTGGGAGGTCTCCTTTCTGAGCAACATTCCTGAGCGTGTGAGGCATGAAATCACAAAGGATGCCGATTTCGAGTACGTATCATCGCGGAAACTCGACCGTGAGCTGCTGCGGAACCATCTTCAGGAAGCCCTGGCGTTCTAAAGCACAATAAAAGGCAGTTTAAACAGGTACGGACCGCAAAAACGGTCAAGAAGACCATGCGCATATCGTGTATCCTTATCGTATATTACAAGGATGAGGTGTGCCATGAACATTAACAAGATAGGTGAAGTAACACAATCTGCCGACGGGTTCGGCATAGCGCTTAACGACAGGTACAGGGAGGCGCTTACGGGCCTTGACGGATTCAGCCACATAATCGTCGTCTGGTGGGCAGACATGTCGGATGAAGAGGAGTACCGTACGGTGACCGTAACCGAAAAACCGTATACAAAAGGCCCCGACACACTCGGCATATTCGCGACCCGCTCGCAGTTTCGCCCCAATCCAGTCGCCATTACGACCGTCTTTGTTGCCGGAATAGACCACAAAACAGGGACCGTCTACACTCCGTACATAGACGCTCTTCCGGGAACGTCGGTCATTGATATCAAGCCGTATCAGCCGTGCTCCGATCGGCCGTCCGGTGCATCGGTACCGGAGTAGTGTTCGCACTGGCCGAAGAACATTGAAGAGTCCGGAAACTTTAACTGGAAAGCGGAGTTTAACTTTCCGCTATAGGTTGATACACCGGCCGGATGGACCGGTGCGTTCTTATCGTTATATGATTCGGAACCATACATGTACGGCTTCATGCGGATTAACGGTTGAAACCCCGCAGCGATTTTTTAACAGTCTTGTGCAAAGCGGCGTCGCCGGTCTCCTGCGTGATTCAGCGGCTGTTGTTGGGACAAGCGGATCAATATGACGGTGAGTGTACCGAGCTCATCGGAATTGCCGAAATCACCGGAACAAAGGAACACGTAGAACCATATGAAAAACCGTGACGCAATATACGCATCGCTCGACTTGATCGAGGAGAACCTCAAGAGTGATATGACAGTCTATTCTGTGAGCCAGCGTTTCGGTTTTTCACTCTATTACTTCAGCAGACTCTTCAAGGGAATAACAGGCACTTCCCCAAAGAGTTACATGCTGGGCCGCAAGATAACCGAGGCGGCGCGGGAGCTTCTGTCCACGGACAAAAAGATTATCGAAATCGCGTTTGACTACGGTTTCAGCACGCCGGAGTCGTTTCTCCGGGCGTTTTGCCGGATAACGGGCATGAATCCGTCCGATTTCCGGAAGCGCGGCACAGTGGAAGGGATTTCCCTTGTGGGGCCCATCTCCGTCGCATGTCTCGAGGCGGGGAGGTATATCGACAGTCAGCAGCCTGAGGTCGTTGAACGCGGGCCGCTGATGCTCGTCGGCATACCGTTTCTGTATGATGGAACGGCCGATGACCTGACGACGCCCTGGCAGAACCTCATCCGTCACCGGGAGTCGATCATAACGCGCGTTGTCCCCGAACGGTACTATCAGGTACAGTACTGGTTTGCGGACCAGGACCCCGGCACGCTCTTCTTCTTCGTATCCTGTGAGGTGGACCGGATCGACACCATACCGGTACAGTTAACCGCAAAGACGCTCCCCGCACAAACGTATCTCCGCTTTTCCCATCGGGGGCGGGCCAATACCGTCGGCCATACCTACCGGTATATCTACGGGACATATCTCCCGGAGACGGAGTACCGGCTGCCGCATCTGTATAACTTCGAGTACTACCCCGCAGACTATGCCGGGCCGTATAACGACAACTCCGTCAGCGAGATATACATTCCGGTTGAGATTGAGACATACGGCGTTGGTCGTCCGTCTTGAGAGCCGTTGTCTGAAACGTGAGGTCAACGGGTTATTTCGGCGAGGGCGGCTGCGCTTTTCTCCTCCATGTCCCCGGCCGCGTCAGCCAGTTGCGAAACTGAATCAAGAAGCGTCAGGTCTCTGCGGCGGTATAGGGCTGTCAGACACGATGCGATATCGTCCCAGAGTTTCGCCGCTTCAAGGTAGCTGGTTGCGTATGGTGCGAGTTCCGGAAGATATTCGGCGGCTTCGGCTAGAAAGGTGCCGTACATGGTGCGGAACGCGCCGCCGCCTGTTCCTCCTTTTTGGTCGATCATGAAGTAGTTGGAAATGGCGGCCCGTTTCAGCTTGTCTTCGTCAAACTGTTTCCATCGGCGGACCTCCCGGGCAAATTTCCGGATACCACTAAGGCCAAGAAGTTGGGCCGGTGGTTGAAGAAAACTCACCATGGTACGGTTAATTGATCCGGAAAGCATCTCCAAAGTGATTCCGCAAAACTCTGCCGTATTCAGACTAAGATACCGTCTGTTTGGCGGAAAGGGTCGGTACCTGGATCCTCTTGCGATGGCCATTTCCTCAAACGGGACTTCATGATAGTCCTTCCCCACTGCACCCCCTGGTGTCTGCACGGTTTTCTTCCGTGAATCACGGTCTGAAACATAAAAAACCTGTTTGTTTCGGTCATATCCGCAAACGACTATTGAGTGACCGCCGAAATGGTAGCCATCGCCCATTCGCATATAGGAAAGATACCCCATGTCCGCATACAGCATCACAGGCTTTCCCATGTCCAGGGATGTAATCAGTTTATTATGCCCGGCCTCATCGGTCGTACAGGCTCTGACGCGGATATCGATTTCGCTATTCCTTGCCAGGTTTTTTTCAAAATCAAAGGGTTTTATCCTGCCGGAAATCAACGGTGATTGAGCCATGTTTATATAGGTGAAGGAGAGTCCTTCTCCCAGTCCGAATAACATCGGTTCCGATAAGCATACGCCGCTATGCAGCAATATCTGCCTTAATGAACACGTAATACAGTGCATGCCGCCGTCTGGTTTGAATCCGGGTATCAGTCCCATAATTGCCTCCTTTGTATCGCCAGTATGCCATCGCACTATGACAGCTGTATGTCAGTATTGAGAGAAGGCTTAAAAAAAATTACGATGTTTGTCGATTCATTCCGTTCCATTCCGACAGCCATAATCGGAACCAGGGTCGAGAGATGTACATATGGCCGGGATAATCCATGACCTGGGAAGGCTTTTTGTTCCCTCAAACAGTATTCTGCTCAAGGATTTCAGCGATCTTTTGACTGAGTTCCCTTGTTCTGAACGGCTTCTGGATAATGCCGTCCAGTCCGTTGTCAAGCATTGTCCGCAGATCTTCGTCCCGTATAAAACCTGTGGAAAGCAGTACACGTATGTCCGGACGGATTTTTCTCAGTTTGAAGAAACAGTCCCGACCGTTCATGAGTGGCATTATCATGTCCAGCAGCACCAGGTCGATTTCATCACTGTTTGACTTGAATATCTCAATCGCCTCTTCTCCGTTACGCGCGACCAGAACATCATATCCGAGGCTGCTGAGGATACGCTTGGCGGTATACCGGATGATTTGTTCATCGTCGACCAGGAGGATCACGCCCGTTCCCGGGACGGACGTCTCAAGATCGGACATTTCTGTGAGCTTGTTTTCGGCGAGCGGCACAAGAACATGAAAGCAGCATCCCTCTCCTTCGATGCTGTACACCTTGACCTCCCCGCTCAGCTGTCTGACGATGCCGTATACCGTCGACAGGCCCAAGCCGGTACCCTGTCCCTGCTCTTTCGTGGTAAAAAAAGGCTCAAATATCCGGTCAATGTATTCGTGTGGTATGCCCATTCCCGTATCACAGACTTCAACCTGCACAAAGGAACCGGATGACAGTTCAAACGGACTCGAGCTGCAGTATTCATCGGACAGTTCGACGATCGTGCTGTGAAAGGTCAGTTTGCCGCCCTCCGGCATTGCGTGTACGGCATTGATTCCCAGGTTGAGAAAGACGGTCTGCAGCTGCGTGATGTCTCCAAGCACGGTTACCGCGTCCGGGGTGAGATCCGTTTGAATGATGATCCGTCTGTCTACGGTGTTTTGGATAATCGAGATAGAGTTGT
>CAZAHA010000039.1:0-15651 GCA_964484915.1 uncultured Leptospirales bacterium
CCCTTCCTCACGGGCTACGGCAACGTATGCTATGGTAAACTGTCCGCCCACCATGGGAAGATAATCAATCGGGCGTACAAGCAGCGATGAATACCGAAGGTTGAGTGCTTTCAGACGGTTTTCAAGATGCCGTCTCAGTTTGGGATTATTATTAAAAAAGACATCATTCTTTGCGAGAAAGGACTTGTATGCGGAAAGATCACGGATGAAGAGTATGGAGCGTGTGATCTGAGAAAAGAGAATCTCTGTCGGTGCGGAGGTTGTTTTGTACGGGTACACGCTGACAAATGAAAAGAAATCCAGTTTCTTCTTCATTTCACGCAGATACTCCTTGTAATGCGGAGTATTTGAAATGTCCCTGGGGTTCTCCGGTATTGTCGAATAGGTAATTCTTCCCAGCTGATACCTGTCCTTGTCTGCACGGTAGCGTATGTTGTTCCGCTGCCGTTCGGGAACAAGCATCCTGAAAATCCGCATACGGTATAAAAAGGTACCATTCTTTTGGGCATCCGCCGTATTGAGTATACCTTCAAATTCTATATGGGATTTCCCGCGCCAGAAAACACGGGCCTTCTCTCCGGAGAGCTTTCTGTCCGAAAGAAAAGGCACCGTACAGTTTTCTATGTTTCCGGCTTTTCGCAGAGGATATTTTGAAAGACCAGCCTTCAGGAAGAGCGTCTGTTTCCCGTCAAACCGCTTGAGCGTTTCGGTTATTTTTTTCTCGCTTGTGGTTGCGCTGTATCGGCGTCCGTTGTTGGCGGATAACCCGCTCATAGAATACCCTCGGCATACGGCTCTATTGAAAGACCGTCATGAAGGACCCGTGTACTCTGAAACGCGTTTACCGAGGTTGCCGACGCGATGTAACACGCCCCGCCAATCCGGACGGAATCAGGGATCAACGCATTCTTGCCGACCAGCGAGATCGAGTTGTACAGGGACCTCGGATAGTCATTGTTTTTAAGCTGTTCCATATCGGACCCGATGCGGACATTATTGCCGATATTAAAGAGCACATCGCTGCGGCTGTAGTCGGTAAACTCGTCGATGACGCTGCGCATGATCCGCGAGCCTCTGCCGATTGCGACATACGGCAGCAGTATCGAATCCTTAACGACTGCGTCTTCTGCGACGACAACTCCTGGAAAGACGATGGAATTTTCTACCGTCCCGTTGATGATGCACCCGTCGGAGAGATATGTCCTTGTGACCTTCGCGCGGGGGCCAATCTGTGTCAGCATATCCCTGCTGATCGCAGTCTCCAGAAGCGGGTCATCATAGATCTGGTGAAAGAGCTGTTCGTTTTTAAAGATCAGCATGTTATAATCGTAATAGTCCGGAACCGACTTAAGGGGCCAGTATCGCGCCTTGAACGTTGAGCTTGCGACACCCTTGTTTATGAGCATGTTGTTGATCATTTCGAAGACATTGGGGGCGTTCCGCCGTTCAGCACGCGCCTCTCGGATAACGTCAAGCAGGTATTCCCGCGTGGTTATGAGTATTGTATAGGCAAGCGTACCTACTTCACCAATCTTGAGTTTAAACAGAACCGTGTTCGTCCGTTTGTTGCGATATTTCTCCAGAAGATACGAGAAATTTATGAATCCGGGATTATCACCGCAGTAAAGTATGTAGTAGTCAGTCTTAAGCTGTTTTATGTTTTCGTAAAACAGGTCTATGTCGATCGCATCAGAAAGCACCGGGGACACATTGATGTTTTTCCCCAGCTTGAACAGCGGATGTTCCTGAACATACAGCTCAAGATCATCATACACCCTGCTAAAAAGAATCGCGTTTTTCGCCTCGAGCGCGAATATGTTCCGCAGCGTAAAATCAATTACGCGATGACGCCCCGCAAACGGCACCATGTACCGTGAACGAAAACAGGTCAACGACAGCAGATTATCGTCATGCGAACCGGGATAGGAAATTACAGTAACATCACTCATTACATGACACCGGGCTTATCATGGGTCAGTATTCCCCGCTTGGAAAGTTGTCCTTGAAAAAACGCACTCTCTGTTTATCCTTGACCGTATCCTTCTTCTTATCCGTACCCTTGTCAAGTGCGATGTCCAGCAGTTTGACCGCCTCATCCGACATCTTTGCACTGTCGTCTTCTGATGCCTCAGCCTCGGCTGTTTTGTCATATGCACTGTCGGCGGACGGTTTCTCCTTCTGAATATCGGAGATCCTGCTGTCTATCTGATCCTGTGTCAGCATACGAAAAGGGAGCTCATCGTCATCTTCACTGTCCTCGACATACTCCGTCTGCTCAACAGGTTTCGCAGCAGTTTTGGTCTGTCCCTTAGTACGTGTTTTCTTTGTACTTTTCTTCGTACTTTTCTTCGTACTCTTGCTCTTTGACGGAAGAAGCGGTTTGATATCCTCATCGGCAGGCTCCTCACCCTCGATCTGCTGTACGAGTGTATCCGGAGGATTACTTACCTGCAGCTCAAACAGTTTGACCCTCTCTGCGAGCAGTATATTAATCTGCTGCTCGATTGACATATATATCGGCGTGGAGAATGACTTCTCCCTTGAAATGGACTTCTCAAGTTTCTTTAGATCCTTAATGTCATTATCGATAGTCTCGATCCGTTTTAAAACGTGAACAACTTTCATTAATAATCGCTCCTGTCCGTGAATAGACCTACAGTATACAACACTCTGATATAAAGAGGTATTTTTTCAATGATTTTCACATGATAAGCGGAAAAATTATACGCACTGTTCTTTTTGACCAAAAAATCCTTGAAATTCACTCAATGATTGATATCTAAATAATCATGAAAATGATCGGCATTGTCACATTATTCCTGGCCGTTTTCCTGACTGCCGGCTGTATGAACGGGAACAGAAAAAACAAAGTGCATATCGAGCAGATCAATCCGGACAACTCTTACAACTGGCGTTATATTTTCAGGGAAGAAATCGAAGAGGAGCGGAAACAGGAAAAGGCCAGAAAAGACGATATCTTTCAGTAATAAAAACACATGGAGAGCGAATAATGAAAACTATCGACCATCTTATCAACAAGAACGTCTACTACCTGGGAAGTAATTATGAGTATTTTAAGCACATATCCAGATTCTTCGCTATACAGCGCTGTAAGTCCATATTTATCAGCAACAAGAAAGAGGCCATCTCGAGTATCGACAGAGAACTCGGAAACATGAGAGCGATCTCGTACTCTTACCATGTGATTTTTGAAGACCATCAAAACTATATGAAGACGATTACACGTATTCTGAAAAACCGCGAGGAACCGGACATTCTTCTTATCAGTTTCAAGGCTGATTTTGAGCACGACGCGGAAGACGGTAAAAATCCGATGCTGGAGGCGGGGGATGAGCAGATCAACGTACTGCTGAACCACTATATCGCTAATACCGTTAAAACCATCAACCGCTTCGCAGACATATACAGAAAGAAGGGAAAGGGAACCATAGCTTCCATTGTAACCGACTCCAGCTCCAATCCTCTTGAGAACATATTTTCCGGATTTATCAATACCTATATTCTTTCACTAAACGAGCAGATCATCAAGGAGGGGCATTCAGGAATACAGTGCAAAGTGTTCTACAAGAAATCGGAAAACATCTCTTATGAACGGTTCGTAACAAAATTTGCGTACTTGATTGCTTCCAAAAAGACTGTAATCCGGCTGTAACGGCCGTTTAAGCTGCATGATTCCGACCCCTGGAGCCATGCAGCGATCCGCCGTTCTTCCTGTTAACCTGTAGTATCACATTACACATTCCGCCGTAATCAGCCAATCGTACCTGTTACAAAAGGAGTTATCGTATGAAAACCATTAACAGAGCCATATATATGTTTGTCCTGTACGCTGCCCTTTTCATTTCCTTCACGGCATGCAGGAACGGGAATAACGATGGAAAGATCCAGGACTTTGACAAGAAATCACCGCTGAGAGACGATTCAGACATACAGAAATCCTGGGAGATTCAGAAATCATTTCAGAAAATATACGACCTGTACGAAGACCGTGTTGTCTTTATCTCCACGGAAGACCGCGTAACGCTTCCTTATCACCCCTTTTACGAGTTTTTCGGCATTCCACAGGTTCAGAAGCAAACAGGTCTGGGGTCCGGATTTATCGTGTCCGAAAACGGCTTTATCTGCACAAACTTCCACGTAATCGCGCCGGACAACCGTGTAGTAGACAAGGTAACGGTCATAATCGGAGACAAGCGGTATGAGGCCGAAGTACGCGGCTTCGATGCGCAGAAGGATGTGGCGATCCTGAAGATTGAACCTGACATGCAGCTTAAACCGGTATTCTTCGGCAGTTCAGATAACGTACAGGTGGGTGACTGGGCAATAGCAATCGGTAACCCGTTCGGACTGTCCAAGAGCTTTACCGTTGGCGTGGTCAGCGCCACCGGAAGAAAAAACATCGATCTGAGTACCAACGCAGGGTTCATCCAGACCGACGCGGCCATCAACCCCGGCAATTCCGGCGGCCCGCTGCTGGACATTCGCGGAGAGGTTATCGGGATAAACAGGATGCTCTATTCCAAATCCGGCGGTTACATGGGCATCGGATTTGCGATTCCCATCAATTCCGTCAAGGAACTGATTCTGGAGTTAAAGGACAAAAAATATGTGCACAAGGGATTCATTGGAATCGCGCTGGCCCCTCTGAACAGTCAGCTGCGGGATGAGTTGGGATGGAACAGGCCCGACGGCATCGTCGTTGCCAACGTGCAGCCGGGCGGACCTGCGCACGAGGCCGGAATTCAATCGGGTGACATCATCATAAACGCAAACGGTACACGAATCAAGAGCCCGGAAGATTTCATTGCGATCATAGAGCAGACCGAACCGGGCAGCACCGTGCAGCTTACCGTATGGCGCGATGGTAACCGCAGAAACATTACCGTCGAGACCATACGCCGTCCAACCAGTGTACGGTAGCGCCGCACACTGAATAAATGTTGAAAGCAGAGTGCCATGTTTTATACTTGACGCATATTGATAACATTAATGACTATGCTATACTTCCCACATTGTGGTGTTACTATGGATACCAATACTGTCAGACAGCTTTTTTACGTTATCGGGATTGTCGCAACGGTATATATCATCATCCGGTTTGTTCTTCCGTTCCTTCTTGCATTAACCGGATGGATACTGGGAATAGTAATCACAGCTGTTGTATTTACCGCACTGATAGCCGCAATCGTGTACTCTATCGCCCGGCTCATGGATATGCTGCGGTAGAAAAAGGTAAGCCTGACAGGAAGGGCCGTCGATGCAATATGCTCAATGTAGATCAGTCCTCCTTGCCGGGACCCAATGAATGTCAACGGTCAAATCCGGAATACTAAAGGAAACAGAGAGACTATTTTTTTATGGGACACAGCAGATCAACAACGGCATTCGGCCGTTTTATCACAGGGCTGCTTGCAGTTACATCTATTGCCGGCGGCATCTTATTCGGTTATCTCACCTCAGAGGTCAAAAACTTCTCGGGTATCTCAAACCTGGAGCAGTTTCAGCTTTCTGTGCCGACGCGGATATACGACATAAATGGAGAGCTTATTTCCGAACTTTTTAAACAAAAGCGGGACCTTGTTGGGTATAACGAAATTCCCCAGACTCTGATAAACGCGTTTATTGCCACCGAGGACAAGGAATTCCATAACCACTTCGGTATCAATTTTAATGCAATTATCCGTGCAATGATTAAAAACATACAGGCCGGCAGGATCGTACAGGGCGGATCCACCATCACCCAGCAGCTGGCAAAACGGCTTTTTACAGACAGCGAACGAACGTTTACACGAAAACTCCTGGAGGCTATTCTTGCGCTGCAGATAGAAAAAAAGTTTTCAAAGGAAGAGATACTGGAAATGTACTTCAACCAGATATACCTCGGCCACGGCTGCTACGGTATATCATCGGCGTCTCATCTCTTCTTCGACAAGGAAGTCAAGTATATTACCGCGATCGAAGCAGCGGTAATGGCTGCGCTACCTTCTGCTCCCGGACGGTACTCCCCGCTTATGAACCAGCATAATGCGTACGAAAAAAACAGGGACATCCTGAACCGTATGGTAAAAGAGGGCTACCTGACGAGGGAACGCGCCGATACTGCATACCGTGAGTTCTGGCCCGTCTTTGTTGACTCACTCAAGACAGAGTACCCGACGAAAACCGCATACACAAAGGTTGTCGACAAGGCCCCGCACTTTACCAACTATGTCCGCCAGATTATCGTTAACCGTTTCGGCAAGGAGGCGGTCTATGAGGATGGACTGAATGTCTATACGACGCTCGACCTCAAGCGACAGGCTGCGGCAGAACGCCATCTTCAGGGGGGAGTCCGAAGACAGACAGAACTCTCTGACAAGCTCAACCGGTATACACGAGGCAGCGTAGACAGGGGCCTTTTCGGAACCTATAATATGCTCAGAATGATCTTCAATCTTCCCGGAGTCGTTGTTACCTATGATGTCGAGTCACGAACCCGCCGCGCAATTGTGGAAGAGTTTGTCGACACAATCGACATGGTCTCGCTGCTTACCGATTCACGGATAAACCAGAAAGCCGTGGAAAACTTCCGCTCTACGACCGCACTCGGCGTCTCCTCAAACCTGCAGGTGGAAGGAGCGCTTGTTTCGATCGAACCTGATACCGGATATATATCGGCGATGGTAGGGGGGTCTGATTTCAACGTTGATAATCAGCTAAACCGTGCGGTTTCGGCACGGAGGCAGCCGGGATCTGCGTTTAAGCCGTTTGTGTACGGTGCGGGAATAGAGTCGAAGATTCTAACAGAAGGGACAACCATATCCGACGCCCCGCTGGTGAACATCGACTCACATGGGACAACATGGTCGCCGGGCAACTATGGGGGAACCTATTCGGGACTGGTAACGATAAAACACGCCCTTGCGATGTCCATCAACATCGTTGCTGTGCGGATATACGACACGATAGGACCGGACATGATCACGGAATACTCGTCTCGTATGCTGAAGGTTCCGCCCTTCCGCTTCAATATGAATCCGACGATGGCGCTTGGAACATCGGAGCTGACTCCGTTTGAGATGGCCGGGGCGTATGCAATCTATGCAAACCGCGGACGGGACGTGATACCGTATTCCATTCGCTTCGTTCTGGACAAGGACGGAAACGAGATCGCGAATATTGAACGTGAAGTCGGGATTGTCAAGGCCGTCAAGGAACGCAACGGCGAGATGCAGATCATTTCGGAGGATGTCGCGTTTATCATGACAGACCTTATGCGTGGTGTTGTCGACAAGGGTACGGCCAAAAAAGCGATCCGTGAGGAGCACGGTTTCTGGCTTCCGGCGGCCGGCAAAACGGGAACAACCTCTAACTGGACAGACGCCTGGTTCTGCGGATACACTCCTGATCTTGTTACGGTTGTCTGGATGGGATACGACAAGCCATTCCTGTCTCTCGGCAAACACCAGGCTGGCGGTACCGTGGCAGCACCGATATGGGCGGACTACATGAAAGAGGTATACGAAAGTATGCCTGAACCGTCATTCCCGGAACCGCCGGACACCGTTTACAAGCAGGCGGATTATTATTATATCAAGGGGACACGCGGTTCGGGAGGCGGAAAACGCATGAAGATGCAGTCTCTGCTTGAATTTGTGGAAGAAAGCGTTAACTGATTATTAATTCAACCATTGTAGGAGATGAAGTTATGTTCAAAACCGGTGACAAGATCGTCTATCCAATGCACGGCGTGGGACTCATCGACGAAATCGAAACGAAAGAGATACTCGGTCAGAAAACCAAGTACTATATCATAAACATTATTAACAGCGGCATGAAGGTAATGATACCCCTGGACAAGTCGGACGAAGTCGGCCTTAGATCCATTATACCAAAAAATGATATCAAGAAGGTCATCAAACACCTGAACAGCGGTGAAACAATCAAGGAAAACGACTGGAAGCTCAGATATCAGAATAATGTGGACAAGGTAAAAAGCGGCTCAATCTTTCTCGTGGCTGAAGTAGCTCGTGACCTTTACCGGCGCGGGAGAGAGAAGGAGCTTTCAATTATGGAGCGCAAACTGTACGAAAACGCGTATAATCTTGTTATTCATGAAGTTGCACTGACGTCCGGCATCGACATCGAAGAAGCCGGAAATATCGTTTCCGAGGCCCTGTCCGAGTCCTGATATCTTGTCACGTCGCCGGACCACCGATTGAGCAATACAGCGGCGCAGACAAGCGTTTTATCAGTATCCTATATCAATTTCTACATAATAATACATAATTATTCGTTGATTTATCCGCTTAACTGTGTTTTTTTTTGTGATGCGCGGCCGCACTTGATACAGTCTGCTATGAAACCGGCCGCCTCATTTTTTGTACAAACTGGAGCTATTTTATGATAATTTTTTTTAGAATCATTTTTATCGGCATCGGAACACTCATACCGTTCCTGTACTTCATAAACAACTCAGTAACGGTTTCGCTTATCGCCGCCGCTATCGCATTTATCGTTGCTTTCGGCCTGTTGATTCTCATCGAATACGTCTCCCATTCAGTCAAAACACGTACACTCATGTCGGCATTGTTCGGACTGATTCTCGGTTTTATCACGGCCTTTTTTCTTATCAAGGGACTTGATCTGACCGGCATGGGCGAAGCCTACGGCTGGTATCCTCTCGCCAAGGCGCTGGTGTTCCACTTTGTTACCTTTCTCGTCCTCATGATTTTTATCGTCAATAATGAGGAGATTGCGTTTCTTGAAAAGATTATACCCTCCGATCTTGCAAACTGCGAGGGAACGATATCGTACAAGATTCTCGACACGAGCGTCATCATCGACGGCCGAATCGCTGACATCTGCGATACTGGCTTTCTTGAAGGTATACTCGTTATCCCGAATTTCGTTCTAAACGAACTCCAAATGATCGCCGACTCGGCGGACAGTATCAAGAGAAACCGCGGACGCCGGGGACTTGACATTCTCAACAAGATGCAGAAGGACCATTCAATAAAGGTCAAGATCTCCGACATGGATTTTTATGACATACATGAGGTCGATTCAAAGCTGGTAAAACTGGCAAAGGTAATGGACGCGAAGGTCGTCACGAACGACTTCAACTTGAACAAGGTGGCCGAATTTCACGGCGTGTCCGTACTGAACATAAACCAGCTTTCCAATGCGCTGAAGCCGATCGTACTACCCGGCGAGCAGATGCACGTCTCCCTCATCAAGGAGGGTAAGGACCCAAATCAGGCCATCGGATACCTGGATGACGGTACGATGATCGTTGTTGAGAACGGGCGCAGGCGGATGAATGAACAGGTTGACGTTATCGTAACATCCGTTCTGCAGACCACCGCCGGAAGAATGATCTTTGCCCGCATCAAGGACGACCACGACAGGTAAGCAAAGACCTCTCTGTACGCTGTACCGATGATCCAATCCGTATCGGGAAGCGTACAGAACCCTCATGTACGACACATGCATCGCACCGTACATCCAAAAAACTTGTTTACACGTATGTTTTTCCGACCGATACTATTCCTGAGTTACGGGTATTTCCGTAATCCATAATCCGGAGAAGACATCCGGCGTATCCGAAGGATATACGAACCAACCGGGGTGTATTCAGCAAACGGAGTTTTACCCATACCAATTTCGGCTGTGCATAATGAAAACATCATTACTCAAACATATCACAATCGCCTGCGCCGTCGCTGTCGCACTTTTCATCACAACAGCTTTTTTTATTTCACGGCTCTTTGAACTGAATTACTACAACGACATCCGTATCTCTGTTGAAAACAGGATGAAAGAGAAGGACTCGTTCGCAGAATCTATGCTGGTATCCCTTTCACAGATCGGCGCAGTCGCTACCCCCAAAACGGTTGACCGCATGGCTCAGCCGATATTCAAGGAATCGCAAGCACTCTACTTCCGCGCCTTCATAGTCAGGACCGACGGAACCATCGTGACCCATTCGGACCCGCAGGAGGCAGTTCGCCTTAACGGCAACATCGCTACCGACGAGTTCAGCTATAACCTGGAGGAAATTTATTATCCGATAACCCGTGAATCAGCAGGCGCCGTACGCCGCGATTATCATATCCTCCAGCAGAAGATACCATTTGACGATGCCATTCTTGAGACGCTGCGTAGTCGTGTAGACAGCCGTATTGACCGGAACGGCATACTGTATACAAAAAGAATTAAACTAAAAAGCGGCGCCTTTTTCATTGCAAGCGTAATCCTTTCACGATCAGACATTTACGCGCATATTGGGAGCAGCCTGGACAATCTGACCCGATTGAAGATCTTTATTATTCTTTCATGCTTCTCCCTTTCTGCCGTTGTCGCAATTTTTCTCTTCATCACGATCCGGCGCGGTGAGAACAATACGGTGGCGCAACTGCCGGACACCGTAATACAGCAGGAACTTTCTGAAGAGATGCCGGCGGTAGAGGGTCGCACTCCGGGTGCGTTCTCGGTCCGTGAGACACCGGCACCTTGTACCGCACGGACACGCCCGGTTATTCAGGATGCCATTCCAATACGAAAGCGAGGAGTAAAATGAACGCCGATCATTCAATCGAACATGGACGGATCATCATCATAGATATTGACGGTATTCTAAACGGTGAAACCGCCCGCGCACTTGAATCAAACATCGACTCCCTTCTTGTGCAGGGAAAGCGCTCGCTGATCCTTAACGGTAAAAACCTCTCATTTGTAACATCACACGGAATCAGTTCACTCATTTCTTCCATACAGCGGATTACCGGAGAGGGGGGGAAGGCCGCACTCGTGGAGCTCAACAGCGAGGTCGAGTCGCTGTTATCGGTGTTACAGATCACCAAGTTTCTCAATGTCTATCCGACGAAGCAGGACGCAATCGACTCGTTTAAGAATTCCCTGTTTCCGTCAGATAATGTGGACGATCAGTATCACGGCGAGGAGGATCTATCCGTACCGAACTCGTCACGGTTTACCATTGAAGAGAAGGAAGAGTCAGACTTTGACAGCCCGCTTATAATTGAATGCGCAACATGCGGTGCTCTTGTCCGCGTATACCGTCCCGGCGAGTATATATGCCCGGGATGCAAGACACAGTTCAGGGTAAACAGGGACGGAACCGCGGTATTTTAACATTTATCCTGCGTTTCTGGTAAAAATATACCGGTACATGATTTTTTGTTTCCGCATAAAAAGATATTGACGTAAAGCAGACCTCATCGTTTCATAAAAAAGATAATCTCAGTTAAAAGCTGATATATTATATCCTATCGCGCTGCCGGTTTCATCCCAATCAAAGCTGAGTCCACCCGGTTTGCGCTGCATACGTTTTCATGCGCCGGATTCAGTTCAGGCTGTATCACAGCTTTTCATGCGACTGTCCGGAATTTACACGACATAAACATAGCGAAACGAATGTCCTGAAATACAACAAAACACGGAAAGGACGGCTGTATAGCTGTGCTCCCAAAAGGTAACGGAGGGTTCCTATGAAAGACATAAGCAAACTGCAATACGAATTCCTGGAAAAGTTCAGCAAGATTGTTGAAGAGGACCGAATACCCCAGGATAAATACATCAAGTATAACGTGAAACGGGGTCTTCGCAACAGTGACGGCTCCGGCGTTCTCGTTGGCCTTACCGAAATCGGCGAAGTGCACGGTTATATTAAAGAGGACGAGGATACAATTCCTGACGAGGGTAAGCTGAAGTACCGCGGAATCGACATAGTCGACCTCGTAAACGGATTTCACGACGAAGGCCGCCTCGGCTTTGAGGAGGTTGCCTATCTGCTCCTGTTCGCTAATCTGCCGAATGCAGAAGAATTTGACTTCTTCCTCAAGATGCTCGGTGCCAGACGCGAACTGCCGTCAAATTTTACCGAGGACATGATCCTCAAGGCGCCAAGCAAAGATATCATGAACAAACTCGCGCGCTCTGTCCTTGCTTTATATTCCTACGACGAGGATCCTGAATCGCAGGCCATTTCTAACGTGCTCAGGCAGAGCATCTCCCTGATCGGTTCTTTCCCAACCCTGACCGCATACGCGTATCAGGCGAAGCGACACTATTACGACCAAAAGAGCCTCTTTATTCATGCCCCAAAACCGGAACTCTCAACTGCTGAGAACATTCTGAGACTAATCCGTCCGGACATGTCATACGAGAAGTTCGAGGCCGAGATACTCGACCTGTGCCTCGTCCTTCATGCAGAACACGGCGGCGGTAACAATTCGGCATTTACCACGCATGTTGTATCATCCTCCGGAACGGATACCTTTTCCGCGATTGCTGCGGCAATAGGCTCTCTAAAGGGCACGCTGCACGGCGGCGCAAATATGCGCGTGATGCAAATGATGGATAATATCAAGGAAAGCGTAAAGGACTGGACCAATGAAAACGAGGTCAAGGAATACATCAAAAAGATTCTGTTAAAGCAGGTCTATGACAAAACGGGACTGGTGTACGGTATGGGACACGCCGTCTATACGCTCTCCGACCCTCGGGCGATATTGTTAAAGAAGAAAGCCGAGGAGATGGCGAAGAAAACCAACCAGCATGAGGAATTTCAGCTCTACACCCTGATTGAGAAGGTAACCCCTGACCTGTTTTCAGAGATCAAGAACAGCGACAAGAAGATTAGTGCCAACGTTGACTTCTACTCAGGATTTGTTTACAGCATGCTGGGGATAGACAGGGAGCTTTACACGCCGCTTTTCGCCACTTCGCGTGTAACCGGATGGTGCGCCCACCGTGTTGAGGAGCTTCTAAGCGGCGGCCGAATCATGCGTCCTGCATACAAGAGTGTTTCCGTACCGAAAAAATATATACCGTTTAACGACCGTTAATTCCCGATACTGCCGGACACATGATTGTTTCCGGCAGTATCCCTGTACTCATTCACCGCGTGATAAAGGGCGATGCCGAACGCTACCGAAACATTCAGCGACTGTTTCATCCCATACATCGGAATCAGCACGCATGCATCAGCCATCGTGCACAGTTCTTCACTTAATCCTTCGACCTCGTTTCCAAACAGAAGACAAACCGGCCGGTTGTACGCAACCGTACGGTAATCCACAGCCGTGTCCGTATGCTCAAACGCAATCAGCGTATAGCCGGCACGTTTCAGGTACTGTGCCTGATCCAGCGGGTCCACGCACCTGCTCCACGGTACCGTTTCGGTGCTGCCAAGCGCCGTTTTTTCTATCTCTTTCCGCGGCGGGTAGCCGGTGTATCCTGTCAGGTACAACCGTTCGATTCCGGCGGCGTCCGCCGTACGGAACATCGAACCGACATTGTAGAGACTTCGTATGTTTTCAATCAGCGCACAGACCGGTATTTTTTTCCGCCGTTCGGACACATCCGGCCGGTAGTTGCTGATCTCTTCAAAGGTGAGTTTCCGTGTCATACATCATCCTACTTCTGCAGCGCGTCCGCCGGCGTATACTTTCTTACCGCATGGGCAGGCAGCATCGACGCGAGAACCGGAACGACAACCGAGATGATAACCGCGACAATCGGATAATAGATGCTCATTTCCGGGTAGATGATATAATCGACCGGCCAATCGACCGCCTGCATCGCGGATTCGAAGTTGATGCCGGTTATGGAAAGGATCCACATGACGATCGAACCGGCAACCGCACCGGCTGTACCGCCGACAACTCCGAGGAGACCGCCTTCGATACAAAAGAGCAAAAAGAGCTGTCTCTGCGTCATTCCGACTGAACGGAGCATGCCGATTTCCCGCATACGCTCGAAAAGTGCCATCATGAGAGTGTTAATAATGGCAAACGAAGCAAGAAACATGATCAAAGCCTCGATAACGGCATAGGCGATCCGTCCTGTCTCAAACATGCTATACATCGGCCCCAGCTGCTCGATAAACGATCGGCTTACTACACCGTCCGGCAGCATCGCCTGTATGGCTTCGGCCTGTTTTTCCACATCCTTGCCGTTTTCACCATACACATAGATCTCACTTACCCGTCCATCTGCCTTTAACAGACGTTCCGCCTCACCAATCGGCATAAAGAACCGCTTCTCGTCGTACACATTTATCCTGAACCGGTATATTCCGGTAACCGGCAGCTTGATACCGTTCAAGCCTCCCTGTGCCGTACGCGTTGCCACGAGAAGGCGGTCACCCAGGCGGACGCCCATCTTCTTCGCAAGTTTCTCTCCCATAACGATACCGTCCCCGGTATGGGTCCCGCGCAGCATCCGCTTTTCAAACGGAAGGATACTCTCGCTGATATCGACGCCGGTCCCAAGCGCGGCTTCCGTCTTGTTTCCGTGAGAGAGCAGCAAGGCAAAGTTGATTCTCTTTTCACAGGTTAGTTCCGGATACCGCTTTCTCAGATCGGATATCAGCGCATCGGGTTTATCAAGAAGCTCGTCCGGCGGCATGAATCGTTCCAGACTGGCATACTCACTGGTAGTTATCCGGTGGAGACCGGTCTGGTACCGGATCATGTTGTCCATATAAACCGAGAGCACGCCGTTCACCCATCCCTGCGCAATGCCCACGATAAATGCTGCAAGGAAAATGACGAGCATGGTCAATATGGAGCGGCGTTTGTTTCTGAAAATGTTTTTAACGGCCATGTCAAACAGCATGAGACCCTCCAGTCATCCTCAATACGGTCGTACAGCGTTCATCGCACAATCTTCAGACAGTCAACAGGCGTCATCCGTAGTACCAGCTTTGCCGGGAAATATGAAGCGGCAAGCGAGCCGATACATGCAACCACAACGGACTGGACGAATGAAGCGGGCACCCACACCGAATAGAGGGTACCACCGATATTCCCCAGAACGGAGCTTCCGGCTCCCATGCTGAACATATCGAGGTTGACGCCGTATACGACAAAATACAGGTTCGCCAGCGACCCCAGAAGGATACCCAGAAGGGAGCCGAAGAAGCCGATTATCACCGCCTCCCATACAAAAATGTTCCGCACCTGAATGTCGGTCATACCGATCGCCTTGTATGTTCCTATCTCACGTTTCTGCTGAAACACGGACATGATCATCGTGTTCATGATCCCCACCATGCCAATTATCATGATAAAAAGAAGAAGCATGCTCGATCCCTGCTTCTTTACCGAAATCAGTGCGGCGTACTCCTCTGCCTGCTCCCTCCAGGTACGTACGGCAATCCCCCCGTTAAAACCGTCAATGCTGTCCTTATAGCGTTCGACGCTGTCAAGATCATCGGTTAAAACCGCTATTCCGGTAATATCATCCGATGCAAGCATCTCCCTTGCCTCGTTGATCGAAAGGTATACGGTGGACGCGTTGATGGCCGGATTGGTGGTCACGATTTCCTCGACAATCTCCAGGTCTATCGACGTGTACATGCCGTTTCTGTTTTTAAACGTCAGGTAGACGATATCACCTGTTTTTACGTTCAGGTCCCCTGCGAGTTCCCGGCCGATGACGCAGCTCCCGCTTTGCAGATCTCCGGATCGTATCGCTTGTGAAAAATCAAAGACCGTTCTGTCCCGGTCGGGATCGACCCCCATGGCCGTCACGGCGAGCGCGTCCTTCGCGTTGTCAAGCTCGGCATGTAACTTCAGCTGCCGGGCGATGTCCGTTACCAAGTGCTTTGTTTATAGAACGTCA